>JANNNO010000452.1:0-4502 GCA_031398585.1 Myxococcales bacterium | reverse complement strand
TGATAGCGCTCCCGCAGCGCCATCACTTCGGCCATGTTGATCTCGTTGAACGTCGTGAGGATGGCGGCCGTGTTTTGCGCCTCGAGCAGTCGGCGGGCGACGGTTCGGCGCAGCGGCGTCATCGGCACCACGCGTTCGTTGGGGCCAGCGACGGTCGGCTTGGGTGCAGGGGCGGGTGCGGGTGCGCTCGGTGTGGATCGCGCGGAGATGGCCCGTTCCACGTCGGTGCGCTCGATGCGGCCCGCGGGACCGGAGCCTGCGACGTCGCCCGCGGCGAGATCCTGTTCGGCCATGATCCGGCGCAAGGCTGGTGACGCGTTGACCGCAGCGACTGGCGCGGCGCTGTGACCGTTGCTGGCAGGCGCGCCAGGTGCGGACGTTGGGGACGCTGCGGGGGCTGCGGGCGTCGGCGCGGGGCTGGCGGCGGGGGCCGTTGGCTTGGCGGCGACCGGGGCCGCAGGTGCGGCCGGAGGCGCTGCCGGCGCGCTCGGTGCAGGGGCGCTGGGCGCTGCGACGGCACCGGCTTCGATCTCGGCGATCACGTCGCCCACGCGCACTGTCGCACCTGACTGGTGCAGGATCTTGCGCAACACGCCCGTGCCCGGAGAGGGGACTTCGAGGGTCGCCTTGTCGCTCTCGACCTCGACGAGAGGTTCGTCGCCCTTGACGGCATCACCCTCGGCGCGCTTCCACTTGCCGATCGTCGCCTCCGTGATCGACTCACCGAGCGCGGGGATCTTGAGTTGTAGCGTGCTCATGAACCGGAACCCTTCTTGATCTGACCTTTGTCGATGACAACCGAACCCGGCCCAACGCCGAGCGCCTCTTCTAGCAGCTTGCCATGTTCGAGGTTGTGCCGCGACAGCGATCCTGTGGCAGGGCTGGCGGAGAACGGGCGACTCACGCCCGACCACTTGAACGTGCTGGCGAGCAGGGGCGGCAGCACCCGGCTGATGAAGTTCCAGGCACCCATGTTGCGCGGCTCTTCCTGAACCCACATGGCGCGGATGCCTTCTTTGAAGATCGACAGCGCGTCCAGCACCTCTTCGGTTCGCAGCGGGTAGAGCTGCTCGAGCCGAACGATGGCGACGTTCCTCAGGCCCAGCACCTCGCGCGCGGCGATGAGGTCGTAGTAGATCTTGCCGCTGCAGAGCAGGACGCGGTCGACCACTTTCGGATCGAAACCGCCTTCCCCGGTGTTCTCGGGGATGACGTGGCGAAATTGGCCGGTGGTGAAGTCCTCGAGCGGCGAGATGACGGCCGGGTGCCGCAGCAAGCTCTTGGGGCTCATCACGATGAGCGGCTTGCGGTACGGGCGCTTGACCTGACGGCGCAGCAGGTGAAAGAGCTGCGCGGGCGTGGAGACGTTGCAGACCTGGATGTTGTCGTTGACGCCCATGTTGAGGAAGCGTTCGAGCCGCGCGCTCGAGTGCTCCGGGCCCTGGCCTTCCATGCCGTGCGGCAACAACATCACCAGACCCGAGACGCGATTCCACTTGGCCTCGGACGAGACCAGGAACTGATCGATGATCACCTGGGCGCCGTTCACGAAGTCGCCGAACTGCGCTTCCCAGACGACGAGCCCCTCGGGCATGTCGAGGCTGTAGCCGTACTCGAAGCCGAGCACGCCGAACTCGGACAGGCAGCTGTCGCGAATCTCGAGCGCGCCCTGGCCGGGGGCAACGTGAGACAGCGGCGTGTGCTCGGCACCGGTCATGTAATCGATGAGCACGGCGTGCCGATGGCTGAAGGTGCCTCGGCGAACGTCCTGCCCGGAGAAGCGCACGCGCACGCCTTCGCCGAGCAACGTTCCGAACGCCAGCGCTTCGGCACCGCCCCAGTCGATGGGTTTTTGCCCGAGCGCCATGGCGGCGCGGTCCTTCAGCAGGCGGACCAGCTTGGGGTGGGGCGTGAAGCCGGCGGGCAACGTGCCCAGCGCCTGACCAACCGCAGCCAGGGCGTCGGGTGAGGCGGCGGTGGTGACGTCACGGACCGTCGATTCGGGCCCGCCCTTCAGCTTGGACCAGACGCCGGCAAAGGTGCTGGGGCGAGGCGGAGCGTGGAACTTGCGCGCCTGATCCAGCGCTTCTTCCAATGCCTGGCGGCGCTGTGTGGTGATCGCTTCGACGTCGGCCGCGGTCACAGCGGCTTCGCCGGTCGCCATCTTCGAGAGGCGTTCGAGGAAGATCTGGCGCGGCGCTGGGCGACCGGCGATCGCCTTGTACATGATCGGCTGCGTGAAGGTCGGCTCGTCAGTCTCGTTGTGACCGAGCTTGCGGTAGCACCACATGTCGACGACGACGTCGCGGTGGAAGGTCTGGCGGAAGTCGACGGCCAGATCGACGGCCTGCGCGACCGCTTCGGGATCCTCGCCATTGATGTGAATGACCGGCGTCTGCAGCATGCGCGCGACGTCGGTGGCGTAGGTCGTCGAGTACGCCGAGCGGGGACTGGTGGTAAAGCCGATCTGGTTGTTGATGACGAGGTGGATGGTCCCACCCACGGTATAGGCATCGAGGCCCGACATGTTGAGGGCCTCGGCAACGACGCCCTGACCGGCGAACGCGGCGTCGCCGTGAAGCAGGATCGGCAACCCCTTGGTGCGCGACTCGTCGCTGATGCGGTCCTGCTTGGCGCGCATGCGGCCCTGGACGACGGTGTTGACCGCCTCGAGGTGGCTGGGATTGAAAGTGAGCGAGATGTGCACGCGTCCCGAGGTGGTCGTGCGATCGCTCGAGTAGCCGAGGTGATACTTCACGTCGCCGCCGTGGGCGTCGCCGAGCTCGGTGGTGCGATCGAGGAACTCCGAGAAGATCTCGGCCGGCGGCTTGCCGAGCACGTTGGAGAGCACGTTGAGCCGACCTCGGTGGGCCATGCCGAGCACGATCTGCGAGACGCCGGCGCGGGAGGCGCGCTCGACGATGCGGTCGAGCACCGGGATGATGCTCTCGGCGCCTTCGAGCGAGAAGCGTTTGGCGCCGAGGAACTTGGTCTGCAGGAACTGCTCGAAGACCTCGGCCTCGGTCACCTTGGCCAGGATGTGCAGCTGTTCGGCGCGGGTGAAGCGGACGCGGTTGCGGGTCGATTCGATCCGCTGCTGCAGCCAGCTGCGCATCTCGGGGTTGTGGATGTGCGAAATCTCGATGCCGACGGTGCGGCAGTAAGTCTCTTCCAGCAGCTCGAGCAGCTCGCGCAGCTTGACCGGTCGGCCCTCGGCGATGCCGTCGGCTTCGACGAGGTCGTCGAGATCGGAGGGGGCAAGGCCGTAGTCCTCGAGGCGAATGCGGTTGGCTTTGCGATCCTCGAGGCCGAGCGGATCGAGGTCGGCGGCCAGATGGCCGAGCTCGCGGTAATCGTCGATGAGGCGGCGGACGCGTTTGCCGGCGAGCGCACGCTTGCCGGCTACAGAGGCGATGTCGTTCCCTTCGGAGACGGGACGCGTGGAGCGTGCGGGAGCCGCGTTGGTCGCGGGGGCAACGGCCGGGAGGGCAATCGGTGTGGCCCGCGCGGGTTTGGCGGCCCCGTTGTTGGCGGTGGCGCCCTGGGCGGCGAGGGCGCCGTTGCTGGCGGTGGTGCCCTTGTTGGCGGCACCGGCGCCCGTCACCGTGCCGTGTCCGTTGATGCCGTTGCTCTCGCGGTCGTGCGCAAAGGCGTGGCTGCCGTACGCGGGCGGCGTATCGAAGGAGGCCGGGTCGAGCGGGCCCCAGGCCTGAAATCGCTGACGCCACGACTCGTCGACGGAGCCCGGATCCTTCAGGTAGTTGAGGTAGAGCTCCTCAACGAACGGGAGGTTGGCGGGACTGACCTCGAAGGGGCTGGAATTCTGTTCACCATCAGACATCGGAGGGGACACCATCGGCTGGAACTTACGGACTCTGGCCCCGCTCTTACGCGAAGAGTCGGGGCTTCGGAAGCATCGTCAGGATTTCGTTTCAGATTGAAACGGGGCCATCCTATGCGACGCCGCATGAAGGTGCCATCCGCCAGCACCCGCCGCTCACGAAGATTCCAGAATCAGCCATTTTTTTGACAGTGATCGCACCCAGCGCGAGGCTCTGAGCATGGCTAAGGGAACGATCTCGAAGGTGTCTCGGAAAAATGCGTTGCGATTCCTTCCGGGTAAGACGGGCGTGGCGGGGTCTTCATCGCCATCATCGTCATCGGTCAACCCGGGCGAGGTCGCTGCGCGCGCGTACTCGATCTACCTCGAGGAAGGCTGCCCCGACGGCCGCCACCTCGACCACTGGCTAAAGGCCGAAGCCGAGCTCCGGTAGACACCCGGGCTGACGGACAGTCGATCCCGCTCGACGGAAGGCGAGGGGCCTTGCCTCGCCCCGCTTGCGGTCCGCTTGCGGGGAGAGGCCGCCGGTCGAAGGGCGGCGGGTGAGGGGCGGCCGCGGAGCACGGGGGGCGACGGCGTTACCGCGGTCGCGAACAGCCGTCGGAGACGGAGGTGCCGGCTAGATGCAGGCTTTTTTGTCGCGCATCAGCTTTTGGACGTC
>JANNNO010000339.1:0-7012 GCA_031398585.1 Myxococcales bacterium | reverse complement strand
GCTCGGGATAGCCGCAGACGATCCAGGCAAGCCCACGCGTCCAGGTCGTAAAGGGCGCAAACCCCTGCTGACTCGAGGGGCAGCGATACGCCTTGTCGTTGAGGTTGAAGATCGATTCGTGGGCCACCCGACCGCGTACGTCGTAGCTGTCGCGCCCCTGGCCAAAGTAGACGTTGTAGCGCGCGGTCGCCTCGCCGTGGGCGATGAGCCGCCCGAGCAGCGAGATGGCCTTGTCGCCCTCGCCCATCAGCACGTGGCCCAGCTGGTGCGCCACCGCCAGCGCTCGCATCGAGCGGATGGTGTCGGCGAAGAGCGAATGCGGACCGTTGAACGAATAGACGTAGCCGAGGTCGGGCCCGAGCTGCGTCCAGCGCGCGGCCTGCACGGCACCGCTGGCCTTCAACGCCAGCTCGTAGAAACGTCGCTCCCAGCTGTTGTCGGGCAGGCGGCCTTCACGCAGCAGGCGCAGCAGGTTGCCGTAGGTGCTGACGTTGTTGAAGCCGTGATCGTGCACGCCGATGTGCGTGAGGTGCGAAGCCATGCGCTCGACCGTGGCGGTGCGGCCGATCTCGGCGAACTTCGGCTCGCCGGTGGCGTCGTACTGCAAGATCGCGGCGCCGAACTGGAACCCTTGTGTCCACTCGGTCCAGCCGCGCGTGGCGTATTTGCCGTCGATGGTGAAGACCGGCGTGCCATGGGCAGGATTCCAGCGCTTTTCCAGGCGCTCGATCTTCTTGCCCGACAGCTCGAACAAGCGCCGGATGGAGGGGACCAGATCCTTGACCGTCAGTGTCTCGTCGATTTTCAGCACTTCACAACCTCTGCAGATGGATGCCGCCGTCGACGTTGATCACGTCACCGGTGGAAAACGGAAAATACCCCTTCAAAAGCGCGCTGACTGCCTGACCGACGTCGTCGCCACTGCCCCACCGTTTCTGCGGAACCAGGCCCTCGCCGATCAGCTTGTCGTATTTCTCTTTCACACCCGCGGTCATGTCGGTGGCCATGATGCCGGGGCGAACCTCGAAGACCTGCACGCCGTCAGTGGCCAGGCGCGAGGCCCAGAGTTTGGTCGCCATCGCGAGGCCCGCCTTCGAGACGCAGTACTCGCCGCGGTTGATCGAGGCGAGATAGGCGGAGATCGACGAGACGAAGATCAGCTTGAAGCCGCCGCGCAAGCGCACGTCGCTGCGTCCGCGCTCGGAGAGCCAGTGCCTGACCGCAAGCTGCGACAGGAAGTAGGGGCCCTTGAGGTTGACCGCTATGACCTCGTCGAAGATCTCCTCGGTGGCATCGACGATGTCGGCCCGAATGCGCGGCGCGATGCCGGCGTTGTTGACCAGGGCATCGAGACGACCGAAGGCGGCCAGCGTCTGCTCGAAGATGGAGGCCCGGTCAGCCGCGAGACCGACGTTGCCGCCGACCGCGACGAAGCGCTGCTGCGGGTTGACCGCCAGCTTGGCGCACGACGCGACGGTCTCTTCGGCCGCGGCCTTGTTGCTGGCGTAGTGAACCGCGACCGACAGGCCGTCGCGCGCGAGGACCTCGGCGATGCCGCGTCCAAGGCCCCGGCTCGAGCCGGTGACCAGCGCCACCGCGGGCGCATTTTGTGAGGCCGCGCTGGCGGCCGGGGGGGTGCTCATGGGGCGCGCATTCAAGCACAAGGCACGACGAAGATGTAGGACATGTCTACGACTTGAGCGGCGACCTGCGGGGCCACCGGCATGGGGAGGAATGGCCGAGCGCGCACGGCAGCATCAGGCGCGGGTGTCGGGTGGACCTCATCGGCCGGCTCGACTAGTCTCGGCGACCCATCGCCATGGCCAAGATCAACGCCAACTATCAGAAGCTGCAAGCAAGCTACCTCTTCTCCGAGATCGCCAAACGCGTCCGGACCTTCGCCGGTGCCAACCCGGACGCCAAGATCATCCGGCTCGGAATCGGCGACGTCGTCCTGCCGCTGCCGCCACCCATCGTCGATGCGCTGAAGTCAGCCGCCGACGAGATGGGCACGCGCGGGGGCTTCAAGGGTTACGGCCCCGAGCAGGGCTACGATTTCCTCTTGCAGGCGATCGCCGACGACTACAAGGCCCAGGGCGCTGAGGTCGCACCCGACGAGATCTTCGTCTCGGACGGCTCCAAGTGCGATTCGGGCAACGTGCAGGAGATCTTCTCGCTCGACAACGTCATCGCGGTGACCGACCCGGTCTACCCGGTCTACGTCGACACCAACGTGATGGCGGGCCGCACCGAGGCTGCCGATGCGCAGGGGCGCTATGGCGGGCTGGTCTACCTACCGACCACGGCCGAGAACGGCTTCGACCCGCCGCTGCCCGAACGCCGCGCGGACATCATCTACCTGTGCTCGCCCAACAACCCGACCGGGGCCGTGCTCTCGCGTGCGTCGCTGACCCGCTGGGTGGACTACGCCAAGAAGAACGAATCGATCATCTTGTTCGATGCGGCCTACGAGGCGTTCATCCGCGAGCCCGGCCAGGTCCACAGCATCTACGAGATCCCGGGCGCGCGACAGGTCGCGATCGAGCTGCGCAGCCTCTCGAAGACCGCAGGGTTCACGGGGACCCGCTGCGCGTACATGGTCATCCCCAAGGACCTCAAAGCCCGCGACGAAAAGGGCGAGCTGCAGGCGCTGCACCCGATGTGGAACCGTCGCCACACGACCAAGTTCAACGGCACCAGCTACCCGATCCAAAAGGCCGCCGAGGCGACCTTCCTGCCCGCCGGCAAGGCCGCGATCGAAGCGAACATCGCCTATTACATGGAGAACGCGCGCATCATCCGCGAGGGCCTCGGCAAGGCCGGCTACCAGGTCTACGGCGGCGTCAACGCGCCTTACATCTGGGTCAAGGTCCCCTCGGGCATGACGTCGTGGGCGTTCTTCGATCTGCTCCTCAGCAAAGCCAACGTCGTCGGCACCCCCGGCTCCGGCTTCGGCAGCTGCGGCGAAGGCTACTTCCGCATGTCAGCCTTCGGCTTCCGCGAAAACGTCGAAGAAGCCGTCGAACGAATCCGGACGCGGCTCTAGCCGGGGCCTCGCGCGGGATCGGCCGGCCGTCGGGCCGCCGATCCTCAGTCCCACCAGTTCGACGCTTCGTTGTCCCCGAAAAGGACGGGCCACGAGGTTTCGGCAAGCCCGGGGCTATCGGTCTGGACCGCGTGGAGCAGAACCCCGCCCGCACTCGCTTGAGCCAGGTAGAGCATCCCGTCGGGATCGAGCACCACCCCCAGACCCGGACACTGATGTCCAAAGCCGATGGGCGTTCCCGGGGGTGGCTCGAGCGGTACTCGCCATCGAACCTGCAGATCACCGTCTAGGCCGATGACCTCCACGGGAGTCTTCGGCCTCGGCGTGGCGCGGTTGAGGCACGACACCGTGATGAACGTCCCGTCGGCCCCGGCGGCAACCACGGCGCCCGTCTTCTTGGGCCCAGCGCGCAAGGCTCCATCGGGACCGTGTAAGGTCGTGAGGACGCCCGTGTTGTCCGGCAAAGGTGCTCCCACGACGATGGTTTCGTCCGGGTTGCCAACTATCGTCGGCTCGGAGTTGGGTGCCGCCCCGACAACTGGATGAACGCTGTGACCGCAACGATCGACGATTCCCCGATTGGGGCCCGCCATGGCGAGGACGCCAGTCCTCACACCGCCTCGACCTCGCCAGAGTCCGGGGGCGGGACCTGCGACCCGCGTTCCGGTCTGCGCGTCCAGGCGAAACTCTTCCCTACCGTCCAACCAATACGGCAATAGGTCCGAGAGGCCTGCATAGGCTCCAATGCCCTGGAACTCGCGCCCCGCGGGCAGGGCGGCCCACAACCCATCCCCGCTGTCCGAGAAGGCATAGACGCCGCCATCGTTGCAGACGGCAACGACCATGGATCGCCTCCCTGACCGAAGCATCTCGCAACTTCCCGACTCACTTCCAACGGGCGGGCCATACATCACAGGACGTCTCCAGTTGACGCCATTTTGGTTGACCGACGAGATTGAGCGCCCGCCGATGAAAAAATTGCCCCGGCCGTCTCCGACCGAAGCGATGTCGGTCTCCATCTCGCCCAAGCCTCCAAGTGTCGCAGTGACACGTGTCTGCCGATTCACGATCGTGGTGAGTGCACCGGCCGAGACCGCGAGAAATGCGCCGGAGGATGTAACACCTTGTGGCTCGAAGACCGAGGAGATCACGACAGCTGACCACAGGTGACGAGGAGAAAGCCCCAAGCGTGGCTTCGATGTCGGCGTCGACGGCGCCGGCAGGTCGACGCAACCACGCGCCAACTCCCGAAGACGCACGCTCGCCCCGTCCGGCAGCAGCGCATCCGGTAGACCGGTCTCGTCACCGCCGCCCGGTCGATCGTCGCGGACGTCACGAGGACGGCAACCATCACGAGCGGTGGTATCGGGTGCTGGAGCGGTCTCCGGCACCGAAGCATCGGGCCTTAAAACGGGGTTCCGGAGCCTATCGGCCTGGCAGCTCACGAATGCGGCGCCAAGCAAGCCGAGTCCGATGAAGGATTGAAACAACCTGCCGACAACCCCATTGCGAGTTAGTTCAGGCCGCCGATTCATGTCTCGTCACCTCGAGCCCATGTCCGACGAGACAGCAACTTGCGGTTGCTTGCGCGAACCGGACGTAGGTAGCGAACGAGGCGTTGCAGTCGGAGAGGCGTTGTCGGCAAACACACTGCTCAGCCCTGTCGACTGAACCAGAGTCGAGCTGGATAGCGGCTGTTGTGCCCGTCCCGAACAAGCGGGCCGAACGTCGAAGGGACCTACGCCTCGATCCGTTGCCCGCGAATCGACGGGATGCGGGCTAGTTTAGGCGGCGCCACGGTCAACAGTGCGAACGGAGATGAGATCCTTGTCACCGACGGCGCGGACATCGCGTTCCTTCAAAGTGACGAGTGCCTGAGTCCGTCCAGAGGCCGTGACGAACTCGACTTCCAACCCCTCAGGATCGTAGGTCTGAACGATCGCGCCGTGGTCTCCGCGACGAAGGCCGTGTTCCGGCACGTCTCGGTCAAGAACGACTGTATCGAGTTCCTTGAACTTCATCACGTTCATCCAGGAAAGGCTGTCACGAATCTCGGCGCGCTCTCGCCCGCCAAGATGATCCAGACGGTCACGACCTTCGCCTCCCGTCCGGTCGGTCCCACAATCGTACCACGCACCTCGAACTTGGAGCCGAAGGCGCTCTCGCCACCGGGTGTCGCGGCTTCTGACGCAACGATCGCCCGCAGGTTCGCGACCAGGAGCTGCCAGTCATCCCTTGAGTAACCCAGGGTTCCGAAGAACGCCGCCTTGAATCTGCCCACCGGGTGTTCGGGCGAAAGGAGGTAGTCCCTGACCTTGGCAGGATCGACAACAGCGAGTTCTGCGCCCGGCACCCTCACATGTTCACTCGCGGCTGCCTAACGATACAGCCGTTGAGCGACGGACGCACGAGGGAGCGCGACGACCGAGTCGTCCGGCCGCTGCAACGGCGGGCTAGATTGGATTCGTTTCGTCTAGCTAGGAGAGAGGCAGGGGATGTGGTGTTCGAGGACCGCGCGCTCCTGGTCGCTGGGGTTGCGGGCGCGGTCGTGGCGTTCGTGGGGGTCGGTGGGCAGGTGGTACAGCTGCGCGCGGCGGGCGTCGGGGTCGAGGATGTGTTTCCTGGGACCATCGACGACGCCCGCGTGGCGCGTCGACTGTTCGGTGACTAAGGTGATGGCTCGCGGACTTGGTGCGAGCAACGACTGGCCGCGGAGGTCCGGGCGGGCGGCTGTTGGCGGCGGCAGTCCGACGAGCGACAGGGTCGTCGGGGCGATGTCGATCACGCTGGCCAGATCGATTCGATGCGCGCGCCAGTCGAGGCCGGGCGCCGCGAAGAAGAGAGGGACACGCACGTTCTCTTCGTAGAGCGCCAGCGCGTGGGCGATGTTGCCCGGGTGCTCGCCGAAGGCTTCACCGTGATCGCCGAAGATCACGTAGAGGGTGTTCTCGTCGAGGCCGCGATCGATGAGCCCCTGTCGCAAGCGGCCGAACGCTTCGTCGGCGACGTGCATGTCGTTGCGGTGCTCGTCGGCAGCGGAACGTTCGCGGAACGGGCGGGGGGCGTCGCCCGGGGCCTGGTAGGGGTGGTGGCCCGCGATCGGCATGTAGACCGCGAAGAATGGGCGCTGCGGCTCGGCGTCGACGAAGCGGAGCAAGGCCGCGACCGTGGATCGTTCGTCGACGCCGAAACTCGAAGCGTGGCGGCTGGCAATGGTCGAAGCATCCTCGAGCGCATCGAAGCCGCGACCACGAACCACATCGGCCATGCCGAGGTAATCGAAGCGTCCCGAATGGAAGAGCCCCGTGCGGTGAGCGGCGCCACCCAGCGTGCTCGCGATCGATTCACAGGGCGCGCGCACGATGCCCTCCCCTCGCCACGGTCGCGCGCACAGAACCGCGTCGAGGCCCTTGATGCTTTCGGGATAGACCGCGTAAGCCCGGTCCACCACCGCTGCTGTCGCCGCCAGCGCGCTGAGGTTGGGTGTGACCGTCGCCTGTTCCTTGCTGGCTGTGAGGTGCCGCGCGCCGGTCGATTCCAAGATCACCCAGACGACGTTGCGCCCCCGCGCAGCGCCGGCGAGGGGCACGACCGGCGATGGCGCCGCGGCGAGGGGGGCGCAGGAACGTTCGAAGCGTGCGATCAGATGTTCCTCCTCGGTCGTCACGCGAGCGCGCAACCGCCGGCTGGCGCTGGCGACGAAAGTGATCACGGCGTTGCGCTGCAGGCCTCCGGTGTCGACTTGCGGGCGTGTACCCACTATCCCGCGACCTCCTTGGGTCAAGAGCACGATCGTCGCCACGGCAGCGAGCGCAGAGACAGGCAGCCACCCTGGCCGGCGCAACAGCGTTCGCACCCTCACTAGGAAGTCTGACGAACCGGCAGCGCGCGGCGCCTCCTTGGCCCTTGGCGATGCCACGCAGGGAACCGCTGGCAAGATCCGCACGAGCACGACGGCGAGCAACG
>JANNNO010000301.1:0-15966 GCA_031398585.1 Myxococcales bacterium | reverse complement strand
GATGGACTTCGAGTCCTTCGACGAGGGCGTCATCTTGAAGCTGCTGGTCGGCGACGGGTCGACCGTGCCGGTGGGTGCGCCGATCGCGATCATCGGCAAGGCCGGCGAGGACATCTCGGCCGCGCTCAAGGACGCCGAAAGCAAGAAGGGTGGCTCGGCCGCCAAGGCAGCGCCTGCCGCGAAGGCCGCGCCTGCGCCGGCCGCCAAAGCAGCGCCCGCGCCCGCACCTGCGTCTGCCGCCAAGCCCGCCGCACCCGCTCCCGCTCCCGCCGCCAAGGCAGCCCCCGCTCCCGCCGCCAAGCCCGCACCGGCTGCCAAGCCGAGCGCCAGCAACGGCGCCGGCGCCGGTGCAAAGATCCTGGCCTCGCCGCTCGCCCGTCGCCTCGCCACCGATCTCGGTGTCGATCTGCGCACCCTCTCGGGCTCTGGCCCGGGTGGCCGCATCGTCGAGCGCGACGTTCAGGCCGCCGCCGATCGTGGTGGTCAGCCGAGTCAGCCTGCGCAGGCCGCTCCCTCGGCCTCGGCCTCGGCGGATGTGCCGCGCGCGGATGCCAGCTTGCCGCATCCGCTGGTGCCCGAGCGCCGCACGGAGCTGCGCCCGTCCAGCTTCGCACCGGCGGCCGAGGATCAGCTGATCCCGAACTCGCTCATGCGCAAGACCATCGCGCGGCGACTGGTCGAGTCCAAGAGCACCATCCCGCACTTCTATCTGTCGGCCGACGCCGACATGGAAGCCGCGATGGCGTTCCGCGAACAGGTCAAGGAAGTCCACGGCGCCAAGCTGTCGGTCAACGATCTCGTCATCAAGGCGGCGGCCCTCGCCCTTCGCCGCGTGCCCGAGTGCAACGCCAGCTTCACCGAGGATGGCATCGTCCGCTACGGCCGCGTCGACATCTCGATGGCGGTCGCGATCGACGACGGTCTGGTAACGCCGGTCATCCGCAGCGCCGACGCCAAGACGCTGGGGCAGATCGCCTCCGAAGCGCAGGACCTCGCCAAACGCGCCCGCGATCGCAAGCTCAAGGTCGAAGACATGACCGGCGGGACGTTCAGCATCTCGAACCTCGGGATGATGGGCATCAAGTCCTTCTCGGCGATCATCAACCCGCCGGAAGCCGCGATCCTCGCCGTCGGCACCGTCCGCAAGGAGCCGGTGGTGAAGAACGATCAGGTCGTCGTCGGGCAGCGCATGACCCTCACGCTCTCCTGTGACCACCGCGTGATCGACGGCGCCATGGGCGCGAAGTTGCTGCAGGCGATCGTCCAGATCCTCGAGCGGCCGATCACCCTCGCCTTCTAGGCCTCACCCATGCCTTCGAAATACGACCTCGTCGTCATCGGCGCGGGGCCGGGCGGCTACGTCGCGGCCATCCGCGGCGCGCAACTCGGCCTCAAGACCGCCTGCATCGAGCGCGAACGCGCAGGCGGCATCTGCCTCAACTGGGGCTGCATCCCGACCAAGGCGTTCTTGAAGTCGGCCGAGGCCATGCGGCTCGTGCAGCACGCCGCTGATTACGGCGTGACCATCAACGGCACGATCGGCTTCGACTGGACCAAGGTCGTCGCGCGCAGCCGCGGCACCGCCGACAAGATGGCCAAGGGCATCGAGTCGCTCTTCCGCAAGTACAAGGTCGACCACATCACCGGAACGGCCTCGTTCAAGGGCCGCGGCAAGATCGACGTCACCACCGCCAACGGCAAAGAGACGCTCGAGGCCAAGAACGTCATCGTCGCCACCGGCGCGCGCGCGCGGACGTTCCCGGGGCTCGAGGCGGACGGCGATCGCATCATTACCTACCGCGACGCCATGGTCCTCAAAGAGGCGCCCAAGTCCGTGGTCGTCATCGGCGCGGGCGCCATCGGCGTCGAGTTCGCCGACTTCTGGAACGCGTTCGGTGCCGAGGTGACCATCGTCGAGATGGCGCCGCGGATCGTTCCGGTCGAGGACGAGGAGATCTCGGAGACTCTCGCCCGGGCCCTCAAGAAGAAGAAGATCGCGGTGCACACCGGCGCCAAGGTCTCGTCGCTGAAGGTGCAAGGCGACCAGGTCACCACCGCGATCACGACTGCGGATGGCAAGACCACGACGCTGACCTCGGAACGCGTGCTGCTCGCGGTCGGGGTTCAGGCCAACATCGAGGGTTTCGGCCTCGAGGGCATGGGCGTGGCGCTCGATCGCGGCTTCATCAAGGTCGACGACAACTACCAGACCACCAGCCCGGGCATCTACGCCATCGGCGACTGCGCCGGTCCGCCCCTGCTGGCTCACGTAGCCAGCGCCGAAGGCCTCGCCTGCGTGGAACGCATCGCCGGGCACCACCCCAAGAGCGTCAACTACGACGCCATCCCCGGCTGCACCTACTGTCAGCCCGAAGTGGCCTCCATCGGTAAGACCGAGGCCCAGGCGCGCGCCGCCGGCATCGACGTGAGCGTCGGCAAGTTCCCGTTCATCGCTTCAGGCAAGGCGGTCGGCGCCGGCCACACCGACGGCTACATCAAGGTCATCACCAACAAGGCCCGCGGCGAGATCGTCGGCGTGCACGCCATCGGCGCCGGCGTCACCGATCTCATCGCCGAGATGTCGCTCGCGATGACTTCCGAAGCGACCGCGCACGACGTGCTCGCCGCCATCCACCCGCACCCGACGTTGTCGGAAGCGATGATGGAAGCGACAGCGGCGGCGCTGGGCGAATCGGTCCACACCTGACCAGACGGCAAGACACGGCGGAGGCTCTGATGTTTCGACTGGATGGCAAGACGGCGGTGGTGACGGGCGGCGGCTCCGGCATCGGGCAGGCGATCGCGGAGCTCTTCGCCAAGCAAGGCGCCAAGGTCGCCGTGGTCGATGTCTCCGAAGAGGCGGCAGCCGAAACCTCGAAGCGCATCGCCACCGCGGGCGGCAGCGCCAGCGCCCACAAGGCCGACGTCACCAACGCCGCCGAGGTCGCGGCCACGATGGAGACCGTGCTCGCCGGCACGGGGCGGCTCGACATTTTGGTCAACAACGCGGGCATCGCGCACGTGGGGACGATCGAGACCACCAACGAGGCCGACTTCGACCGCGTGATGGGCGTGAACGTCAAGGGCGCCTACCTGGTGGCCAAGGCGGCCGTCGAACGTATGGTCCCGCGTGGCGGCGGCGTGATCATCAACATGGCGTCGATCGCGTCGCTGATCGGCGTGCCGGATCGGTTCATCTATTCGGTGACCAAGGGCGCGATCCTGACCATGACGTATTCGATCGCCATCGATTACGTGAAGAAGGGCATCCGCTGCAACTGCATCGCCCCTGCCCGCATCCACACGCCCTTCGTCGACGGCTTCGTGAAGAAGAACTACCCCGGCAAGGAGGCCGAGAAGCTTGCCGAGCTGTCGGCTTACCAGCCGATCGGTCGCATGGGACGCCCCGACGAGGTGGCTTCGCTGGCCCTCTTCCTCGCCTCCACCGAAGCCTCGTTCATCACTGGACAGTGTTATCCCATCGACGGCGGCGTGCTGGTCACCTGACCTGCGCGGCGAGCGACTCCCGGAGAAACGTCATGAAACGTGTGGGCGTGACCATCGGTCTGCGACGCGAGTGCCTCGAAGAGTACAAACGCATCCACGTGAAGCTCTGGCCCGAGATCGAAGACGCGATCAAAGAGGCGGGCATCGCGAACTACTCGATTTTCTACAACGATGGGCAGCTCTTCGGGTACTTCGAGCACCCCGGGCCTGACGACGCATTCGCGTCGGCCATGCAGCGGCTGGCGAATGCGCCACGCATGCGCGAATGGTGGAGTGTCACCGAGCCTATGCAGGTGCCACGCGCGGACCGCAAGACAGGCGACTGGTGGACCAGCATGGAAGAGGTCTTCCACCTCGACTGAGCGCGCTGGCGGCCGGGCTGTCGCGCTTGGGCAGCGCCGCCCCCTTACGAAATCCGTGTCAGACGCCCACCGGGTCAGACAGGAATGTCGCGTTCGTATGCGCACTCTCTGACATCGGAACCCGTGCGGCCGCGGGTTCGGGCTTCGGCATTGAGCTTGCTTTGACATGACAGCGTGATGCTGACTTTGCCAATGCCTCAGGTGCTGCGCGCGATGGGTTTGTCGCGGCGTACCGCGGACACGGCCCGCGACCCCCGTCGCCGCTTGATCGCTCTGCTTCCCGGGGCCTCGATCATCCATGTCGAGGAGCTTCGCGGGGTCGAGCCGTCACGGCCCACTTCGCCGGCGCGTCCGCGTCCCGAAACACGCCGAACCTGATCGGAACAAACGGGGGGCGCAGGTAGAATCTGCCCCCGATGCCCGTCGCGCCGCAGACCAAGCGGAATTCTCTCATCGTCGTCCTCGCGGTCCTCACCGCGCTCGGCATCTTTCAGGCCACGCGTGACGAGGAGCCCGATGACGTGACGGCCGCCGCTCCTGTCACCGCCGGCGACACCGCTCCTGCCGTGTACGACCCGACGAAGCTTCTCGAAGCCGGCGTCCCAGCGGTCGAGGTCTACGAGAAGGAGCCACGCGCCGGTCGCTGGGCCGATCTCGTCGAGGCATCAATTGGAAATGCCATGGGACGGGACCTCAACGCCATGGTCCCCGAGGCCGGCATGGTCATGAAGTGCAAGACGATGAGCTGCCTCATCGGCATCGATGCGCCGGCGACCCGCGCCGATGCAGCGCTGGCGGTGACGAAGTTCCTCACGATCGCCCCCTGGGTGGTCGATCTGCCGCCCGAAGAAGACGGGACACAACGCTGGCTGTTTTTTCAGGAGCCGCGCTTCGCCGATCCGGACGTCTTTTTGCCTTGGTACGCAGGCGTGCGCAAACGAGCGCTGGCCGAGATGCGTGAAGGCAAGCGACCCAACACGCTGCCGGTCGACAAGGACCAGCTCCCGACCGAGTGAGGGCCGAGCGTCGCAAGCATGCTCGCCGGTCTACAGCGCGACGTAGGCCTGCCGCGCATCCACCGATACGAGCTTGCGCTCCGGCAAAACCAGCGCGGTCAGCTTGCCGCCGTAAACACAGCCGGTGTCGAGGCCGGTGGCGAACGGGTGCTGCTGCAAGCCGCGAATCGCGTCGTGGCCGAAGACCAGGCGTTCGGGTCCCGGCCAAAGTGACGCCCACGGTTGGCCTTTCAGCTTCTTGGTCGGCTCGCCGTTTTCGCGAATGCTGCGCAAAGTGATGGCGTGTTCCCGCTTCTGCTCTTCGATCGGCACGCCAGGGACGAAACCCGCGTGGACCACGATCGTGTCCGCCTCACCCGAACGTTCGGGTCCAAGGCGCAGGTAGATCGGCAACGCCTCGAGGTAGGCCCAGTCCTCCTCGGTCAACTGATCCAGAACCAGCTGGTGTTCCGGCTTGGGCAGTCGACCATCGGGCGGGCTCTGTCCCGTGGCGATCCGGCGTAGGGCGAGTACGTGCGCATCGTGATTGCCCAGCACGCCGAGAGCACCCCAGCGCCGCGCGAGTGCCACGACACCGGCCGAGTCGGGCCCCTTGGCCACGAGATCACCCGCTAGGACCAGGCGATCCCCGGGCGAGTACCCGCATCGCTCCACGACATCCTCGAGCTCCTGCCGGCAGCCATGCACGTCGCCGACGACGATGGTTCTCTGCATGGCTTGCCGGCACAGGAGGAAGCGGAACGATGCGGCCCGGAGAGCGCGATTGCCGGTCGATCAGGCCAGAGCGCGGCTGCGTGCCTCGAGCTTCTCCCAGGACGCGGCGTAAAAGAAGACGCCGGCAAAGCAGACGAGAGGGACGGCAAAGCCGATGCGCATGCCGAACTCGTCAGCAATCCAGCCAAGCAACGGTGGGATGACGGCGCCGCCCACGATCGACATGACGATGTAGGACGAAGCGCGTTTGGTCTCTTCGCCAAGGCCGTGGAGCCCGAGCGAAAAGATGGTCGGGAACATGATGGACATGAAAAAATTACATGCGAAGATCGCGGCCACGGAAAGCCAACCGAGCGGCAAGAGCACGACCAGCATCAACACCGTGTTGATGATCGCGTAGACCGCCAGCGTGCTGTGCGCCTTGCGTTTGCGCAGCGCCATGCTGCCGGTCACCCGGCCCACGAGGAAGAGCACGAAGGCCACGGTCAGAAGGCGGCTGCCTCCCGTGTCGGTCACGACGTAGACGCCGTTCTTGAGGTCGGTCCACCCCCCGGGAAGCGCGCCCGCGACCGCCGCGCTGATGGGCGGGGTCTCCGAGACGACGTAGTTGATGAAGAAGCTCCAAACGCCGATCTGCGCCGCCACGTAGAAGAACTGCGCCAACACGGCGTACGAGAAGTGGGGCTTACGCCAGAGGGCCCCCAGCGAGCCTTCCTTGGCCTCGGTACCGGCCTCGCCGCGTACGTCGGGCACCTTGGCGACGGCGAACACGATCGCGAGAATCGTCACGACCACGGCGATGCCGAGGTACGGGATGTAAAGGCGCGCGTTGCTGGTGTTGACCTCGGAGGTGTCCGAGAAGACGACCGCGCCACCGATGACCGGCCCCAGGATGAGTCCCACGCCGTTGAACGACTGAGCGATGTTGATCCGGGCCGCCGCGCCGTCCGCGGGCCCGAGGACCGTGGCGTAGGGATTGGCGACTGTCTCAAGGCAGGCAAGACCACAGGCCAGGACGAAGAGGCCTGCCAGGAAAGAGCCGAAGGTGTTGATCAGCGTCGCCGGGTAGAACCAGAAGGAGCCCAGCGCAATCAGCGCGAGGCCGACGATGATGCCGCCCTTGTAGCCGTAGCGTTTCGCCAGCGCTCCCGCGGGCAAGGCCATGACGAAGTAGCCCATGAAGTTCGCCGACTGCACGAAGCCCGACTGGAACTTCGAAATGCCGAGCGAGTTCTGGAACTGCTTGTTGAGGATGTCGAGCATGCCGTTGCATTGCCCCCAGAGGGCAAACAGCGTACTGACCAGGATGAAGGTCACGACGTGATTGCGCCCGTCGGCGGTCACGAAGAGGTCTTTCAGCGCGATCTTCTTGTCACTGCGGGGCGCTTCGCTCGCCGATACGGTCATCGAGGGCATCGTTGGTTCTCCTCGTAAAGTTCCGATACGTGGTTCAACCGCGGCGGGTCTTGCGCCCGTACGCGAGCTCGGCGCCACCGCTCAGGATGTGATCGACGCCGGTGGTGAAGGTGGCCTCGGCGGCCAGGAAGAGACAGAGCTTGCCCGACTCTTCGATCGTCCCCATGCGACCCAGCAGCTGGGCGGCGTCGCCGTCGGCGCGGGTCTGCTTGGGGTTGGCGGAAGCGTCGATCGCTTCTTGCCACAGCGGGGTGTAGACGTTCCCCGGCGAGACCGAGTTGACCCGCACTTCATGCGCGGCTTCGTCGACGGCCAGCGCCTTGGAAAAGCTGGTGATGCCGCCCTTGGTGGCGACGTAGGTCGTGGCGCCCGACTGGCCCATGATCCCGACGAGGCTCGACATGTTGATGATGTTGCCCTTCACCTTGCGCAGGTGAGGCAGCGCGAACTTGCAGGCGGCGAAGATGCTGACCAGGTTGAGGTCGAGCAGCGAGCGGAAGTCCTCGACACTGAACTCGTCGATGGTCTTGTGCGGCGGGTGCCAGCCGGCGTTGTTGATGAGGCAGTCGATACGCCCGAACTTTTCGGCGGTGGAGTCGATGACCTTCTTGATGTCCTCGACCTTGGAAACGTCCGCACGCATGAAAAGGGCCGAGCCGGGGCCATGGGCGTTGAGCTCGGTCTCGAACGCCTTGCCCTCTTTCTCGTTGCGCGAGCAGAAGACGACCTTCGAACCTTCCTGCACGAACACCTTCACACAGCCGGCCCCGATCCCCTTGCTCCCGCCCGTGACGATCGTGACCTTGTCCTTGTATCGCATCGAGTCTCCTTGAGTCCCCGCGCAGCCAGTCCATCTTTGCGGCAAGCCGCAAAAGCCAATGCAACCGAAGCAACCTAAACGAAGCTCATGCCTCCTCACCACACCCTTGGTGATGGCGCAACGCCCGAGCAGGTCCGCTGGCGCGGGGGCGCATCTTAGGCCGCGTAAGGGGGTTTGGATAGACACATGAAAACCTACTGCCGATCGTTGTTCCCGCGACGGAAAGTGGGGCGCGGCACATTGCTCTATCGCTCTGAGCTAACGCCGCTCGCTCGGGCAGCGGGGAGCGGATAGTCTGCCGACCATGAAGCCCGCAACGGCGCAGACCCGCTGGTTCCCGATCCTGACCGGCGCCGTCCTCCTGGTGATGAGCATCGGCTGCGGCGTCCCGCGTGGGACCCTGCCTTCGCCGCAGCCGGAACGTCAGCCCGTCGGCGGCGGCGGCAGTCCCGGTGGCAACGGCGGGGGCGCGATGCTGTCCTCGGGCGGCAGCGGTGGCGTGAGCGCCTTGCCAACCGGTTCGGGCGGCAGCGGCGGCAGTCCTGCGGGTGGGATGGAGGTCGGCACGCCTCCCGCCGGCGAGTGCACCGCGGGGCAGCTTCGTTGCTCGCCGCTCGGCCCCGCCGTCGAGATCTGCACTCCCGCGGGTGTCTGGACGCTCAAGGAGGTCTGTTCGGCGACCTGTTCCGACGGCGCCTGCGCGGGCGCGTGCAAACCCAACGAACGACGCTGCGGCACCGAACAGACGCCTGAGACTTGCAACGATCGGGGCGAGTGGACCCCGGCGCCGGAGCCGTGTCCCAACGTCTGCAGTGGCCTCGGCACCTGCACCGGTGATTGCAAACCAGGGGCGAAACGATGCGGGGGCGACGGCGGCCTCATCCCCGAGACCTGCGACGACAACGGCAAGTGGATCGCGGCAGCCCCCTGCCTCAATCTCTGTTCGAGCGGAAGTTGCGGTGGCTCGTGCATGCCGGGCAGCAAACGCTGTGGCGCCGGCGGCGTCGCCGAGTCCTGCAGTGCCATGGGCACCTGGGAGCCCGGCACCCGCTGCCCGTTCGTCTGCCGAGGTGCCGGCGAATGTGCGGGCGAATGCCGGCCCGGAGCGGCCAAGCGCTGCAGCCCCGACGGCAGCAGCGTGCAGTCGTGCAACGCCGAGGGGGGCTGGGCCGGCGGTGACTCGTGTCCGAACGGGTGCAGCAACGGCGCCTGTCAGACCTGCCGCCCCGGCAGCAAGACCTGTCAGGGCAAGCTCCTGCGCACGTGCAACGCGCGCGGCAGTGGCTACGACGATCGCACCTGCGGCGTGACCTGCGACGGCGGATCGCTCAGCTGCATCGACTGCGCCCCCCAACCCGAGATCTGCGACGGCAAGGACAACGACTGCAACGGTGCCGTCGACGACAACGTCCCCGACCGCGCCTGCAGCCCCGCTTGCGCCGGCCCTCAGCGCTGCGTGGCGGGAGGCAAAGGCACCTGGAACCCGGCCAGTTGCCGCGCTCCCACCGACGTCACTTGCTGCGGCAGCCAAGGCCTGCGTTGCACCGGTGCCCCCGCCGGTGGAACGCCCAGCTGCGAGGCTGGCTCATGCGGCTACCGCTGCTCGGACCAAACCAAGAAGGCTTGCAACGGCGGCTGCTTCGAGTGCTGCCGCGCGGGTGACGTCTGCGGCAACGGCAAACGCTGCAGCACCAGCTTCGCTTGCACCGAGCCTCTGTGCGACCCGGCGACGCAACGGCAGTGTGGAAACACGTGCAAACCGAAAACCGAGTGCTGCGCGAACTGCGGTGGCTGGGCCTGCTTTCCCGAATCCAACACCTGCGCGGTCCCACTGGCCGGTGGCGTCTGGCGCCACTACGTCGCGTGCCAGACCCCGAACGGCAACTCGAACACGTTCTCACAGGCCGGCGGACGCAACTTCACCGTGCACGTCACCTGGGCTCCAGGCACGACCGGACCGGCCACGTTCGCCGGCCACTACACCTCCCCCAACACCGTCTCGGTACCAGGCATCGGCGCCACCGGGACCATCGCCAACGGCGGCACGCGCATCGTCTGGAACGAAGGCGCGCACTGCTGGTACAAGTGATCCGGTCACACGCCACTCTGGCGATCAGCCAAACGCATGCCCGCGGCGTTTGGCAAAGGCGTCGAGATAGAGCCGCTCGTACTCCGCGGCGGCTCTGCCCCAGGAGAAGTCCTGCGCCATCGCCCGCCGCCGCATCTCCGTGATGTGCTGGGGGCGATCGTGAAAGGTCGATAGCGACCAGCCGACGGTGGCCTCGATCGCAGCGACCGTGAGATCGCCGAAGACGAAGCCGGTGCCCCCGCCGGTGGTCTCGTCGTAGTTCGAGACCGTGTCGACGAGGCCGCCCGTGGCGCGCACGATGGGCAGTGCTCCATAGCGCAGGCTGTACATCTGATTGAGGCCACAGGGTTCGAAGCGCGACGGCATCAGGAAAAAATCGATGCCCGCTTCGATCCGATGCGACAGGCCGTTGTCGAAGCCGATGTTGGCTCGCAGCTTGTCGCCCCGCCGCTCCGACGTCGCGCGGAAGAAGCTCTCGGCCTCCGGATCGCCGGTGCCAAGCACGCAGATCTGGATGTCCCACGACAGCAGCCGTTCGAGCGCATGAGCCAATACATCTAGGCCCTTTTGCGAGACAAGGCGGCTGATGATGCCGTAAAGCGGAACGTCGGCGCGTACCGGAAGGCCGACCTCCTTCTGAAGGGCCGCTTTGTTCTTGGCCTTGCCGCTCAGATCGTCGGCGTGAAAGCTCGCCGGCAGATAGGGGTCGCGGGTCGGATCCCAATCGTCGGTGTCGATGCCATTGAGGATCCCGCGCAGATCGTGGCTCCGCCCCGACAGAACGCCGTCGAGCCCGCAGCCAAAGGCGCCGGTCTGGATCTCGCGCGCATAGGTCGGGCTCACCGTCGAGAGCATCGTGCTGTGCACGAGCGCGCCCTTGAGCGGATTGAAGTCGCCGAAATGTTCGAACTCGTTCGGGTTGAAGTGTTCGGCGCCAAGCCCCGTGATGGCGTGCGATCCGCCGCCCTCGTTGCCCTGATAGGCGAGGTTGTGAATCGAAAAAACGCTGGCGGTACTGTGCAGCGGCTGCCCCCACTCGACCGTGTTGAGATAGACCGGACCAAGCGCGGTCTGCCAGTCGTTGGCGTGCAGCACGTCCGGGGTCCAGCCGATCGCCTTGGTCAGCTCGAGAGCGGCGCGAGACAGGAAGACGAAACGTTCGAGGTTGTCGGGATAGGCCTGCCCGGGCGGTCCGTAGACGTACGGCCGATCGAAGTGCTGGTTGTGTTCGAGAAAGTAGATCGGTACGGCACTGCCGGGCAGCCGACCCATGCGAACCGCGCTGCGCGTGCGCCCGAGGTGCGTCGGCACGTCGAGCACGCCGTCGAGCCGCTCGAGATCGTCCCAGCGGGTGCCTTGATACAGAGGCGTGACCACCCGGATGTCGATTCCCCGGCGCGCGAGTGCCTTGGGCAACGCACCGGCCACGTCGGCAAGCCCTCCCGTCTTGCGAAACGGCGTGACTTCAGAAGAGACGAAGAGAACCTTGAGGGGTGCCATAGGCGTGGGCCTACCCGTTTAACACAGCCCCGCCAGCCTCACGAACCTGCTGAGCGTGGCACGGGTCAGGTCGCGAAGAGGCGGTAGTCGACGTCGGGGAAGATGTTGTCCTTCGCCTCGAGCGCCTGCAGATGTTCCAGATCCACGCGCCCCGTGCCGAGCTCGTCCGCAAGGCGGTTGAAGCGGATGATGTGCTCATTGAAGCGGCGAGTGGCGTAAGGGACCGTGGTGCCGGTCGACATAATGAAGGTCCAGTCCGACGACTGCGCCAGCAGCAACTCGCGCGCCGCCTGCTTCAATGCCCGCACGGTCGTGTCGTCCTGGGCGCCAGCGTTGCGCCGCGCGAGATCGCTCATGCGCTCTCCCGCGGCGTGCACGTGTCGATAGGTCCAGGCGTTGGTCTCGTTGAGCCACTGCTCGTTGTATCCCTTGAGCCCCCACGACGAAGCCGCCGGCGTCGCCCGCTGGTTGCTCGGATGTCGTTCGAGGTACTGCCCCGGCGTGAACGCTTCGAGCGTGTCTTGATCGAAGTGCAGCTGGCGAAAGAGGTCTCCCAGGAACATCGGACCCTCGTACCACCAGTGGCCGAAGAGCTCGGCGTCGTAAGGACTGATGATCATCGGAGGGCGGTCCATCCCGGCGCGCAGACGTTCGGCCTGCTTACCCATGCTGCCGCGAAAGTGGGAAGCGTGTAGACCCGCTTTGCCACGCGCGACGGCTGGATCGTAGACCCATTTGTCGTGCAGCTTGTCGTGCGTGATCGCCTGGTACTTGAAGCCGGTGTACATCCGGTGCCCTTCCGGGTGGACGTGCGGGCCGATGTAGTCGAGCGGCAGATCGAAACCGATGTCGCGGTAGAAATCCCGGTAGTGCGGATCCCCGGGGTAGCCGCTCTTGGCGCTCCAGACCTGTTCGGACGATTCGGTATCGCGTCCGAAAGCAGCGACGCCGGTTGGGCAGTAGAGGGGCGCGTAGACGCCAAAGACCGGGCGACGGTCGGCGAAGAGGACTGCGTGCGAGTCGACGAAGAAGTAGCGCACGGCCGCCTCGCGCAGTAGCTCGTCCACGCCCGGCACGTAGCCACACTCGCCGAGCCACATGCCGAGCGACCGCGTGCCGAAGTGCTTTTCGTAGAGATTGGCCGCGGTCTGAACCTGTGCGCGCATCGCCGCCCAGTTGCGATCCATGAGGGGAAAGAACGGATGCGTAGCGGTCGAGGTGATGACCTCCAGGTACCCCGCCTCTTGCAGTTTGCGGAACGCGCGGACCAGATCCCCTTCGTGGCAACGCCAGGTGTGGCGCAGGCTCGCAAAGCGATCCCGGTACATCATCGCCAGCCGCTGGTAGTGCGGCTCGTACTTCGTGCGGTCGATCTCCTTTTCGCCAAGCTCGATCAGTTCGTCGAGGTGCTGGGCAAAACGGAGCTTCAGCAGATCGTCGGTCAGCATCGTGATGAGCGGTGCCGAGAGCGAGACCGTACAGCGGAAGGGAATGCCATCGCTGGCGAGGCCTTCGAAGATCTGCAGCAGCGGCAGGTAGGTGCCGACGATGGCCTCTTGCAGCCACCGCTCTTCCATCACCGTCGGATCCTCGGGGTGACGGACGAAGGGTAAGTGGGCGTGGAGAACCAGCGAGAAGTAACCGGTGGCCATGAGGGCTCCTATGGGCGGGTGGGCGGCAAGGGCCAGCCACCGGGTGGGGTCACGACCGGCTGAATCGGCGCCTCGCTGGCGGGATGGGTGTCGTCGCCACGCAGGCGGGCTTCGCTGCTGCCACCCAGGCGGCCTTCACTGCCGCCGCCGAGGCGGTCTTCACTGCCGCCGCCCAGACGGGCTTCGCTGGCTCCGCCCAAACGGATCTCGCTGGAACCGGAGAAGCGGCGCTCCGAAGAGCCGGCGTACTGATATTCGCTCGAACCGATGAAGGACCGCTCCGAAGCGCCCCCCAGGCGCAACTCGCTGGCGCCCAGGCGATACCGCTCAGAAGCACCTCCCAGGCGCAGCTCGCTGGCGCCGAGGCGCGCTTCCGAACCAGCGCCTGGTCGCGCCTCCCCTGGCGTACGCGGCAGCAGCTGCCAGCTCGTGCCGCTCCAGGTGCGGTAGATCTCCCACTGCCCGAGCACCTCGCGCTCGGCGTGTGCGCCGATGCCCTTGATGACGACCTGCCAGGGCCCCCACACCACATGCGTGCGGCTGCCCGAACGAAAAATCCGCGTGGGCCCCGAGTGGCTCTCTTGGACCGGGCTCGGCATCTCGACGGGAAACGAGAAGGGTCCTGCCGACCATGTCTGTCGTTCAACGTCGCCTTGCCAGCTCCAGGTGCGCATGACCTCGGCGTCGATCTCGGTCTCCGCGATCTCCTCCCACCTCACGAGGTGGCTTGGGTAAGCTTCGTTGTCGACGCGCCCCCAGAGCAGCCGGCGGAGATCCGGCAACCTTTCATGAACCCCGGCGCCCTGCGGAAAGACGCCGGCCGCTTCCGCCCCCTCGCCTCGCTCCGTGCCCGGCCCGGCCAGGGAAGATCCGCGGGACGACCCGCTGTGGCGGCCCTCGACCTCGCCGCTGCCCACCCGCACCGTCATCCATTCGGGCTCGCCGCCGTACGCCGGTCCACGACGCGGGAAAGTGACGCGGCCGGAGCGGGCCATGCGCACGAAGTAGCCCTCGTGAGACTTCATGCCGATCTCGACGATGGCCTCGGAGGTCGGCTTGCCGACGTGAAAGAAATATTGTCGAAGCGAACGATCGATCCCGAGGTCGAAGTACGCGTGCGCGTTGGTGCCGTCGAAGATGCGCCCCGTGACGTCGTGCAGGCGAAGACAGAGGTAGGCGGTATCGCCACCTGGGCCGAGGCCGCCGCGCGCGCGGGCGATGGCATCGTCGGTCACTTCCCAGTAGGCATAGAGGCGTTCCGGGTCGACCGGCATCGCCGTGATGAGATCGCGGCCGTACCCCCACGGGATCTTGGCTTCGGACTCGGCACGCAGGACCGACAGATCCACTTCGGCTCCCTCACCGACGTCGAACTTGTGCGCCGCTCCGGGGCGGGATTCGCGGGTGTCCTGCGGGCTGGGCTGGGCGGGCGCCGGTACCGTCTGCGGGGCGCCGTCGCGATGGCCGTTGGTCGGCTGCGTGTCGGGCGACTTCGTGATGCGCGCGGCCGCAGGCACGTCGTCAGTGATCGGATTTGCGACGCGGGCAGCGGTCGAAGGCTCCATCGCGACGCCGTTGCCAGAGGCCTTCTGCGCGGAATCACCCGTGGCTTCGGCCAGCCGCTCCCAGACCCGCGCCAGGAGCGCTTCTTTCTTCAGCCGCGAGACCTTCGAGAGTCCCAGCGTCTTTGCCACGTCGAGCAGCTCGCGCTGGGTGAGGCGGTAAAGGCCGCTCGGTTTCACATCCGCCAGGGCCGCCGCATCCGGCAGCCCCAGGAGCTTGGCCACCCCTCCGAGCACGCCTTCCTTCGCGAATTCCGTCCCCGACATGCCGGTACGATAACGCCTCCTCCGCCGATGTGGGTCCGTGGGGACCTTCGAATTGACGGCAGAACTAGCCTGGAGGGCGCAACTGACCTCGCGATTGTTTCGTAATCACCCCTGGGCCCCGAGCCGCTTCGGGGCTCTTTCGCGAAAAACCGCCGACTCGATAACCCGACAGTCGTTGGGGGCGCGTTTCACGCTTTTCGTTCGCCGATCTCGCGCAGGAATTCGACGGCGTCACCCAGCCGCGGGTCCTCCTGCAGAGCACGCTTGGCGAAGATCACCGCGCGGGGCCGATCGCTCGTGCGGTAGGCGATGCGTGCCTGGCGCAAGAAAGCCATCGCGGGCGTAAGCCGTGAAGTGACCGGCGGCAAGAGCGTAACCGCCCGCAACGCCTTGACCGCCAGGTCGAAGTCCCCGGCCGCCTCGGAGAGATCCGCCAGCTCGACCGCCACCACACCGTTCTTGCGGTTGGTGTCGAACGCCCGCCGCAACCAATCCAATCGTCCGACCTGATCGCCCCGCGCCTCGGCCAGCTGGGCCATGCGGTGTTGCAGCGCTGACAGCTCGGCGCTGGACAGATCCTTGGCTGCCCGCCGCATGTGCTCTTCCAAGATCGCTTCGGCTTCGCCGAGCTTGCCGCCGGCGATGCAGACGTCGGCAACCAGCAGAGACAGATCGCGATCGCCCGGGCGCAGCTCCATCGCCTGCTGGAAGGCGGCGGCAGCGCTGTCGAGATCACGCTCCTTGAGGAATATCTCGCCCGCTCGCCGCAGCGACGTGTAGCGCGTGTTGGCGTCGGGATGGCGCTCCGCCGCCCAAAGCAAAAGGCCCGCTTGCTTGCGTCGCTCGCCCGCGGCCTCGTAGAGCGCCATGAGTTTCTCGAAGATCCAGGGATGCTCGGGCTGCGCGCGCAACGCGGTCTCGAGCCCGGCAATCGCGGGGGCGACCTGCCCGAGCTTTTCGCACGCGAGCGCCAGAAGCTCGGCGGCTTCCACCTGCGCAGCGCCCGCCTCGACCTCGATCAGGCGAAACGCGCTCTCGACCACGGATTCCCAGCGTTCCGC
>JANNNO010000271.1:0-7371 GCA_031398585.1 Myxococcales bacterium | reverse complement strand
GCCGTCGGGTGGTGGGCGAAGTCGTCGACGACCGTCACGCCCGCGGCGATGCCCCGGAACTCCTGTCGCCGTTTCACGCCGAGGAAGCGCTGAGTGGCGCGCGCGATCGCGGCGAACGGGACGCCGAGACGCGTGGCCGCGGCGATGACGCCGACGAGATTCTCGAGGTTGTAGGCGCCGGGCAAGCCAGTCTCGAGGGTGCCAATCACGGTTCCGGCCTGGGCGATCCGGAGTCGGCTGCGGCCTCCCGCAGTTCGGCCGCTGACCTCGAACGTCCACTCGGCATCGTGGCCAGGACGCGCATACGTGGTGACCCGGCAGCGCGCAGCCTTGGCCACTTCGAGCGCGCCCGGCGAGGCCGAGCAGACGATGAGATCGCCGCCGGGCGGGATGAGCTCAACGAACTCGCGGAAGGCGTCCTTCACCGCTGCCTCGTCGCGGAAGATGTCGGCGTGGTCGAATTCCACCGACGTGAGCACGACGACCTGGGGGCGGTAGTGAAGGAATTTGGACTTCTTGTCGAAGAACGCGGTGTCGTACTCGTCGCCTTCGACGACGAATTCCTCGCCTTGGCCGAGCCGCCAGGACTGCCGGAAGTTGTCGGGCACGCCGCCGATCAAGAACGAAGGATCGCGACCGGCTTCTTGCAGTACATGGGCCATCAACGACGACGTCGTCGTCTTGCCGTGGGTTCCGGAGATGACGACCGAGCGCCGTTGCTCGAGGAAGAGCTCCGACAGCAGCGCCGGGAAGGACGTGAGCGGGATGTGACGCGCCTGCGCGGCCAGCACCTCGACGTGATCGCGTCGGCAGACGTTGCCGACCACGACGCGATCCGGGCCCCAATCGAGGTTCTCGGCGCGGAAGCCTTCGAAGACCTGGACCTGCATGTCCGCCAGCTGCGTCGACATCGGGGGATAGACATGCTGGTCAGAACCGCGAACGTCGTGGCCCGCGGCGCGCACGAGGCCCGCGAGGGAGCCCATGCCGGTGCCTGCGATTCCGATGAGGTGAACTTTCATGTCGCCCGAGCCCGTTTCGTGGAAGGTCGCAACGGGGCGTCGGATCTGACCATCCACCCCGCGGGAGAAAACACCTGGAGCCCTTGAGCGGAGCCCCTCGCGCAAAGCTTCGATCTATCAGAAATGGGCGGACGAGGGGACGCTGCGTGATTTCCGTGAGTCAGGCTGCTCACTTCGGAACGCACTCCGTGGAATGGGGCGCGAACTTGGGCGAGAACTTTTTGGCATCGAGGTCGAAGGCCACCTGGAAATCCCGGTAAAAGCCGTCATCGCGATGGGCAAGCCCGCCCGAGGTGTCCCACTTGAGATTGGTCACCACGAGCGAGCCGCACGGATCGATGCGACCCCGCTTGCGGTTGCGCAACGTCGCCACCCAGGCGTCGGTGCCCGCACGATCACACTTGCCGCCGACGCCGACGCATTCGACCGTGAGCACCTCGTACCAGAACGGTCCCGCCGGACCGTATTCCGAGACGCTCAACCGGGGAGAAAAACCGGTTCGCTCGTTGGAAGCCCGACCGTCGAATCGGACGGCACTGGTACTGCCGGCAGGAACGTCGACGTAGTAGCAGGTCTCGGCGACGTCCGTGGCGGGCAGCTGCCCGATCGCCGGTGAGCTGAGCGACCCGTTGCCACCATGAAACGACATCCGGATCTCGAGCCGCTTCATGTCGGGCGCCGGTGGCACGGTCTCGAGGTCGTCGCCAGGTTTTCGGCAGGCGCAGCTCGTGCGGCCCTCGCAGCGGGCGCCGCGCAGCAGGGGCGGTGGCAAGGTAGCCGACGGTGCGCCGGCTGCGGGTGAGCTCGCCTCCGGTGGCGAGGCGTTTTGCGACGGGCTGGTCGAGGCGCAGCCGGCGAGGCCAGCGGTCAAAACGGCGGCGAAGGCGAGCACGGAACGCCAAGTCGGCTGGGGCGAGGTCGCCTGGGAGGAGGTCGGCCGGGAGGAGGTCATCTGGGGCCACGTCGGCCGGACCAAAGTGGTGGTGCCGGTAGCGACGGCGCGTGGTGGGGGTGCGGTTTGTCCCATGTTTCCCTCGAGCGGAAGGTCTTGCGGCGGCTCGGAAGTGACTGGCGCTGTTGCGGGCCACCTGGGTGCTCGGCACATCGAGATTCCGTCGCGCGCCGGCGATAGGGAGGAGCCATCGGCGAGCGGCGCCGTGTGTCGCTGACCCGTGGATGCCCGTGGACGTGCCAACATGCCGACGCTAGGATACCCGACTCGTGCTTTCTCAGTTAAATCGAGGCGCAAGCTTGCGACGAACAGCGGGGCCCGCGCGGCTTCGGTCGGTTGGTCGTGTCGGGGGTTCGCTCGTGCGGACCCTGGTGATCGGCTTGCGGATGGCGTTGCCCGTCACGCTCGCTGTCGGTGCGGTCGGCTGCGCGACCAGCGACGACAGGCGCGGCGTGAACTACTCGCTCACCGCCAAGCAGAACTACGAAAGGGGCCTCGAGGCGCTCAACGAGGAGAATTATCCCGACGCCGTTCGGTACTTCACCTTCGTCAAACAGAAGTTTCCCTTCTCGAAGTTTTCGGCGCTGGCAGAGCTGGCTCTGGCCGACACGCAGTTCAAGCGCGGCAGCTATCAAGAGGCGATCGATTCATACAAGACGTTCGCGCGGCTGCATCCCACGCAAGAGAACGTCGAGGACGGATACGTCGCTCACAAAATCTGCGAGTGCTACGTGCAGGAGATGCCGAGCGACTGGGCTTTGGTCCCACCGGCCTACGAAAAGGACCAGACCGCGGTGCGGGATGCCAACCGCGAGCTGGCCGACTTCATCGACAAATATCCGGACTCCAAGTACCTCCCGGCGGTCAAGAAGCTTCACCGCGAGGTCATGGGAAGGCTCATCGAGCACGAGGTCTACGTCGCGCGTTTCTACCTCGACGGCGGGCATCCCAAGGCGGCCATCCTGCGCATCGAGGCGGCGTTGCAGCGCTACCCGGAGTCGGGGCGTGAAGCCGAGCTGCTTTTGGTGCTTGGGCAGACTCACCTCGAGCTTGGCAATGTTCTGACGGCGCGACAGACTTTTCAGCGCGTGGTCAAAGACCATGGCGCCAACTTCGAGGCCAAGCGCGCGCAGCTCTTTCTCGATTTCATCCGAGACAAGTACGGCGAAAGCCCGAGGAATCCCCAGGCGAATGGATGATCGATCGCGACGCCTGCTCGAGCGCGGCCGCGAACACTACGCGGCTGGCGACTACGACAAGGCGGCGCGATGTCTGGTGCAGGTGCTGCGTGAGCGGCCCAAGTTTGCCGATGTCCACCACATGATGGGGGTCATCTACGCTGTCCGCGGCTTTCCCAAGCGGGCACAAAAGATGTTCGAGGACGCGCTCAAGCTGAACCCGGGGTACACGGAAGCCGCGGTCAATTTGACGGTCTCGTACAACGAAGAGGGGCGATACGACGACGCCCGCGAGGTGCATCGGCGAATGATCGAGGCCAGCCGTTCGGGGGCGGGATCACCCGTCGACGCCTTCGTCAGAGGCAAGCTGGCCAACAAACACGCGGAGCTCGCCCTTGCTTACGAGGATGCTGGCCTCGTTGCCGAAGCGATCCGGGAGCGCGAGCGTGCGCTGGCGCTCTGCCCGGGATTTCTCGACATTCGCACCGCGCTTGCCGCGGCCTACCGGGCGGCCGGAGATCTCGCGGGGGCGGCGCGCGAATACGAACGGGTCAAGCGCGAGAACCCCCGCTTGACGGGGCCACGTCTACAGCTAGGCATGACCTACTACGCCTTGGGGCGCATCGACGAGGCGGCTCGCGAATGGCGAGAGGTCATGAAGCTCCAGCCCGACAACAAGTTTGCCAAGCTCTACCTCGGCCTGTTGTCGCGCGTGCCCTCGCCGACAGAGGGGCCGCCGTCGACACGGCCCCGGCAGAGCCGAGTCAGCTGATCACGCTGCGCTGCCGCTGAACAGCGGCGCTGTCGCTGAATAGGCGCTGTCGCGCAATAGGCGCTGTCGCTCAATAGGCGCTGTCGCGCAATAGCGCCGCTGTGGCTGAACAGCGGGGTCGCTCGCAGCGGGCGAGACGGGTTAGAACCGGGCATGGCTACGTTCGTGTCCGGAGTCGAGACTTTCGTCGTGGAGGAGTTACCGGCTTATCGACCTGTCGGTACCGGCGAACACACGTATTGCTGGATTGAGAAGCGCGATCTCACCACACACGAGGCGGTGCGTAGGTTGGCCCGGGCGCTCGGTGTTCCTGATCGCGACGTCGGCTATGCAGGCCTCAAAGACCGCCACGCCACGACTCGTCAGTATCTGAGCGTCCCAGGGACGACGCCCGAGGCGGCGCTGGAGGCGAAAGTCGAAGGGGTGCAGGTGCTGGAAGCTGCCCGCCATGGCAACAAGCTGCGCATGGGACACCTCAAAGGGAATCGCTTCGAGGTGGTTGTCAGCGACCTGGCTCCGGGCGAGCTGGAACGCCTGGGCGAAGCACTGGAAGCCCTGGGGCGTGACGGGGTTCCCAATCGATTCGGCGAACAGCGGTTTGGAGCCGCGGGGGACAACGTCGAGGTGGCGCTGGCCGTGTTGCGGCGCGAGCGGCGAGAGCCGGATCGGCGCAAGCGCGAGTTCTTGTTCTCGGCGCTGCAATCGGCGGTTTTCAATCGCGTGCTGACGCTGCGAACAGAGCGCGGCGGGCTGCTCGATTTGCGTGAGGGCGATGTGCTGCAGAAGCGCGGATCGGGGGGCCTTTTCATCACCACCGATCTGGCGGTCGATGCGGCTCGTGTGGCGGCGGGCGAGGTGGTTCCCACCGGGCCCATGCCGGGCAACCGCGAGATGGAGCCGCCTGCAGGTACGGCGGCGCGTGCGATCGAGGACGAAGCGATGGTGGCGGTGGGAATCACCCGTGCAGAGCTCGAACCGCTCGGGCGTCACCTGCCAGGGGCGCGGCGCCCGCTGGTGGTGCCGCTCGAGCTCGGGAGTCCCCCGACCGAGGGGCTCGACGACGGGCGAGCGCGGCTGCGCTTCGGCCTGCCGTCGGGCAGCTACGCCACCGTGGTGCTGGAAACCCTGGGCATCGAGACGCGGCGGGCGGCCTGACCGAAAAGCTGTGGTAACTTCGCGGGTCGGCAAACATGCGGATCACCGAACGTCTCCTTGCTTTCACACTGCTCGGATCGGAGTGGGTCCTCTGGCTGCTCATCGGCCTTTCGATCCTGTCGATCGCGGTGATGGTCGAGCGCTTCTTGGCGTTGCCCCGCGGGACGCGCGATCTCGACGAAATGGCCGCCGCGCTGCTGGAGCTGCTGTCGAGCGGCGACGTCGCAGGTGCGCGGCGCGCGATCGGCGCGCCGGCTTCCCCCGAAGCGCGGGTCGGGTTGGTCGGGCTCTCCGAGATCAACCGCGGTCGTGAGGCGGCGGCCGAGGCCATGGCGAGTGCGAAAGCTCGCGAACGGCTCGCGCTCGAACGTCGACTCGGCATCCTCGGCACGCTTGGTAACAACGCCCCCTTCATTGGGCTGTTCGGGACCGTGCTCGGCATCATCAAGGCGTTCGCCGACCTCGCGCGCAATCAAGGCGGTGGGGCCACCGTCGTCATGAGCGGCATCTCAGAGGCGCTGGTCGCAACGGCGGTCGGTCTGATGGTCGCCATTCCGGCGGTCATCGCTTACAACGTCCTGCAGGGGCGGGTGCGGCGATCGATGGGGCGCATCGACACGATGGCTCACTTGATCCTATCGGCCGCGTCCGATCCCGAACCACGAAAGGCCTGACATGGCGGGCGGAGCCGGATCGGGGTCGTTCGACGGTGATGACAGCGGAGGCATGATCACCGACATCAACGTCACGCCGTTGGTCGACATCGTGCTGGTCTTGCTCATCATCTTCATGGTGACGACGACGTACATCGTGAACCCGACGATCAAGGTCGACCTGCCCAAGGCGGCGACGGGGACCGATCAGAATCGGACCACCTTGGCCTTGACGCTCGATCGCAGCTCGGCGCTCTACCTCAATGGGCAGAAGGCCGACGAGGCCGCGGTGATGAAGTTCATCGGCGAAGAGCTGCCGAAGAATCCCGATCTGCAGGCGATCATCGCAGCGGACAAGGTCGTCTCTCACGGCAGCGTCGTGAGGGTGATCGATCTGGTGAAGCGCGCGGGGGTTCGCAAGTTCGCGATCAACGTCGAGTCGACCGCCGGGCTGGGGGCAGCGCCCGAATCTGCTGCACCCGCTGCGGGTGCGCCTGTGGGGGCATCCCCGGGTGGAGCGGCAACGCCAGGAGGGGCCGGCGCGGCCGGCGCGGCGGGAACGCAAGGGGCGCCGTCGCCCACGCCATAGACCCCCCGCGCGGGGGAATCCGAATGTCGAAAGCAGTTCCCCTCGGCGTCGCCTCGTCACTGCTGCTGCACACGGCAGTCATGGCGACGCTGCTTTACGCCGATCCGCCCAGCATCGAGCCGCGCAAGCCCGACGTGGTCGAGATCGAGGTGCGCGAGCCGCCGCCGCCGCCGCCGCCCGAGCCGGAGCCGCCGCCCCCGCCGGAGCCGCCGCCGCCGCCGCCCAAACGGATCGCGGTTGCGCCCAAGGTGCCGGTGAATGCGCCGCCGCCGCCGCCCAACAGTGCGCCGCAAGAGCCACCGCCTGATGAGCCACCGCCGCCGCCGAGTTTCGGTGTGTCCATCGATTCGGTCGTGGACGGCACGAGCTCGGTTGCGGTCCCGGTCGGCAATACGACGATGACTCGGCCGGAGAACAAGGCACCGACCGACCGGCCGCCCGCGCCGCTGCCCGCTGCGGAGTCGGGGGCGCCGTCGTTCGCGCCGGTATCGGAGCTGTACATCGGAGAATTCCCGCGGCTATCGCGCGAGGTGAAGGCGGAGTATAAGCAGGAGGCGCTGCGCATGGGGATCGAGGGGCGCGTGGTGATGCGGGTGGGGATCGATCGCAACGGCGGCATGCGATCGGTGAAGGTGTTGAAGGGGGTGGGCCACGGGCTCGATGCGGCGGCGGTCAAGGCGATGTGGCAGTTCCGCTTCACGCCGTGCAAGACGCATCAGGGTGAGACGGTCGACTGTCTGATTACGTATACGTATACGTTCCAGGCTCCGCGGTGATTGCGAGGCGAGGTGGTGGAGGCGGCGGTTGCCCCTCATCCGCCGGGGGCCTTCGGACCCCGGCGATCTCTCCCCGCTGAAGCTGCTGAATCGGGGCGAGGTGAAGAGGGGACGGGGGAGCGCCGACAGGGGAGCGTGGGGGCAGGGAGGGAGACGCGCTGTGCCACGGAGTGGTTGGTGGAGGAGTTTGGTATAACGGCCGGCTTCCATGAGTGAGCTCATCAAATTGCGGCGCGCGGGGCAGGGCTCGGCGGTCGCTGCGCCTGCGGCGGTC
>JANNNO010000201.1:0-11643 GCA_031398585.1 Myxococcales bacterium | reverse complement strand
CCCGGTTCCGGCGCGCCGCCCGGCTCACCCAATCCCTCGCAGCCTGGCAACTCCTCGGGCCCCGGCGTCGCCAACCCCGCCACCCAGATGCCCGCGCCTCCCTCGGTCGTGGCCGGCGGCGCCCCCCTGCGCCGCCTCTCGAGCGAGCAGTACCGCAACACGGTTCGCGATCTACTGGGCTTCCCGGCGGCAAGCTTGACCGCGGTGGCCCTGCCCGCCGACGACACCGTCGACGACCGTTTTGCCAGCAACGGCAAGAGCCTCGTCAAAGAGATCGACTTCGGCCGCTACGCCGACGCGGCCAACGAGCTGGCCAAACGAGCCGTCGGCAATCTCGGCGCCCTCACCGGCTGCGACGAAAAGGCCATGGGCCCCGCGGCCTGCGGCAAACGTTTCATCGAGAGCTTCGGGCGGCGCGCTTACCGCCGACCGCTTCGTAGCGAAGAGGTCGCGCGTCTGGAAAAGGTGCTCGCCAGCGGCGAGACGTTCGCCGAAGGCGTGGAGCAGGTCGTCTCGGCGCTGCTGCAGTCGCCGAAGTTCCTCTACCTGGTCGAACCCGTGCCCGCATCCGCCATCGGCAAGATCGTCGCCGTGGATCCCTTCGCCCTGGCCTCGCGCCTCTCTTACTTCATGCTCGGCTCGATGCCCGACGAAGCGCTGCTGCTGGCGGCGGAAAAGGGCCAGCTCGATTCGCCCGACGCCATCGCCACACAGGCCACGCGCCTGGCCGCCGACGTGCGTTTTCGCGAGAACGTCGGGAGCTTTCACCGCCAATGGCTGCTGCTGCACCAGATCGCGGGCGCCGAAAAAGACGCCAAGCTCTACCCCACCTTCGACGCCCCGCTGCGGGTCGCCCTCGCCGAGGAGAGCCGCCGCTTCGTCGAGCACGTGATGGCCAACGAAGGGGGCAAACTCGAGACTCTGCTCTCGGCGCCGTTCTCCGTTCTCGGCGGCCCCCTCTTCGACTACTACGGCGTGCCCCGACCGGCGGGAACCGACTGGCAGAAGACCGCGCTGCCCGCAACCGAACGCGCCGGCCTGCTCACCCACGGCAGCATGCTCGCGGCCCAGGCCCACACCGATCGCACATCGTTCATCCTGCGCGGCAAGCTGGTGCGTGAGGCCATTTTCTGCACGCCCGTACCGCCGCCGCCGCCCAACGCCGCCAACGACGAAGTGATGGTGCCCGCGACCGCCACCGCCAAGGAGCGCGCGCTCGCCCATCGCAACAAACCCGAGTGCGCTTCGTGCCACGCCCTCTTCGATCCGATCGGCTTTTCCTTCGAGGCGTACGACGCCGCCGGTCGCTTTCGCAAGACCGAGGCGAACGGGCAGCCGATCGACACCGCCCTCGACCTCACCAGCACCAAGTCCCTCGACGGGCGCTTCACCGGTGCGCTCGACCTCATCACGAAGATCGCATCGGCGGACGAGGTGCGCGATTGTGTCGCGCGGCAGTGGATGCGGTTCGCCTTGGGACGCGAAGAGGGAGGCGACGACGGCACCTCACTGGCCGCCGCGAGCGCTCGCTTCCGCGACAGCGGCAAGCTGGCCGACCTCGTCGCGGCGCTCGCCCGCTCCGATTCCTTTCGCTTTCAGCGCGTGCTCGACTGAACCGGCGAACGCCCTCGCTCCCGACCCGCTTCGACATGCCTTGGCCCCACACCCTGCTAGGCGCCACGTGCTCCCTGCCCCGCCCGCTTCCTGAGCAGGCCCGCTCCCCGCCTGGTCCGCCCCCTTTGTCGCCGCTGAGTGGCGGAGCCACAGTTGCGCGCAGACAGGCCGCGGCGGACCCGTGTATACCTACCCGCGTCCATGGTGAGTCGACCGACGACGGATCCCCGCGTCGCCCGCTTGCGTGTTGGGCTTGGGGGTTCGAAGCTGGCTGCCATGGTCCGCGCGGTGGCGAGGAATAGGCGAGGCCGCCGCGAGTGGTACCTGGTGCCGCTCTTTTATTCGCTCGTGGTCGCGTTCCTCTACCGCGAGATCTGGCTGGGTAAGGTCGGTATCGGCTGGGATCTGATCGAGAGCTACTGGCCCGACCTCAGCTTCTTCGCGCGCGAGCTCGGCCGCGGCAACTTCCCGCTCTGGAACCCGACCGAACGCGGCGGAGTGCCCGCCCACGCCGATCCGCAAAACGCCCTCTTTTACCCGCTGCAGTGGCTGCTTGCCGCCTGGGCGATCGCCATCGGCGAGACCTCGTGGACGATCATCCAGGTCAAGGAGCTCTTCCATCACGCCCTGGCGGGAACGCTGCTTTACCTCTTTTGCCGCACGCGCAAGCTGCCCCCCCTGGCTGCCCTGTGCGCGGGGCTCGCGATGGTGCTGGCCGAGACCTGGGTGCAGCTCAAGTCGAACAACTTCCTGCACGCCGTCGCCTGGACGCCTCTGGTCTGGATCGCGACGGATGCCTTCTTCGCCCGCCCGGGTGCGCGGCGGGCAGTCGCACTGGCAGCCGCGCTCTATCTGCCCGCCAGCGTCGGCTCGCCGCCCGGCTACTTCTACATGCTGCTGACCGCCAGCCTCTACGGTGTGTACCGTGCGGCTGAATTCGTGATCGTCGAGGTCGCCGCCCGCCGCGAAGGCGACGCTGGTATGCGACGGCGGGCGCTGCTGCGATCGCTCGGGCGCGCGGCGGGGGGCCTCGCGCTGGCCGCTGTGCTCGTGGCGGCGACCCAGGCGCTCTTGTTGTTGCCGGTGCGGGATCTGCTGGCGCTCTCGCCGCGCGCGGATCGCACCGTCGACTTCGCCGTGCAGGGGCACTCGGGCCCCACCAAGGTCTGGCCCGCGCTGATCGCGCCCCTCCGAGATACCTACACCGCCCACTGTGGCCTCCTGACACCCGTGCTCTGCGCGGTGGCGCTGCTGCTGCGGCCCCGCCGCGATCGGGGCGCGCCGATCTTCTTCGCGGCGCTCGGTCTCTTTTTCCTCATGCTCGCGTTCGGCCCCGAGACCCCGATCCTGCGCTTCCTGGTCATCAACGTGCCGGGCTTCGGTCTCTTCCGCGCCTCGGCCCGCTACCTCGTGCCCTTCCCGCTCGCGATGGGCGCGTTGGCCGGCTACGGAATGGCCACCCTGTGCGAGCCCCGCGCCCGCCTGCGGGAACGGGCGGCGCTGCTCGGTCTCATCGGCCTTGCCACCATCGCCGTCACGGTCTGGCTCAAACGCTTCGAGCCCGAGCTGATCTTCTTTGCTGGCTGGCCGCAGCTGCCGGTGCTCGTCGCGATCCTCCTTGCCGCCTACATCGTCGCGGTGGCGCTGCTGCCGCGCGATCACGCCGGCACCATCGCGATCGCCGGCATCGTGCTTTTCTACGGCATCGGCGAGGAGGTCGTGCGCCGCGACCTCGGTTATCACCCACGGCCCGACAATCTCGAGGACCTCGCCAAGGTCGCCAAGCTCGACCAGCTGCCCGAATCCCGCATCTACGACGAGTTCCTGCTCGAGCAGCGCGCGGGCTCGCGCCTCGGCCTGCGCGAATTCCGCGGCTATCCCTCGGAAGATCCGCTCTCGCGCCTCGACTACAACGAGATCCTGGCGGCCGCCACCCGTCCCGGCGGTATGCCGCTGCTCGGTGAATACAACATCCGCTACGTGATCTACGGCGCCCATTCCACCAAGGGTTGGGGACGCAAACGCCTGCCGACCTTCCCCGATGTGGCCGCGCCCGGACGCTACAAATACCTGGCCCCCACGATCTACGAAGATCGCATGGCCGCGCCCATGATCGCCTGGTACGGCGGCGTGCGCCGGGTCAAACCCGCCGAGGTCTTGCCGAGCTTGCAAGCCGCCCGAGATGCGAAAGGCGTGCGCAAGATCGCCATCGTGACCGAAGGTTCGGTCCCCGCCGCGCTCGAGCCCAAGGTGCAGGCCCTCGTCACCGCTGCCGGCGCAGCACCCGCTTCGGTCGCCGGGAAGCTGACCCAATTTGGCACCGAGACCATCGACTTCGAGATCGATGCCCCCGCCGCGGGCGTTGTCGTTCTCAACGAATTCACGTTCCCCGGCTGGCAGGTCTACGTCGACGGGCGGCAAGAGATTCCGCTGACGACCGACCTCGCTTTACGCGGGGTCCTCGTCGATGCGGGCAAACATCACGTCTCTTGGGTCTACTCGCCGCCGCGCTGGCCCCTGTTGCTCGGGCTCTGGCTGGCCGGCATGGCGGCCTTCCTCTACGTCTTCGTGACCGCGCTGCGCGCGCGCCCTTCTCGGACCGAGGCCGTCCCGTCATGAATCAATTTCCCGGCTACGGAAGCGACGAGCTCGATGACGACGACGATGACGTCGTCGCGAGTCCCCCTCCCGTCCCCCCCGCCTCTTTTGGGACGTGGCTAGGGCAGCTCTTCGACCGCTGGCTCCTGCGCGACGTGGATCGCCGCGTGCGCGCGCTGCCCGACCGCGCGGCTTTCCTCGAGCACGCGACGCTTTTTCTGGAACGGCACGACGGCGCGCGCGTCCTGCTGGCCAGCGAGCACCCCGCCGCCGCGCTCCGCCTCGCCGCCGAGGGGTTCGTCACGGGACTGCAGGCCGTGCGCATCGCAACCCCTGCCCCGCCGATCGCCGACGCCGAGGCGCTCCGTCGGCTAGGCGCGCGTCCCGACGAGCTCGCCGACATCGAGGCGGCCGGGCGGGCGTTGGGGCTCAACCGCGATCTCGGGCTCGATGCGCCGATGTTTCTGCGTGACGCCGAGGTCACGGAACGCGGTCATGCTTGCCTCGACCGCGTTCTCCTCGGAAGCCGGACGCTGGAACGGCGGCTCCGCCCGCTGGCGCTGCGTCCAGCGCAAGTGCGCCGCCGACAAGTGGCGCGCGTGGCCGCGGTCCTGCTGGGGCTGACCGCGATCGTGATCGGAGCGCTGTACGAAGATCGCACGGCCATCGCAACGGCATCGGGCACCTTCGACGAGGGAAAGTTCGGCGCCCACCATGCGATTGACGGTGATGCGACCACGGAATGGTTGCTGCCGAGCCGCACCGCCGGTTTCATCGACGTGAGGTTCGCGCCGCGAAAAATCACGAGCGTCAAGCTGCTCAATGCACGCAACCCGCCCTTCGACGATCGCGGCAGCCGCACGGTGAGGGTGGAATTTCACGCCGGAGGCAAGCTCCTCTCCAGCGTCCCGCTCGCCTTCCCCGTCACCGCTGCGCATCCTCAGTGGGTGCAAGCTCCCGTCTCGGTAGCCGCCGTCGAGACCCTCCGGATCGTCGTCGACGACTATCACCGCTCGGGTGGGGGGCTGGCCGAGATCGTCTGGGAGTGATTGAGTCCGGCGGCTTCCTCCTGCTGGTTCACGCGCTGATGGGCGGCGTCGACTGGGCCCGCTGGCCCTGAACGCCGGGCGCTCCACGGCGGTCGAGAACCTCTTCGTAGACGCCGAGCACCTGGTCCGCCACCCGGCTCCAATCGAACGACGCCGCGATCTCCTTGCCCTTCGCGATGCGGGCCGTGGGATCTTCGGCGAGCGCCTGCACGACCCCGTCGGCGATTGACTCGGGCGTGAAGTCCGCCGTCACCTTCACCGCCTCGAAGTGTCGTTCGCTGCGCCAGCTCTGCACGAACGGCGTCGCCACGATGGGGGCGCCGGCCGCCAACGCTTCGAGCACGATGATGGAGAACGTTCCTGCGCGCGCCGGGATCACACACAGGCGCGCGCTGGCATAGACATCGGCGCGCTCTTCGTAGACGGGCCCCAGAAAGACGACCTGGTGCCGCATGGCCTCGGGGACCATCTCCTGATGATCTTTGATGCCGTTCTTTCCAGCGCCCGCCACCAGCAGCCGCACGTCAGGCCGCCGCGCGAGGATGGACGGCAGCGCCTTGAACATGATGTCGGGGCCGTTGCGTGGCTCGAGCCGCCCGAGCATGAGGACGTTGGTCTTGCCGTCCTGGAACTGTGGCAAGGGTCGCCCGGCGGCGAGCGCCTGCGTGTCGACGCCGTTGGGGATGATGCGGCTTTCGAAGCGCGCGAACCGCCGCATCGCCGTGTGTGCGGTCTCCGAGACCGAGATGACGGCATCGCAACGGCGCGACAGGATGTGATGGTAGTAGGGCGCCGCCAGCCGCCGCGGCCACGAAGCGCCGTTCATCGGTGAATGCAGCGTCGCCACGACCCTGCCACGATGAATGCCGAAGAAGAGCGCCGGCAGACCCATGTCACAGGGCGCGTGCACGTGGACCAGATCGAACTTCTCGCTGGTGAGCGTGCGCTTGAGGTTGGCGGCGATGCGCGGCCCGAAGGTCAGCGTCGTACGCGATCCCATGATGGAGTAACGACGCGCGCGCCCCAGCCGCATCACCCACGGTTCATCGCGCGGCCCGCGCCAAGGGCCATCTTCGGGAGGCAGCCCGGTCAACACCCGCGCATCGTGTCCGCGTTGCCGCAGCTGACGGGCCAGGTGGTAAATGTGTTCCTGGATGCCGCCGAGGGTCGGGAAGTAGTTTTCGCCGAGAAGCGCTATTTTCATGCGGAACGCGCCGAAACAGTAGCGCCAAACCGCCCGCCCCTTCAGCAAAAGTGCGGCGAGGCAAGCATCACACGGCAGGCGCGCGGGCTAGCCGCTTTTGCGCAGCTTCTTCATCAGCGCGCTGGCGGTCCAGGGCTTTTCCAGAACCGCGTCGGCGAGGCCCGAGGCGAGCAGCAAATTGAGGCGAAAGTTGCCGATGCCGTCGACCAGGAGCACGCGCTTGGCCTCGGGATGGTACTCACGCAGGTGCTGTAGGAAGTCCCAGCCATTGGATCCAGCCAGCAGGTAATCGACGAGCACGCAGGTGATCTGCGTGCCGCCCGCGCGCAGCCAGGAGGCCGCCTCGAGCGGCGCCGAGGCATAGAGCGGGAAGATGCCCTGGCCTTCCAGCTCGCGCGGCAAAGTGGCCGACGACTGCGGCCGGTTCCAGACCACGAGCACGCTGGCGCCCGCCGGCACGGTACGCGGTTGCGCTCGGGCGGCGGCAAAAGCAGTCGCCGTGGCCGCGTCCATCGCTTCGAAACGAACCCCGCACTTGCGCCCGCGCACGGGCCCGATCTGTCGCCGCAAGACCTTGCCCCGCAGCGCGATCGGCTGATGCCCGGGAAGCTGCAGCGTCAGCTCGAGCAGCTGCCCAGGGGCCGCGAGAGCGTCGCCGACCAGCAGCGCCCCACCTTCGGAAAGGTCCGCCACGTTGAAAATGCCGAGGTGTTTGCCGTCGGCATTCACCGCGGCCACCGCCGGCACCGCGATCCGTCGATGGCGCCGACGTTCGTCGGCCCCGACTGCGAGCGATCCGGTGTTACGTCTTGGCCGAGGAGCGGTCACGCCCATCCTGACTCCGTGGGGTTGCGCCTGAGTCGCTGCAAAAAAAGTAAGACAGTAAACATATCGAGCGCACCTGATCATTCCTTGAGGCCGCCCCCGAGGTGGCTGCCGGGTAGCGCTGCACCCGCCTCCTCTGCCGCGCATGGCCAGCTAGCCAAGCTCCACCCACTCGCTGCCGAAACGCTCTTCCCTGCAGCGCTTTCCGCCGTCCCTGCGCCGCACGCGACGCCCACCCACCGCGCCAACGTCAAGGCGCCAACGCGTCGGCGTGACCCGGCGCCGGCTCTTTCACTCGTCCGCGGAAGCCGGCGGCAGGCTCACGGTCACCGTCGTGCCGCGACCGAGCTCGCTCGCGATCTGAATGCGCCCGCCCAGAGACGCAACGATCCGCTGACTGATCGGCAGGCCAAGCCCGGTTCCACCCGCGGACTTGGTGGTGAAGAAGGGGACGAAGACGCGGGAGAGATGTTCGGGCGCGATGCCGCCGCCATCGTCGGTCACGGTCACGTTGACCCACCCGAGATCGTCGACGCGTGCCGCGACCAGGATCTCGTGCCGATCGGGCGCGCCCGGAGTGATCGCCTGCGCCGCATTCATGAGCAGGTTCAAGAAGACCTGTTCGAGCCGCGCTGCCGTGGAGCGGACCGGCGGCAGACGCGCGCAGTCCTTGCGCAAGCGCGCCCTCGAGGTGATCTCGCACGTCGCCAGGCGCGCGGCCTTGTCGATCACCGCGCAGACATCGACGATCTCCAGAGCCTCTTCGTTCGGCAGCGAGAGCGCGCGGACCGCCTGGACGATCTTGCGCACGTGCACCGCCGCTTCGTGCGCGTCTCGCAGCTCCGTTCGCAGGCGCCCCAGCTCCTGGGAGCCGAGCACGGGCACGGCGGCTTCGGAGTCGCGCACGCCGGATGGGGCGGCCGCGTCCTCGGTCTCGAGCGCCCGCAGGGCGAGGTCGAGGTTTGCGATGATCGCCGTGAGAGGATTGTTCACCTCGTGAGCGACGCCGGCTGCCAAGGTGGGATCCGCGCCGAGACCGAGAGTGGGCGATGCTTCTCCCCCCGCGGGCCCGCCGGTCACCGCGGCTGCCAGCCGACAGCGAAAGAACCCGGTGTCATCGTCATCGCGGACGAGCGACGGCGGCGCCTCGGCGCAGGGCTCGAGCGCCAAGCCGCCTTGTGCAAGCGACGCTTCCACCGCTGCCCACACGTCGTCGTCGTCGATGACGACCACGCGACGACCGGGCGCTTTCACGCCGGTGGCCTCGTTGCTCCAACTGAACCCTTTGGCCGGGGGCTCTCGCGATCGCTGCTCTGCAAAGTCCTCATGGCCGGATCCCACCCTCAGGGGTGGGGTAGTCCTGACTCTAGGAGCGAACACAGCTTTTTACAAGATCACCGCGGCAACGAATCCGATAATTGGGCGATTTCATTGATGACCTGCACCAGCATGTCCAATCTACGCCAAGCGCGTGGGCGCCCCGTGGACGCGGCAAGATCCTTGGCCAGCGACGGCATCGCCTCGAGCGCGCTGGCGCGGCGGTGAAACCACTGCGCGATCTCGGTTCGTAGATCGAAAAAGCGCGCGGGCTCGCCCGCCGGCACGGGAGGATCGAGATCCACGCCGTCGAGGCGGGCCACGTCGCGCGCGAATGTGCCCCACGCGACATAGAGATCGTCGGGGCGCACGAACGACCGCCAGCTTTCACGCAAGAGCTCGGGCGGCACCCCCGTTGCCAGCGCTGCCTCGTCGAGACCGAGGTGCCTCGTCGTCGATGGCGCCAGCGGGCGGCGCGGCCGCACCACAGACTCGAATGCAGCGCCGGTACTGGGCCTGCACGCCACCAGATGGACGATCTCGGCGGGCTGCCACGACGGATGTGCGCGCGCCCAGGCGTTGGCCTCCCCATGCACCAGGACCACTCGGCCTGCTGCCAGGGCATCTTGCAGAAAGCGCAGACGGCGAGGTGCGCGCCAAGGACGCGGCCCCGGCGCCTTGCGGTGGCGCGCGGCGTTCACCTCGCTGGCAAAACGTCGTTGCCGCTCGATCATCTCGAGGAACGGGTCCAGCAGATGCGAAAGGTCGGTGCTGGGTGGCTCGAGCACGCGCAACACTTCGAGCAGCGCCTCGATGGTCGATACGCACAACGGCGCTGGCTGCTTGCGGATCTGATAGCGGGAGGGTTCGCTGGGCGAAAACGCGACCCGCGGCAAAGCGGCCAGCGCCGGGTTGAGCCGCAAGAGCTTCTTGGCCTGCGTCCAGGTGCCGTCGAGCACGATGAGCGAGATCGGGCGATCGCGCGGCAACTCGCGCACATCGCGCGCCCCCTCGCCGGGGAAGAGGACGTAAGGCGGCGGCTCCTCGGCGATCGCCGCTTTCACCACCGGGTCGTCGGAAAAATCGACGCCGACCCGCAGCCGCGATCCGGGCAGTCCGAAATGCGCCAAGCGCGCGGTCCCGATGGGCATGCGCCGCTCCCGCGCATGCTGCAGCACCAGGACACGGGTGCGCGTGGCGATCGCAGGCGCGAGCCCACAGACGCAAACGACGATCGGACGGCCACAACGAGCACACAGCGCGCGCGGCGCCTTTTCTCCGGTCGGCTTCACGAGTTCGAATCGCGTTGGCCAAGCGGTGCGCTCGGCTTGTCGATAGAAATCACCAGCTGCCGCGCCTTGCGACACATACGCGCCGAGATATCGACGCCGATGGCGCCGAGGCCGACGGCGTTGGCTACCGCCAGCACGGTGCCGTAGCCACAAAAGGGATCCACCACGGTCCGGGTGCGGGTCGCACGCAAGACGAAGCGACAGGCATCGAGGCAGGCCGCGACCCCCATCGCCTTGGTGGCAGGGCGCGGCCCCGCGTCGGGCAAAACATCGGGAGTCTGGTCCGCGATGGCGGGGCGGACCGCACGGGAAAAGCCGAGCATGTGCGAGTAGCTGGCGCGCCCCCGGGTCATCGTGCCCGGCGGCAAGCGGCAGACGATCTTGTGAAACAGCAACGGCAGCCCGAGCCGGCTGGCCGCCCGTTGCACCAGCGCGCCCTTGTCGATCCAGAGCGCTCCGGCGCGAATGTCGCTCTGAAAAAAGATGGCGACGCCCTCGTCGCTCACGGCCGAGAGAGTCGCCCACGCCGCCTCCTCGAACCAGGCCTGCCAGGCCTCGAGCGAAAGCGCGGGCAGCTCGGACCAGTCGGGCAGTGACGTGATCACGCTGGCGTCAGGCAAAGGACGATGCTCGGCCAGCCACGCCAACGCGTCGGCCTGGTGAACGGTGCGCGGGGGAGCGTTCATCGCACCATCGTCCCCACCCGATCCGACTCGGACCTGGCCCTTTCGTGGTAGATGGCGAGCGAAACTCCCCGAGGCGTCATGATCAAACACATCGTCCTGTTCCGACTGAAAGACAACGCTCACGGCAACCCCAAGGCGGTCAATGCGCGTCTCATCAAAGAGAAGCTGGAAGCCCTGCGCGGCATCGTGCCCGGCCTCCTGCGCATCGAGGTCGGCATCGACTATTCAGCCACCGAGATGTCGTCGGACCTCGCCATCTACTCGGAATTCGAATCACGCGAAGCTCTCGACGCTTACGTCGCGCACCCGGCCCACCAGGCAGTGCTGCCGTTCATTGGCGAGGCGCGCACGGAGCGCCGTCTCTGCGACTACGAGGTTTGATGGCGGTCCCCAGTCGCCCCGCCCAGCGCAACCACGTGCCCTTGCGACGGTTAGAACCGTAGGGCACAGGCGCCGCCAAGATTTCCGGGCGCGAGGCTCGGTGTGCAAGCCAGCGACGAGATCCGCGGGGCCTGCGGGGCGAGCGCAACCCCCGAGCCCGAGTCCGACGCCGACAACAAGATGACCGAGACGATGGCGGCAAGACCGGCGCCCGCGAAAGCTCCGTACGCGACCATGCGCGCGGCCTTGAGGCGATCGAGATAGGTCGGGCAGGCGCCGCCGCCGCTGTTGGGTGCGCCCTCGTTGCAGCGCTTGTCGCCGGTCATCGCGCGGTCGTAGCTGTTGAAGTCCTTGGTGTTGCTCTCCTTGACCACCAGCGCGGCGATGCCAGCGCCCAGCAAGACCACCCCGGCGCCGGCGGTGATCCAGCCGGCCGTCCGGTAGGTGCTGGGGCCTGCCGGGGGCGGCGTCGCCTCGATCACGTCGCTGCCCGGTGGCGGCTCGATATCGATGCCGCCGCGTCGGGCGGGCTTGACCGGCGCACGCGCGGCAAAGCCCGCGTTGGGTTGTGCCTCGAGATCGATGTTCACCCGGCTCACCTGATCGATCGCAACCTCGACGTCGCGACGGGCGACTTTGTAGCCGGCCGCCGCCAGGCGGACGTTCACCTCGCCCGC
>JANNNO010000131.1:0-4435 GCA_031398585.1 Myxococcales bacterium | reverse complement strand
CCCAGGTGGGCGGCGAGGTCTTGGGGCGGTTGCGGGGCGAGACGCGCGGGTAAAAGGCCGACCGGCGCGGGGTCAGGGGGGGCAAAGGGGGGAAAATTTGGCGGGGGCGGGGGGTTGGGTGATGGTGGGTGGCAGTGCCCGTCGCCCCTAGCACCGCTGCGCTCCTTGCGAACCCCCGTCGTCAATCGGGACGTCGTCGGGCGACCAATCGGCGTCTCACGGTGCCGCGTCGGGCGGCTGCCGCCGTCGTCGCCGACCAGATCGGGAACGTCGGTCGGGCGGTCTGGAACGTCGTGCGTGTGCTGGCCAAGTTGCTGGTGCTCGTGGGCCTCATGGTCGCGCTGGTGGGGGGCGGAAAAATTCTGATCGGGACGATTGTCGCCTCACCGCACTTTGCGCTTTCGCGGATCGATGTGGTGGGCACGGCCCGCGTGCCCGAGGCAGAAGTTCTCGCGTTGGCGGGCGTCGTCCCGGGTGATCGCCTGCTTTCCATCGACACCGACGCCGTGGCCGAGCGGCTGGCGACTGAACATCCCTGGGTCGCCGAAGCGCGCGTGAGTCGGCGGCTGCCTTCCGTGCTGAGCATCGAGATCACCGAAAGGCGGCCCGCCGCGGTCGTGAATCTCGGAGGGCTCTATCTCATCGATGCGGCGGGGCGGCCCTTCAAGCGCGCGGCAGCCGCCGAGGCGGTCGGCTTGCCCGTCATCACGGGGCTCGAGCGATCCCAGTACGTGGATCACCCCGACGCGACGTTGGCCGCATTTCGTGAGGCGCTGGCCATCGTTGGCCAGTGGAACGAAAAGGCCGGGCGGCCGCCGCTGTCGGAGGTGAACGTGCAGCCTCGACACGGCTTTACGATCTTTCTCGCGGAGAGCGGCGCCGAGATCCGGTTCGGGCGAGGGCAATACGATCGAAAACTGGCGAGGCTCGACCAGATACTCGAAGCTCTCAAGGGCAGGGGCGGGGCGGAGTCGGTGCGGGTCGTTCATCTCGACGGCAGCAGCGGTAACCGGATCCCGGTTCGCCTCGCGACCGACGCCACCGAAACGCAGCCGTCTCACTGAATTCGAACGGGTTTACACAGGGGTTCCCCAACATGGCCAAGCGCAGCTCTGACATCATCGTAGGTCTCGACATCGGCACCACCAAGATCGCAGCGGTGGTGGGCGAGGTGACCGAAGAAGGCCTCGACGTCATCGGCATCGGAACACACGCATCACGCGGCCTGAAAAAGGGCGTGATCGTGAACATCGATTCGACCGTCGCAGCGATTCGCCAGGCGATCGCCGAGGCCGAAGGCATGTCGGGCTGCGAGATCTCGCAGGTCTACGTCGGCATCGCGGGCGGCCACATCAAGGGCGTCAACTCCACCGGCACCGTCGCGGTGAAGGACAAAGAGGTCGACACCTCGGACGTCAGCAAGGTGCTCGAGCTGGCGCGCGCCATCGCGCTGCCGGTCGACCGCCACATCGTTCATGTGCTCCCGCAGGAGTACAAGATCGACGGTCAGGACGGCGTGCGCGAGCCGCTCGGCATGTGCGGCGTCCGCCTGGAAGCGCGGGTGCACATCGTCACGGCGGCCGCTGCCGCCACCCAGAACATCATCAAGGTCTGCCACCGCTGCGATCTCGAGGTGCTCGACATCGTGCTCGAACCGCTGGCTTCGGGTGAAGCGGTGCTGGAAGAGGACGAAAAGTCGCTCGGTGTGGCGCTGATCGACATCGGCGGCGGCACCACCGACATCGCGGTATTCACCGAGGGCGCGGTCGCCCACACCAGCGTCATCCCGATCGGGGGCCATCAACTGACCTCCGACATCGCGTTCGGACTGCGCACGCCCCCGCACGAGGCCGAGAAGATCAAGCACCGCTGGGGCTGCGCCCTGGCCAGCATGGTTAGAGAGGACGAGACCATCGAGGTCGCCATGGTGGGCGGGCGCGCTCCCCGGGTCCTGTCGCGCCAGATGCTCTGCCGCGACATCGTGCAGCCGCGGGTGGAGGAGATCTTTTCGCTGATCAAAGCCGAGATCAACCGCCTCGGTTGCGAGGATCTGCTGGCCTCGGGCGCGGTCATCACCGGCGGCGCCACCCAGCTGCCCGGCATGGTCGAGCTCGGTGAGGAGATCCTCGGTCTGCCGGTGCGCCTCGGCGTGCCCAAGGGCGTGGGCGGTCTTGCCGAGGTGGTTCGCTCGCCGAACTACTCGACCGGCGTCGGCCTCGTCCAGTACGGGGCGATGGCGCAACGGGGACACGCCGAGAAGATCATGCCGGTGCAGTCGCGCCCGGGCCTTTGGGGCCGGGTCCGCAAGGCGATCTCGACCGCGTTCTAGCGCGCGGCCGGGTCGCTGATGAGGGGTGATGTCTCATCGGCGTTGGCCCTGGGTTACGGGAAAAAAACAGGTCGAAAATTAGCGTGGCGGGTTGGGGCGTGAGACGAAAGACACGGGGGTAAGACATGCTCGAGTTTGCTGACGAAGAAGTTTTGGGGCCGAAAATCAAGGTGGTGGGCGTGGGCGGCGGTGGCGGCAATGCCGTCAACACCATGATTGAAGCGGGCATCCAAGGTGTCGATTTCATCGCCGCCAACACGGACGGTCAGGTCCTCGACACCAACCTCGCTCCTATCAAGGTTCAGATCGGCAAAGGCCTCACCAAGGGGCTCGGCGCCGGCGCCAATCCCGAGATCGGCGCCGCGGCGGCGATCGAGGACGCGGCCCGCCTGGCCGAGGTTCTCTCGGGCGCAGACATGGTTTTCGTCACCGCCGGCATGGGCGGCGGCACCGGCACGGGCGCAGCGCCGGTCATCGCGCAGGTCGCGCGTGACATGGGCGCGCTCACGGTCGGCGTGGTTACCAAACCCTTCGCGTTCGAGGGCCTTCAGCGCAAGAAGAAGGCAAACTCGGGCATCGAGGCGTTGGCCAAGGCTGTCGACGCATTGATTGTGATCCCCAACGATCGCCTCGTGGCGCTCGCCGGCATGAAGATGACCATGCGCGAGTCCTTCGCGATGGTGGACAACGTCTGCCTCAACGCCGTCCGGGGCATCAGCGACCTCGTGATGGTGCCTGGCCTCATCAACGTCGACTTCGCCGACGTGCGCACCATCATGACCGGCATGGGCCGCGCCCTCATGGGTTCGGGTCGCGGCGCCGGTGACAAGCGCGCGATTGAAGCCGCCGAGATGGCGATCAACTCGCCCCTGCTCGAGGACGTCTCGATCAACGGCGCCACCGGCATCCTGGTCAACATCACGGGCGGCGCGGATCTGACCCTGGCCGAGGTGAACGAGGCCTGCAGCCTGATCCAGGAAGCGGCCGACCCCGACGCCAACATCATCTTCGGTTCGGTCATCGACCCGAACTGCGGCGACGAAGTGCGCATCACCGTGATCGCCACAGGCTTTCACTCGCGCGTCTCGACCGAGATGCATCCCCCGGTGACCGGCCTGCGGCAGACCTCGGCTGGCAACCGCCGCTCGAGCGACATCCACCACATGTCGACGCCGATGGCGCACAACACCTCGCACAACATGGCGCAACACCCGCAGCTGCAATCGCACTTCGCGCAGCCGGTCGCCAGCGCTCATGCACCCGGGTCCACCATCACGCCGTACCCGCCCGCCCCCCTCGGCTCGCCCTTCCCGCTCGCCAACGACATGGACGAGATGGGTGATGGCTATCCGCCGGGCTTCGGCCACGCCCCGCTCGGCCAGCCGCAGAGCTACGTCGCCGGCCCCAACAACGGCCACGGCGGCTACAGCGCTGCTGGCGAGTGGAGCGCCGACCGCCCCAACATCCGCCCGCAAGCCCCATCCCCGCTCGGCCAGGCACAAGCCGCTCCGACCCGACGCAACGGCGGCCCGGCGACGATGGCCTCAGGCGGCGACGAGCTCGGCATCGAAGAGAGCCACTACGACACGCCCGCGTATCTGCGCCGCCGCACGCCGGCCGGCAACGACTACGCGGCGATGTCCTACCGCATGCCCGACAAGTAGCCGCTCAACCTCGCCCCGGAAAAGGGACCCCAAAAGGGTCCTCAGGCTGTGTTGACCGGCCTATCGCGTACCTGGCGAATCGCTCATGAATTCGCCGAGTTGGCCGTGGGCCGCTGGAACGGTTTCGCCCGCCTTCTGGAAGCGATGGAGAAGGAGGGCCTTCTGCGCATGCAGCAGTAGGGGCGGCAGTGGTACGTCATCCCAGCGGCTTCTTCGGGTTGAAGGCGAACCCTTCCAGCCGGTACATCTGGTAGTCGCCGTTCTGCCGCCGTTGCGGATCCAGGTAGACGCCTGAAGCATCGGGCACCACGCCCAGCGGATCGGAGGCCCAGCGCGGATCGCTGGTCAGGAAATTGTCAGCCTGGCTGGTGCCGAACCAGTTGTAGAGCGGGATGGTGTTGTGGCGGCTGGTGAAGTCCGCGGACATGACGCTGTTCAGCCA
>JANNNO010000102.1:0-4280 GCA_031398585.1 Myxococcales bacterium | reverse complement strand
GAAGTTGAAGCCGGGCGTGCTCGGAATCTGACCGCCCCCACCGGGCGTGGTAGCGACGCCGGTCGTGATGTTCACGTAGCTGCTGGTGGAGATGGTCCGCAGCGGTTGGCGGAAGGCCGCTCCCGTTCCGCCCGGGAGCGGGCCCTGCGCGCCGAACGTCAAGGTGTTCGGATCGACGGCTGCCGGTACGACGTAGCTCTGGATCCGGTACCCCGCGGATGCCGAGTCACCGGTGCACGCCGCCCCTGCCGGGAGCTGAATCGCGAAGTCGGTCGCACTGCCTCCACTCGTCAACGGCACGCCCGAGGTCGTCCCCGGCGGCCCGACGATCAAAGCCGGACCTGCGTTGATCGCAGCTTCGACAGCGGGACCGGTTCCGTCGAGTGCGGCGGCCGCCCCGAGGACGAGCATGGCCGCCGACGCAACAGCGCCCGCTCTGCAGAGATCCCGGGCGACTCGTCGTTGGCGAGGGCGGAGGTTCATTGATGCTCCTTCACGAGCGAGTTGGTTGTCCGTGAGTTCCGTCGTCTGAGGACGAGGAGGCCGATGAGGATCGCGACACCGCCGACCACGAGCAGCATCCAGCTGCCAGAGCCGCCGGAGGAGTTGCTGGTGGGCGCAGCGGCATTCGCGCCGACGACGCTCCAGCGGAGCTCGCCCGGCTGCACGCTCGGGTCTGCGGTGACGGTCAGTTCCGTGTCCCAGTAGACGGCGGTCTCCCGGAAGAACGTGCACGCCAACCCGACCCGGTAGTTGCCGTCGGGCAGTGTCCCGGCCGGGAAGACGGCGAATGTGAGCGGCGGCGTCGCGAGAATCCTGCCCGGCAGCCCAGGCCCGGGATTCTGTTCGGTCAGGGCGTGCACATACGGTCTGGTGTCGATTCCGTAGACCGCATGTCGCGGGCCGCCGCCCACCGGGCGCACGACGTCGTAGGTCGTCGCGCCCGGATCGTCGGAGGCAGGCAGGATGAAGCTCTGCACCCGCCAGTTGTCGTTGGCGCTGTCACCGGGGCAGGTTGCGCCATCGGGCAAGCGGAGATTGAACACGCTCAGACTGTCACCCTCGGTCAGTACGTTCGACGGATTGTTCGCATCGACCAGCTGAACCGTGCCGGCATCCACTGGTTGGTCCACGGTGGCACCGGCCCCCGATGCGGCGAGGCCAGCGAGCGAGATGCCGACGACGACGCCAGCGAGCGCCAGCAGCGCCGGGCGGACACCACTTGGCCGGTGGCGGTTGGAATTCGGTTGCTGCTCCATCTCAGGCCTCCACCAGGGCTGCGTCGGGCAGCTCTCCTACACCAGGGTCGTTCCCCATTTCGACAGCCTCGGCCTCGAGGCGCCGGCGCGGTCGCTTCGTCACCTCGAGCGCGCCGAGCATCGAAGCGAGAGCGACGACGCCGAGCCCGGGGACCGCGTAGCGGCTACGGCCGATCGCCAGGATCGGAGTGATGAGCGACGGCACGGAGGATTCCTGCTCAGGGTTCACCTCGTCCAAGGCTTCGACCTCGACCGTCGCCGTCGTCTCCTCGACCACCGCGACCTCCTCCACGGCCGGCGCCTCGATAACAGGTGCTGCCGCCGTCGACGACCCGCGCGAACTCGATCCGGACGATCCGGAACCGGACTGCGAACCAGAGGGGAATCCTCCTGCGCTCGGCGCCTCGACTTCCTGCGTCGGAGTGACGACCGACGTCGCGATGGGGACCGTCGTGCTGCTGGTCGGCGCCGTCGGCTCGACCGTCGTCGTCGGAGGCGGCGGGGTTTCGGGCGCCGGCTCGAGGAGACGAACGATGACGGCAGAGAAGAGTGCCTGGATGCGCAGTTCGAGCGGCAGCGACGCATACCCGCCTGGCAGTTGACCCGGCTCGAACCCGGGTTCCTGGCCCGCGTCGGCGGCGTACTCGATGAACGAGGCGTAGTCCGACCTTGCCGTGTCGTCGAGTCCGAGCGGAGCGATCGCTGCGTACGTGAGCACCGTCAGGGGGTACGCGCCGGCGGTCGTCGCTGCCGGTGACGGCTCCAGGACCTGTGGTTCGGCGCCGACCGCGAAGGAATCGACGCCTGCGGTCAGTGTTTGCTGGTTCGGGGCAACGAACGCTCGACCGGCGCCGTTGTCGCCTGCTCGGCTCAATCGGGCGACCTGCAGCCCGTACTGGCTGGCAGATGCCGTGTCGGTCAGCGACAGCATCGCCCGTCGACCGATGAGTTGTGGCAGCTCTCGCGTCCAGACCTCGCTCGGGGCACGAGCGTTCGGGTTCTCGACGATCCTCGCTCCGTCCGAAGCGAGGCGGGTGACCTGCGCCGCATCGGCGAACGTGCGTGCGTACGGCATCCACTCGGTGCTGCACAGCGGCGGCGGGACGACCGAGTTGCCGATCCCTCGTGGCGGCGACTGGTAGCAGAAGGGATCGGCCTTGGGGAACGAGCCGGGCACGGGATCGGCGAAGGACGCACCGTTGGAGTTGGCCGCCGCCGTGGTCGCGTACACCGGATTGACTCGCATCCCCCACTCGTCGGGTGCCCCGTCGAGCCACGCTCGCGCTTCGGGATCGGCGAGCACCCATTCCCACACCTGACGTGCGGCGTCGGAGTTCCCGGCGGGCAACTCCAGCCCGCTGAACGTCCGGCTGTTGGCCACGAGCAGCTGGGCGAACTCCGGGTTGAACTGGATGAAGTCGGGGTCTTGTCCGAGATGGGGAGGGTTGTCGGCCAACCATGCGTAGTCGGGACGCTCCACGATCTCGAGCTGCGCCCCGTAGGACTGCGTGAGCAGCTTTGCGACCAGCCGCGGCGTCAGGTTCAGGTCGGCGATGCGGACCCCTGCGAGTTGTTGGGCCTCTTCCGGGGCAGCGGGTGACGGGTAGCGCTCGACATTGAAGCCGATCACCAGACCGGACAGCGTCAGCGGCGCGTAGACGACCGGATCGGCGGGATCGACGCTCGACGCCGCGATCGGTCTCGACACTGCGATCATTCCGGGCGCGCCGGCGGCGCCTGCGACGAACTGCTGTCGAGCGGTCGGGTCGCCGATTGCGGAATAGGTGAAGGGCGGAAGTCCCCCACCGGCGCACAGGGCCGGCTGCCAGCTCGTCACCGCGCCGAGCGCCAGTTCCGTGCCCGATATTCGGCGGTCTTCGTCAGCGATGGAACAGGGCGAATCGACGGGGTTGAACCCGATCGGGATCGCGATCCGGTTCTGCCAGGCTGCGGGCGACACCGGCGACGTGGTGACGCCCTTCTGGTCGGCATCGATTTCGCCCGGCGTTCCGGCGTTCTCGTCGATGGGGTTGCCGCGTGGGACGACCACGATCCAGCACTGCGGAATTCTGCGGGTTCCGTCCCCGACCGGCTGGACACGCTGCCCGCAGCCGAGCCCCGACGACTGCACGCCGGTCAACACCTGCATCAACTCGGCGCCGGTGCCGTCCGGTCCGGTAGCGGCGGCGGCGATCTCGTTCGTCGTGATGATGCTGAAGAACGGATTCAGCCAGAAGTTCCCTCCCCCCGCCGACGGGTTGTAGGTCGGGTCAGACTGGATGTCCACCTCGGTTCCGTCGACCGCTCTGAACGGGAGCCACACATTCGTGGTCCGATCGTCGAGCACACCGACCTCAGGATCGAAGTTCGCCCAGGTGGATCGAGAGATCACTCTTCCCAGGGCGAACCCAGGCGGGTAGAGACCGCCGGCGTCCCGGCCGCCGAAGGTTCCAGCGGTCGCCCCTTGCACGCACTGTTCCGGCGCCGGGCCGGGGTTGTCGGCGAACGTGCCGTCGTCGTCGCCCCAGCACTGCATGATCTGCATGTAGTTGCCGGCGAACGTTCCCGGACCCCGAGTCGTCGGCGTGCCGCCCTCCCAAGTGATCGACACGGCCTGGTTGGTCAGGTTGTCCGTCTGGTTCACCGTGATCGCGAGGTCGGCGAACTTGCCGCGTCCGTTCACCGTGACCTGCGAGTCGGTGGCAGGGAGTGAGGTGTCGATGCCCTGACTGCCGGCGAGAGGGTCGGCGGCGCCGGCGTTCGTGACGACGATCGATGCGCCGACGATGATGCCGAGCGGGAGGGCCACCCAGGCGGTGAACCGACGGCGCGCGGTCATGACGGGCTCCCGGTCGGGTTCGTCGCGGCGTCCTTGCGGGCGAGCTGGCGCCACGCGGCGGCGGGCACGAGGATGAGCCCGAGCGTGAAGAGAGCAACGACGAGCATCAGCGTCTGGGTCGACGTCCACCCGGATTCCTGATCGAGCGTGACGGGCACCGTGGCACCGACGGTGCCTGCGGC
>JANNNO010000098.1:0-13793 GCA_031398585.1 Myxococcales bacterium | reverse complement strand
GTCAGATCCCGGCGTCGTCGGCATGCGCACCTCGGCGCGGCTCCCGCCGGTATCAATCGTTGCTTTGGCATCGATCTTCGCGTCGGCGGCTCGTGCATCCCGACTCTCGACACCGACCGCGGCCCCATCGTCCGTGGTCGCGTCAGTCGCTGCATCGCTGCGTTCCGAGGATGTCACCACCGCGGTCTTGCCGCGTGCGCCTTCTTCGCAGCCGCCTGCCAGCGCGACGAACCAGACGGCCATCGCTGCGAAAGCACGCAGGGAGTTATGGGCGGGAAACATGGTGCGGCTATTAGCACCAACGCCGATCCGAGGCGGGTGACAGCTTTGGCAAAATCCCCGCTTCGAGACAGCGACGCGACGAGCGGCCCAAGTGATCGTCGGTCGATCTCCTGCGGCTGATCTCCTGCTGCTGGTCTCCTGCGGTCGATTTCCTTGCGACGTCAGAAATCAGTTGCAGAGGCTTCACCACGTCTTTTGCGCCAATCGGTGACTATGCGCCTCGTCCGAAAGCCTGATTGCGTTCGTTGGCCGTGAGGGATCCGCACGCCGGGTGAGTACCACCTGACGGTGCGAACCACGGCTGCACGCGCCCTGGTGTGGGCGGATCGTCGAGAGCTCGCCGGCTGGATCGTTCGATCCACGCCGAATGGCTCTGCCATGCCTCGACCACTCGAACACGCCTGGTCGTCTGCGCACCGACCTGCACCGAGCCTGACTTGAAAAACCGAAGAACGGAAACAGCGCGAGGAGAACATCATGTCGAGACCATGTAGAAGAACCCACGTCGGTGGGCTGCTGGCAGCCCTGCTGCTGGCGGGCGCCTGTCAAGGCGAGGGAGCCGGAGACAATGCGGAGGGCCTCGAAGGCGCCGCGGCCCCGACCGCCGCGGTAGAGCCAGCCGCCGCTGGTACCGAGGCACTCGAATCCAACTTCGAGGCACTCACTGCCGAGGAACAGTCAGGGACCAATGCGGCTCAATCGAGCGCCGCCACCATCATGACCAATAGCAAGCCTCAGTATCGGGTCAAACCGATCCTCGAGTGCGTCGAGAAGGTCAGCCCCACCAAGTACATCGCTCACTGGGGCTGGGACAACAAGACCACCGCGACCGTCAAGATCCCGGTCGGCCCGACCAACCGCTTTTATCTCGCTCCGAAGGACCGCGGCCAAGGCACGTCGTTCGCCAAAGGCCGCAACGTCAAGAAGTTCAAGACGCCCTTCACCGAGCCTTTCCTCGCGTGGGTAGTCGACGGCAACTTCGCCATCGCCCTGCGCAGCTCGACCCGCTGCCCCTCGCCTCCCAAGGAGTGCCCGGCGACGTGCAACGACAACAACGCCTGCACGGCGGACGTCTGTGGCAAGCACACCAACTACAAGTGCGTCTACAAGCCCTTGTCGAATGGGACGTCTTGCTCCGACAAGAACGCCTGCAACGGCATCGAGGTTTGTCAGTCGGGTCAGTGCAAGCCGGGTAAGCCCCTGGTTTGCCGCGATGACAAGAACCCCTGCACGGCGGAACGTTGCGATGCGAACCTGGGCTGCGTGGCGACCAACGTCGCTGACGGCACCAAGTGCTCGATCACGGCGAACTGCGGCGCTGCGGGTCAGCAGTGCAAAGCCGGCAAGTGCGTCGCCACCACGAAGAAGTGTGACGACGGCAAGCCTTGCACCAACGACATCTGCAACTCCAACGGCTCGTGCAAGTACACCAACGTCGCGGCTGGCACCTCCTGCGGCGACATGGATGTCTGCAACGGCGAAGAAGTTTGCAACAGCAGCGGCACCTGCGGCACCGGCACGCCGGTTACCTGCCAGGACGACGGCAACCCCTGCACCGTCGAGAGCTGCGACGTCGACAACGGCTGCGCTTCGACCCCCGGCAACGAGGGTGGAGCCTGCTCGCTTCCGGGCGGCGCGGCTGGCCAGTGCGCTGAAGGCGCCTGCGTCAACCAATGCGACGACGGCAACCCCTGCACGACCGACACTTTCCAGGGCGGCGCTTGCGTCTTCACCAACAACACGAACGCCTGCGACGACGGCGTCAAGTGCACCACGGGCGATGTCTGCTCGGCGGGCGTCTGCAAAGGCACCGCGAAGGTCTGCGGCGGCGGTGCAACCGCTTGCCGTGAAGCCTCCGTTTGCGACGAGTCGACCGGTCTTTGCAGCGGCGGCGCGGCCAAGCCCGATGGCACCACTTGCGACGACGGCAACGCTTGCACCACGGCTGACTCCTGCCAGGCTGGCGCCTGCACGGGCACTGCCAAGGTCTGCGCGGCGTCCGACCAGTGCCACACCGCTGGCGTTTGTGACCCGGCTTCGGGCGTCTGCTCGAACCCAGTCAAGGCCGACGGCGCAGCTTGCAACGACGGTCTCAACTGCACCGTCTCCGACGTCTGCACGAACGGCTCTTGCGGTGGCGCTCCCAAGGCCTGCGCGCCTTTCTCGGCCTGCCACGTTGCCGGCGTCTGCGTCGAATCGACCGGCGCGTGCACCAACCCGGCGGCTCCTGTCAACACGCCTTGCAACGACGGCAACGCCTGCACGACCACCGACACCTGCGACGGAAGCGGCCTCTGCCGCGCCGGAGCCCCGGTTCAGTGCTCGGGTGGCGATGCTTGCAACAACGGCGGGACCTGCAACCCCGGAACCGGTGTCTGCGAAGGTGGCACGCCCAAGCCGAACGGCACCTCGTGCGACGACAGCAATGCCTGCACGACGTCCGACAGCTGCCAAGCTGGCGCTTGCCGCGGAACCGCGAAGGTCTGCCAGGCCCAGGACGCTTGCCATCTGGCTGGCGTTTGCAACCCGGCAGACGGTGTCTGCTCGAACCCGAACGCGCCGAGCGGCACGTCCTGCAACGACGGCCTCCGCTGCACCGATAGCGACGTGTGCAACGGCTCCGGCGTGTGCGGCGGCACGCAGAAGACCTGCACCGCTTCCGACGCTTGCCACGTGGCGGGTGTTTGCGAGGAGTCGACGGGCGTTTGCACCAACCCGGCCGCGCCAAACGGCACGACCTGCAGCGATGGCAACACCTGCACCCAGACCGACAGCTGCCAGGGCGGCGCTTGCACCGGTTCCAACCCGGTCGTTTGCACCTCGCCTGACCAATGCAAGGATCCGGGCTCTTGCGAACCGTCGTCGGGCCTTTGCCTGGCAGCGGTGAACAAGCCGAACGGCACGACCTGCAGCGACGGCAGCCTCTGCACGGACAGCGATGTCTGCACCGAGGGTGCTTGTGGCGGTACGCAGAAGACCTGCACGGCGTCGGACGCTTGCCACGTGGCGGGTTCTTGCGACCCGTCGACGGGCGTGTGCTCGAACCCGGCGGCTCCGAACGGCACCTCGTGCAGCGACAACAACCTGTGCACCGAGGTTGACGTTTGCACCGACGGAACCTGCTCGGGCACCGCTCGCACCTGCACGGCTTCTGATCAGTGCCACGAGGCGGGTTCTTGCGACCCGTCGACGGGCGTCTGCTCGAACCCGGCCTCGCCCAGTGGCAAGGCTTGCGCCGACGGCCTGCAATGCACCGACAACGACGTCTGCAATGGCGCCGGCGCTTGCGGTGGCACTGCGGTCGTCTGCTCGGGCGGCGCTTGCCGCGAAGACGTTCCGCCGGCCGATCGTTGCCCCCCGGTGACCGCGGTTTGCGAAGCGGGTCGCTGGGCCGACATGGTGCCGATCTCGCTCGACGGCTCGCCCGTCGTCGCGTCGGTCACCGGCGTCGCCAACGACAGCAGCGGTGTCGTCTACGTGGGCGGCTCGCTCTTCAACACCGTCTCCTTCCCGGGTGGCGAGACGAAGACGTCCAACGGTGGTAGCGACATCTACGTGGCGCAGGTCAACCCGGCGACGGGCGCTTTCGCCTGGGTTCGCAACTACGGTAACGACAAGGATCAGAACGTGACCAACGTGGCGGCGAACAACGCCGGCGTCGTGGGCGTCATCGGTGGCTACACCGGCGATGTCGACTTCACCGGGGCGACGCTGCCGACCGCGCCTGCCAACAACTTCCCGTACATCGCCGGCGTCAAGTCGAGCGATGGTGATGGTGTGTTTGCGGCGCCGGTCAACCTGGGCACGGGCGGCATCCTGCAAGGCATCGCGGCCAGCCCCGTCGATGGCGGCTTCGTCATCTGCGGAACCCGCGTCGTCAGCTCCACCAACCGCGACCTCTACGTGGCGAAGTTCAGCGCCACGGGCTCTCTCGTGTGGGACGGCAGCGCGCCGTTTGCGGCCACGGGCAATCAAGCTTGCCAGTCGGTCGCGTTCAACGACGCGGGCGACGTCTTCCTCACGGGCAACAACGCCAGCCAGGTGCTGGTCGCGAAGCTCAACGGGGTTACGGGCGTGCGCATCTGGTCCTCGGGCTTCCCACAAGCCTCGGGCACGCCGTCGTCGGTCGCGATCACCGTCGATGCGGCTGGCAATGCGTTCATCACGGGCTCGTACACGCGTCCGCTGACGTTCGGTGCGACGGTCCTCACGCCGGTTGGCGGCGAGGAAGCGTTCGTAGCGAAGGTCGACGGTGTGGCGGGCACGGCTCTCTGGGCGAAGTCCTTCGGCGACCCGGTCAACCCGGACGCTCAGACGGTCGACACTCAGCAGGGCAAGGGCATCTCGGTCAACTCGAAGGGCGAAGTCTTCGCCAGCGGCCTCGTCAAGGGGTCAATGGTGGTAGACGCTTCGACGACGTTGACCGCGGCCGGCACGACCGGTGGCTCCGACGCGTACGTTCTCAAGCTCAAGGGTGAGGACGGGTCGAAGCTCTGCGCCAACGTCTACGGCGATGACCTCAACCAGGTCGGTGGCCGTATCATCACCGGCCGCAACGTCACCACGGCGGAAAAGGACGCCACCACGCTCATCGGCACCTTCTCGGGCAAGATGAACTTCGGTGGCACCAGCTCCGAGATCGACGCCGCTCTCGACCAGCGCTCGTTCGTGGTCAACCTGAAGTAGTCCGATGAGCGGCAGCGGGGCTCGCAGGGGCCCCGCTCATCGCTCGACCGCTCTCGCCGCTCGCACGCCTCCCCGCGTGCGGGCGGCTTTTTTATATGCGGTGGTCCGCGCGCGCTCTCAGGCCTGGCCGGCGTAGTGGCACGCGGCCGACTGCGCGGGATCGAGGTTGGGCACCGGCAACAGGGCGGGTCGCTCTTGTCGGCAGCGTTCGTCGCGTTTGACGGCGTAGACGGGACAGCGCGGGTGAAACGCGCAGCCTGACGGAGGATCGAGCGGCGAGGGGGGATCGCCCTCCAGCAGCACGCGCAGCTTCTTGCGTTCCGGATCCGCGGTCGGGACCGCGGCGAAGAGCGCGCGCGTGTAAGGATGCGCAGGGTGTGCGAAGAGCGCCGCCACCGGACCGGTCTCGACGATGCGTCCCAGGTACATGACCGCCACGCGGTGGGCGAGATACCGAACCACACGCAGATCGTGCGAGATGAAGACGTAAGAGACCGCAAGGCTCGCCTGCAGCTCGGCGAAGAGGTTCACAATCTGCGCCTGCACCGATACGTCGAGCGCCGAGACCGGCTCGTCGGCGACGATCAGCGCTGGATCGGATGCCAGGGCGCGCGCGATGCCGATGCGCTGGCGCTGGCCACCCGAGAACTCGTGCGGAAATCGCTGCGCGGCCTCGGGGCGCAGCCCCACTCGTTGCAGCAGCGCCGCCACGCGATCCAGGCGTTCACTGCGCCCCTTCTTCACCAGACCATGCACGTCGAGCGGCTCGGCGACGATGTCGACGACCCGCATGCGCGGGTTGAGCGATCCCATCGGATCCTGAAAGACGATCTGCAGCCGCCTTCGGGCCGCTCGCAGTCCCGCTCCCTTGAGCGCGCCGAAATCCCGCCCCTCGAACGCGATCCGCCCCGCGGTCGGTTCGTAAAGTCGCAACATCGTGCGACCGAGCGTGCTCTTGCCGCAGCCGGATTCGCCCACCAGCGCCAACGTCTCACCCGGCGCGATCGCGAGTGACACCTCGGCCACTGCCTTTACCGTACGTGCAGCGCCGCCAAGGCCGGTGCGGGCGGCGAAGGTCTTGCTCAGGCCTTCCACGGCAAAGAGGGGCGCTTGCGTACCGACACTCGCCTCGCCGGCGATCTGCGCCCCGGGATCGATTGCCGCACTCACGAGAGCCCCACGGGAAAAAAGCAGCGCCACGCGTGGTTGGTCGTCCCCGCGCTGGTGGTGAACGGCAGCTCGGCGGTCGCCTGCGCCACCTTACGCAAGGTCACGAGATCTTCGCCGTGGCTGGTGATGGGCCCGTTGGCCGCTAGCTGCGGGCGTTCTAGCCGACAGATCTCCTGCGCGCGATCGCAACGGGGCGCGAAGGGACAGCCGGGCGGCAGTTGCCCGAGCGCGGGCACCGTGCCGGGGATCTCGCGTAGCTTGCCCGCCTGTGCGCCACCGGCGGCGCTCGCCTCGAGGGTTCGCATCGCGGCCAGCAGCCCCACGGTGTAAGGGTGCCGCGGCTGGTTCAGGATCGCTTCGGCGGTTCCCTGCTCGACGATGCGCCCCGCATACATGACAGCGACGTCGTCGCAGGTCTCGGCCACGACCCCGAGATCGTGCGTGATCAGCAAGAGCGCCATGCCAAGCTCGCGCTGCAGACGCCCCAGCAGCGCCAGGATCTGCGCCTGTACGGTCACGTCGAGGGCGGTGGTCGGCTCGTCGGCGATCAGCAGGGAGGGACGGCAAGCCAGCGCCATCGCGATCATCGCCCGTTGTTTCATGCCGCCCGAGAGCTGATGCGGATAGTTGTGGGCCCGCTCGGCGGCGTCGGGAATGCCGACCAGCTCGAGCAGGCCAACCGCTTCCTTGAAGGCCCGCGCGCGGTCGTAACCCTTGTGGATGCGCAGAGGCTCGCCGACCTGAACGCCGATCGGGAAGACCGGGTTCAGAGCGGTCGACGGCTCCTGGAAAATCATGGCCAGCTCGTGACCGCGTAGGCTCTGCATGGCCGCGTCGCTTGCGCTGGCCAGATCACGCGCCGCAAAGCGGATCTCACCGGCAGCGATGCGCAGCCGCGGCTCGGCCAGGAGGCGCATGAGGCCGAGCGCGGTGAGGGACTTGCCGCAGCCCGATTCGCCGACCAGCCCGAGCACGCGCCCGGGACCGATCTCGAAGCTGACTCCGTCGACGGCGCGCACGGCCTCACGTTTGGCGCCGATCTCGACCGAGATGGCCAGATCGTGCACGGACAGAGTGGTCGGCCTCGGGGCCGCGGTGAGCTCGGACACCGCGCTCAGCATGTCACAAATCCCCGCGTGTCGACGTACCACGCGCCAAGCTCTCGCCTCACGGCTTGGGGCAGCGGGCGACCTCGACCGGCAGCCCGGCGGGCGGCTTGGGCACGAAAGCTTGTTCGCGAAAGGCGGGATTGAGCACGCGTGCTTTGACCACCACCTCGACCCCGTCGTCGAAAGTTCCCCCCGGTTCGGCAAAGCGGATCAACCCGGGATGACGAAAGCCGGCGATCTCTTCGCTCTTTTCGAACGAGACACGCCAGCGTTTGCCTCCCGACGTGGAGCCTTCCACGCCGAGCAACTCGAAACGTCCGGACTTTTCGGGGCGCACCTGCAGCCAGAGTCTGGCGGCCAGCACCCCTGCGCCGCGGTTGTCGATCTCGACGACGTCGGCGGCCGCTTTGCCGTCCCAGGTGATGCTCTGCACGCGCGCCTCTGGGCCAAGCGGCAGATCCCCGAGCAAGATGGCGGCGATCTCCGCCGGGTAGAGCGGCACAGGGATCAACGAGGCAACGTTGCTGGGACAGGCGCCGCCCACCTTCGCCAGCTGGCTTTGAAAATCGACGAGCGCGAAGTCCTTGCCGTCGGTGATCAGCGTGGCGACGGTTCCCTGCAGGGCGACCTCGGCCTCGAACCGCAGCCGGCCGACCCGATCGATCAGCATCAAGACGGTCGCGCGTGTGCGCTGTCCGCCCAGCCAGCTCGTGGTGCGTGTGTCGAGATCCATGCCGCGAACGGCAGCCTGCCTCTGCCGCAGCTGCTGCAACACCACCGCACCGTCCGGAGCGGGGTAGGGCCGCGTGGCGACGAAAGCCGGTGCACACGCCAGAGTCGCCGTCATCACCACGAGCCACGCCGATCGACCGATGAGGTCTTTGCCCCCGTGCGTCCTGGTCTTCATTTGCCCGCTTCCTTGCCGGTCTTGTCGACCTTGTCGACCTTGTCGCCGCTCTCGAGCCGTCGCCGCATGACCTCGAGCCGGTCTCGCAAAGGCGGCTCCGGTGTTTGCGACAGGGCTCGTTTCACGTGCTGCAACGCCAGCGCGAGCTCGCCCTTGCGCTCGTGCAGGGCAGCCAGATGCCCGAGGATCTCCGGATCTTCAGGCTCGAGACGCCCGGCCTGGCCCAGAAACAGCGTCGCCTCCTTGACCTCGCCAAGCTGCAGATGCGCCCACCCGAGGCTGTCGAGGATGGCACCCGACCCGGGATCGAACGCGAGTGCGGCCTGGATCCGCTTCTTCGCGCGCGGCAGATCGATCTTGTGATCAGCGGCGAGGAATCCCCAGAAATTCAAGGCCTCCGCGCTCCCGGGATCGTGAACCAGCAGCGCCTCGGCTTCCGCCAACGCGTCGGTCACGCGCCCCATCCGATCATGAAGGGCGGCACGCGCCAGTCGCAACCTCACGCTCTTGGGACGTGCCGCGATCGCCTTGCCCAGCCGCTCGAGCGCCGCGCTGGGATTCTTGTCCTTCTCGTCGAGCCCGGCGTGGGCGACCACGATGTCGTCCCGCAGGCCATCGCTCGGTGGATCCTTGTCGATCTCGGCCAGCAGCTTGCGCGCTTCACCGGCCTTGTCGCCCAGCCGCAGCAGCTCCACCGCTCGCAGCCGCGCCAAGGTGTAGCTGGGGGCGCTTTTCGGTACCCGCAGCAAAAGCGCCAGCGCCTCGTGCGGCGCCTTGTCCGCGACGAGATCCGCCGCGATCAGATCCAGCCGCGCGGCGAAGTCCTCCGCGATGTCGCTCTTGCCCCGCCGAGTGCGCAGAAGTTCCAGCGCCCGATCCTGGCGATGAGCCGATCGAAACAGCTCGATCCGATCCAGCAGCGTCTCGTCGTCACCGTTGGAAGCCAGATCGTCGGAGATCTCCGCCGCCTCCCCCCCGCGCCCAGCCAGCATGAGGAAGCGCGCAAAAGCCGCGGCAACGTCGAGGGCCCCTTCGGCCCGCTCGAGCGCATCGCTGAATCGTTTGTGCGCGACCTCGACCTGACCGTTGGCCGTGGCGAGCCAGGCCAGAGTCAGCAGCGCTTCGATGTGATTGGGCTCGATGGTGATCGCCTCACGCAACCGCCGTTCGACGTCACTCATGGCGCCCAGGCTCCAGAGCACGCCGGCAAGCCGCACGCGCGCCACCGTCGATGCCGGGACCTCATCGGCCAGCGTCACCAGCGTGTCGCGCGCGCCCGTGAGATCCAGCAGCTCGAGCTGTGCATCGGCCAGCTCCAGGTAGGCGGCACTGGCGACGTCCCCCGACTGTTCGAAGCTGGCGCGATCGGCAGCCTGGCGCAGAGCCACCACCGCGCCTGCCAGATCGTTGCGGCGCTGCCGCAGGTGCCCGAGCGCAATCAGGCCGCTCGTGGTCTCTTCGATCGACAGCGACTTTTGTGCCGCCTTCTCCGCGCGGTCGAGGCGGCCGAGCTCAAGCTCGATCTCGGCAATCTCGGCGTGTATCTCGGGCGCATCGCGGTCAAACCGCAGGGCGCGCTCGAGCTCGTCGATCGCCTGCTCCCAGCGTTCTTCTTGCTGGTAGAGCTGCGCCCTTGCCACGTGTTCGTAGGCGTCGGGATGAACCGCGCGCGTGACGATCACCTTGCCGGCGACGATCTTCGACACCGTGGCGGGCGTGGTCGCGCACGCTGTTGCACACGCGGTGATCAGCGCCCATGCGAGCGCGCCGGTGGCGCCTCCCCAGCTGGCCCGAGCCCCTGCGCTCTGGCCGCACGGATTCACAGGGGGATGTTCCCGTGTTTGCGCGGCGGCCGATCCTGGCGTTTGTTCTCGAGGAGGGCGAGGCCGCGGCAGAGCCGCTGTCGGGTCTGCCGGGGGCGGATGATTTCGTCGAGATATCCCAGCGCCGCTGCGGCCGTCGGGTTGGCGAACTTTTCCCGATACTCCGCCACGTAACGTGCGCGCGCCGCCACCGGATCGGCGGCCTCCGCGATCTCGTCGCGGAAGATGATGCCGACGGCCCCCTCGGGGCCCATCACCGCGATCTCCGCTGCCGGGTAGGCGAAGTTGAGATCGGCCCGGATGTGTTTCGACGCCATGACGTCATAGGCGCCGCCATAAGCCTTGCGCGTGATGACCGTCAGCTTCGGCACCGTCGCTTCGGCAAAGGCGTAGAGCAGCTTGGCGCCGTGACGAATGATGCCGCCCCATTCCTGTCCCGTCCCCGGCAAGAAGCCGGGCACGTCGACGAAGGTCACGAGGGGAATGTTGAAGCAGTCGCAAAAGCGCACGAACCGCGCGGCCTTTACCGACGCGTCGATGTCGAGGCAGCCGGCCAAAAAACGCCGGCTGGTTGGCGACGATGCCGACCGGGCGTCCATCCAGCCGGGCAAAGCCGATCAGGATGTTCATGGCGTGCTCGGCCTGGATCTCGAAGAAATCCCCGTCGTCGACGACCTTGCGAACCAGCTCGCGCATGTCGTACGGCTTGGCGGGATCCCGCGGAATGAAGCTGTCGAGCTCGGCGTCCTCGCGATCGGGACGGTCTTTGCGCTCGGGTTTGCGCGGCGGATCTTCGCGGTTGTTCTGCGGCAAGAACCCCAACAGCTGCCGCAGCCCCAGCAGACAGCCACGTTCATCGTCGAAGCGGCGGTGAGCGACGCCGGATCGCCCCGTGTGGGTCGAAGCCCCGCCAAGCTCCGCCTTGGTCACTTCCTCGTGCGTCACCGCCTTGATGACGTCCGGGCCGGTGATGAACATGTGACTCGTGCCTTCGACCATGAAGATGAAGTCGGTGATGGCGGGCGAATAGACCGCGCCGCCCGCGCAGGGACCGAGGATGGCCGACAGCTGCGGCACCACACCGGATGCGGCGGTGTTGCGAAAGAAGATCTCGGCGTAACCGCCCAGCGAGGCGACGCCCTCCTGGATGCGTGCGCCGCCCGAATCGTTGAGCCCGATCACGGGCGCGCCGACCTTCATCGCCAGATCCATGATCTTGCAGATCTTGCCCGCGTAGGCCTCCGACAGCGATCCGCCGAACACGGTGAAGTCCTGCGCGAAGACGAAGACCTGCCGACCCGCGATGAGGGCATGACCGGTCACCACGCCGTCGCCCGGGATCTTTTGCTCCGCCATGCCGAAGTCGACCGCGCGGTGGGTGACCAGCTTGTCGATCTCGACGAACGATCCTGGATCGCAGAGCAAGGTGATGCGCTCGCGCGCGGTGAGCTTGCCGGCCTTGTGCTGGCGCTGCAGACGCTCCGGGCCCCCGCCGGCTTCCGCCCGCTGCTCGAGGGCTTCGAGCCGGGCGAGGGCCGGGTCAGGCGGCGCACCGCTGGGGGCCGGTGAGCCCGGTGCAGGCGGGGCTGCTGCGGCCGTGCCCTGTGCGGGCGGGGCCGCAACGGACGGGGATTTCGGGGCGGCGGGATTGGGCTGACTGGAAGGCGTCTGCGACATGAGGGCGCTCGGCGTAGCGGCAGAAGCGAAGAAAGTTGAGGAAGCGCGAGACCGTCAGAGCGACGACAACATCGGAATGCCCAGGCGATCCGAGATGTAGCTCGATAGCGCGAAAGCGGCCTCGTGCGACGGGCCGAAGAAATATACGGCCGCTCCGCCGCCTTCGCCGTCTTCACTGGGATCACCCGTGGTGACGAGCTCACCCTCGAGCTCGATCGGCGCAGGGGCGCCCGGCAGTGTGAAGCGTACGGTCACAGGACGCCCTGGCTCGAAGGGGGCGGCTTTGACCAGGCGCAGGCCGCCGGTGCCGATCTCGGCCGATAGCCGGAAGACACGAAGATCGCCGGCGGTCACTTCGACCGGGACCGCCGCGGGTGCGGAGAGACCGAGACTCACGGCGACACGGTATCACCAAAGACAGACCCTCGCCTCGTGGGACATAATGAGGGGCCCGCGGCCCCGTTCCGCGCGCGGCAATGTTCACCGCCGACGACGCTCTCGCCGCCTATCCCGAGCCCGCGCGACAGCAGCGCCGTGTGCGCGAGCCCGGCGTCTTGCTGGCCAACTTCGTGGCCGCGGCCGACCTCCGTGAGACCGTCGACGCGCTGGTCGACCTGGCCCGCTGGCTGCGGGCGCCCGACCGGCGCCTTTGCCTGCCCGACGGTCGCGAGACTGGCCCCGCCCATCGCCGCGCCGCCGTCCTGGCCGCTCTGCTGGAAGCGCCCTCTGTGGGGTTGGTGGTACGTGGCAAGGTGCAAGAGCTGCTCGGTCGATCGAGCGCGCTCAAGTTGTTCGCCGAGGCCGGCCTGCCCAACGATCGTGGTCTGGCCCAGGAGACCGTCGAACGATTGTTCCGCCTGCTCTTGCCGGTTCCGCGCGACGACGACGATCTCGCGGCGCTGCTGCCGCGGCTCTTCCCGAAAAAGAGCGATCTCGCCTTCCTGCAGGGGCTGCCGCCGGATCTCTTTGCGGCGCTGGCAACGGGACTGGTCGCGTCTGCCGCCGCCGCAAGCACCGATGCTGGCGCCAGCACCGTCGCCGCCGCCAGCACCGGCGCCGCGGCAAGCACGGTCGCCGCCGAGCTCACGCCTCTGCGCGCCGCGCTCGACGAATCGATCGTGCTTCTCGGTGCGCGCATCCAGGGCCTCGGTCTGTCCGAGGGGATTCGAGATCGCGGGCAGCAGGCGCCGTTGTCCTCATCGCCCTTCTTTGCGTTGCCGCGGGCCCTCGACGCCGCCTTGGCCCCCGTTGCAATCAGGAGCCGGGACGGCGAAGCAAACCCGGCCACCGAGCCAGCCGCCGCACTCCTGGCAGAGGTCGCAACCGCGATCGCCGGCTGTCGTCGCGAGCTGGCGGTGGTCCTGGCGCGGCTCGAGGCCGCGGGGGTGAGCCTCGACGTCGTCTACACCATCGAGGTCATCGAGCAGTCACTGAACAGGCTCGAAGTGCTGCTGGCGGTACGCGCGGCGCCTCCCGGTCCCATTCGGCTGGCAGCGATGCAGCGGCTGCTGCAGGTACTGGTTCGCGCGCGCATCGCGGATCGCAGCGTGCGCGATCTGGCCTATACCAACCTCCATCTGCTGGCGCGCAAGCTGGTGGAACGCGCGGGCAAGACCGGCGAGCACTACATCACCACCACCCGGCGCGAGTACCTCGGCATGCTCGCGCGTGCGGCCGGGGGCGGCCTCCTCACGGCGGGCACCGCCATCGCGAAGCTCAAGCTGGGGGCCCTGTCGCTCTCCCCGTTCGTCGCCGGCGTGGCAGCCAGCGTGAACTACGCGGCTTCGTTCGTGCTGATCCAGCTGTGCGGCTTCACGCTCGCCACCAAGCAGCCGTCGATGACCGCCGCCGCCCTCGCCGGCACGCTCGGCGCTCCTGGGCCCGAACGCCTCGCCGATCTCGTGGCCCACACGGCGCGCATCGTGCGTTCGCAACTGGCAGCGGCGATCGGCAACGTCACCACCGTCGCAATCACAGCGGCCCTGGTCAGCCACGCGGTCCACCTGCGCACGGGTGGCGGCCTCATCGGATCGGAGAAGGCCAACGCTGTCCTGGCATCATTGGATCCGCTACGCAGCGGGACCGCACTCTTTGCCGTGCTCACCGGCGTGATTCTCTGGACCGCCAGTCTCGTGGGTG
>JANNNO010000060.1:0-19169 GCA_031398585.1 Myxococcales bacterium | reverse complement strand
CGGTCTTCGTCCTGCGCGCCGAGGCCTACGCTCAAGCGCTTCAGCTCGCCCCGTCATTGATCGTGCGTGGCCCCGACGGCCAGCGCACCGACGACGTCCGCCGCATCCGGGATGCGATGGGCATGCCGCCCTGATTGGGGACGAGGTCTCCGCGGCTGCACCGTCCCGAAAAGCCCGCGCTTTCCGCGGGCGCTATCACCTCAGCTGGCGACGCCGGGCTGCTTGCCGTCGATGACGCTCTCACTGCTCGTGGGCGTGGGATTTTCGCCCGCGGTGTGCGCGGCCACCCCCGCGAATTCGGCCAGCTCACGTGCGGTGATGTTTTCACTCGCCGCGTGCGCCGCTCGATCCAGCCGATCCAGCAGTGCCAACAGCCCAGGCGCCAGCTGACCTTTCACTTCCGCCTTCAGCTCTTCGGCGCCCTTGTCGACCCGCAAGGCATTGCGGATCGTGCAGAGGCGGAGCTCGTCGATGTCCCAACCTGGCACGTAGCCAATCTCTTCGCCGGTGACTGCGCGTACCAGCACCCCCGCTTTGACCAGGCTGTCGAGCACTTCTTGGACCGTCGGCGCAGGCGCCTGCAGATGCAACACGAGATCCGCTTGCGTGGGCGGCGGCGCGTGCGCCAAGAAGCGCCCCGCGATGATCGTCGTGATGGCGACCCCCAGCGTCTCGCGCAGCTCCTGATCCACGTGACGCGCACGCAGCGCCTGCCGGATGTTCTGTTCGTGCTGATGACTGGCCGCCAGCTGCGCGCCCAGCAGAACGATTCGCCACGACATGTACATCCAGACCAGGAAAATCGGAATCGCGCCAAACCCCGAGTAAAGCGCGTTGTAGCTGGCCACCCCGATCTGGAACTTCACGTGTGCCACCAGCAGCAGCTGCCAGAGGATGCCGCCGATGACGCCTCCGAACACAGCCGAACCGATCTTTGTCCGTACGTTCGGCAGCAGGATGAAGAGCGCCACCATCGCTATGCAACCGAATACGATCGAGGCCGCCTTCAACGACAGGGCGATCAGCACACCTAGCGAGAGGCGATCTCGAAGAAACAGCACGACGCCGGAGCTCTGCGCCGTCGCTGAAAACGTGATCGCTGCCAGCACGAGCAAGGGCGTGATCACCATCAAGGTCGTGTAGTCGGTCACCTGGCGCAGCAACGGTCGCGCGCTCTTGGCGCCCCAGATGTCGTTGAGCGCCGTCTCGATGTTCGAAAGCAGGCTGATGCTGGTGTACGCCAGCAACAAGATGCCGACGGCACCCAGGCCCGACACACTGGTCTTCTCGACGAAGCCGAGCACCTGCTCGAGCGCCGAATAGAGCTCGGGGTTCTCGCCGAAGGTCTCCTTGAGCTGCGGCCGCACGGTTCCGTCCATGAGGCGCTGGTATTCGCCGAAGCCTTTCAACATCGAGAAGGCGAACGCCAGGAACGGCACCACCGAGAGCACCGAGAAGTAAGTCAAGGCAGCGGCGCGAAAGTTCAACCGCTGTTCACGCCCCGTCTGCACGGTCGAATAGAGGATGCGGCTCATTCGGTAGAGCAGGGCGCGTCCTTTGCGGACCTCTCCTTGCCCCGCGTCCCAGATGCTGGAACCGAAGAACCGCTGCGCTCGCTCCCGCATGCGCTTTGGGTTCACCATGGGGGCAAGGGTAGTACGGCAGCCTCCTGCGGCCCAGGCGCTTTGTCGCGACGAGCGGCTCGGCGACGTTTTGGGCCGAGTTACAATCCGCCGCTCGTGTCGCCGTCACCCGTCATCGAGCCCCAGCTCGCCACCCTCGCCTCCGAAGCGCCAGGCGGAGATGACTGGCTGCATGAGATGAAGTTCGACGGTTACCGCATCCTCGCTTACCGCAACGAGGGTGCGGTGACGCTGAAGAGCCGCCGCGGCCATGACTGGACAGCGAAGTTTCCCGGGGTCGCCGCCGCCATCGCCAAGTTGCCCGCCTCCGTGCTGGTGATGGACGGTGAGGTCGCGGTGCCGACGGCCGACGGTCGCACCAGCTTCGGCGCTTTGCAAGACGCTCTCGGCCCTGGGGCCGCTCGCGGCGTTGTCTACTTCGCCTTCGATCTTCTCCACCTCGACGGCCGCGATCTGCGCCGGGTTCCGCTCGAGGCGCGCAAGCTCACGCTGCAGGCGCTGTTGCTGGGCGCCCCGACCGGACTGCCCATACGCTATTCCGATCACGTGATTGGTCGCGGCCCGGCCTTCTTCGAGCAGGTCAGAGCGCGCGGGCTCGAAGGCATCGTCTCGAAACGGCGAAGCGATCCCCACATGGGCGGTCGCAGCCCCGGTTGGTTGAAGATCAAGGCGACTCTGCAGCAGGAGTTCGTGGTCGGCGGCTACACCGTGCCCGAAGGCTCGCGTTCCTCGTTCGGCTCTCTGCTCGTGGGAACCTACGAGGCCCCGCGCCACGCCGGAGAAGAGGTCCGCCTCGCCTTCGCCGGCGGAGTTGGCACGGGACTCACCGAGGCCACCTTGCGCGACCTGCACGCCCGCCTCGTCCCTCTCACCCAGGCGACCTGTCCGTTCGACCCGCCCCCCGATCCCGCGCTCATCCGTCGTCGCGCCCTATGGGTCCGCCCCGAACTGGTCATCGACGTCGAGTTCCTGGAGTGGACCCGGGAAGGCAACATCCGCCATCCCAGCTACCGCGGCCTGAGAGAGGACCGCGTCGCCGCCGAGGTCCGCCGCGAGATCCCGCTCGCAGCCCCGTCGTCCCCGCTGCCGCCGCCCTCGGCGCCCGCCGCCTCCCCCTCCCCGGCGCCCGACGTCTCGCCTTCGCCTCCGGCTCCCGCCGCCGCGACGAAAGGCTCCCGCACCCCCGTCATCCTCGGGCAACGCCTCTCCAACCCCGACCGCCGCTTTTACCCCGAGCCGCCGCTGACCAAACTCGACCTGGCCCGCTACTACGAGGCGGTGGGCGCCACCATGCTCCCGCACGTGCTCGGCCGCCCCCTCAGCCTCGTGCGCTGCCCCGAGGGCATCGACGCCGAGTGCTTTTACGCCAAACACCTGGCCACCGGCGCAGGCTCCCCCCTCGGCCGGCTCATGCTGAGAGACGGCGACGGCGAGGGCAAACCCGAGCCCTTCTCGGTCATCCGCGACGAGGCCTGCCTGGTCGCCCTTGCCCAGCTCGGCGTGCTCGAGATCCACACCTGGAACTCGACCGACGAAAGGCTCGAGCACCCCAATCGCTTCGTCATGGATCTCGACCCGGGACCCGAGGTGTCGTGGGCCGAGGTCGTCGAAGGCGCCCGCCTCGTGCGTGACATCCTCCGCGCGGTCGGGCTCGAGTCCTGGGTCAAGACCACGGGAGGCAAAGGCCTGCACGTCGTCGTGCCGATCGAGCCGGTTTTCGATTGGGCGGCCTGCCTCGCGCTCTCACGCGCCATCGCCGGACTGGTGGTCAAACAGCGTCCGCGTCACTACACGACCGCGCTGCCCAAGGCGGGGCGAGAAGCCAAGATCCTCGTCGATTTCTATCGAAACCACCGCGGTGCCACCTCCGTCGCCGCCTTTTCCACCCGCTCGCGCCCGGGGGCTACGGTCTCGGTTCCCATCGCCTGGGACGAGCTCTCAGCGTCGAGCAAGTCGAACGATTTCACGCTGCTGACGGTGCCGCAGCGGCTGGCGCGCCTCGGGGCCGATCCCTGGGCGGGATACTTTGCGTCCACGCAGTCGGTGCGGCCCGACGTCGCCCGCTTGCTTGCGCCTCAATCGGATTCATAGTCGAGGCTCCCCTCGGTGCTCCCTCATTGCTTTCTCGGCGTCTGGTTTCGGGCGTTCTACGCGGATGTCGCATTCGGTTGTCACATGCGGTTCTTGTCGGGTCACGAACTCGCAAAAACCCGCAGTCCGAAACGGAAATCGCGGTTCAGAAATTGGCGAACACCGCCGACGAGACGGCATGATGGGCGCTGCGCGCAACGTTGAAAACGGAGTAAACTGAGACGATGAAAAGAAGCCTGCCTTTGGCCTTGGGTGTGGTGTTGGCGATCGCTTTCGCGGGCGCTGGCTGCGATGACGACGACACCCCGAGCGGCAAGGCCGATGGAGCCGCAGGCGCGGGCGGTGGCGGCGCAGGCGGTGGTCCGGGCGGCAGCGACGGCGGCGCTGGCGCTGGCGGCTCCCCGGGCGACGGCGGCCCGGGCACCGACACTCCAGTCACCACCGATGGCAACAAGCCCCCGACCGACGGCGGGCCGGGCCCGGTGCCGAGCGTGAAGAAGGAGATCGGTCCCGAAGGCGGCGACATCACGATCCACAACGGGCGGCTCACCGTGCGCTTTCCGCGGGGAGCGCTCGCGGGCCCGCGCGAGATTGAGCTGTCGGTCAACCCCACGCCGCCGGGCGGCGCGATCGGAGCGGTCTACGACATCGAGCCCGCCGAGGAACGGCTCAACCGGCCGGCCATCATCATCTTCAAGTACACCTCCGCCGACGCGCCGAACACGGTCCTCGCGAACGAGTTTCGCATCGGGCGTTTCGACCTCAACCACTGGAACGACCAGGCTGGCAATCGCGTCGACGCGGCCAAGGCGATCATCACCGCCGATCTCGCCCGACTCGGTACCGTCGGCCTGCTCGCGGGGCTCTGTCGCCTCTGCACCACGACCTGTGATCCAGCGACCTGCAAGATCGGTAACGACCAGGGCCGCTGCTTCGACTACGGCAATGGCTGCAAGAAGTGCGTCGCTCTCTGTGACGCCGACGGTGACGGGTTCTGTACTGGCGGTCACCCGGGCGACAACCGCTCGGACCTCGACGACACCAACATCAACGTGTCGCCCGAATCGCCGGAGATCTGCGGCAACGGCAAGGACGACAACAGCGATCTGTTCATCGACGAAGGCTGCACCCCCTGCGCCGGCGACACCGACTGCAAGATCGGTCGTCAGGCTTGCATCGCCGGCGTCTGCAACGTCTGCCCGCAGAACTGCGACCAGGGCAACTGCCGCTTCGGTGGCGATGGCATGGCCAACCCGGGTATCGAAGGCCGCTGCCATGCGTACGGCGTCGGCTGCAGCGTCTGCGTCCCGGATTGTGACGTCGATGGCGACGGCTACTGCCCGCAGCCCGACCCGGGCATGGGCCGCATGGGTGGCGATTGCCTCGACAACAACCGCTACGCTTACCCGAACGCGCCGGAAGTTTGCGGCAACGGGCTCGACGACGATTGCAACGGCTTCGCCGATGACAAGTGCCAGGCCTGCGAGGCCGGCAACGAGTGCAAGGCGGGCTTCGATTGCCTCAACGGCGCGTGCGAGGGCTGCACCACCACCTGCGACGCCGCCACCTGCCGCTTCCGCGCCAACGACGCGGATCCCGGCGTGGAAGGCGTCTGCGTCACTTACGGCAGCAACTGCAGCCGCTGCGCTCCCAAGTGCGACATCGACGGCGACGGCTACTGCATGGGCAACCCCGACAACGGGCAGCCGGGCGGTGACTGCGCCGACGACGACGCCACCGTCTACCCGGGATCGGGCAAGCCCGAGCTCTGCGGCAACGACAAGGACGACAACTGCAACGGTCACGTCAACGAAGGCTGCAAGCCGTGCGGCAACGACAGCGATTGCAACGTAGGCGCGCAGGCTTGCCTCGACGGTGTCTGCGACGTCTGCCGCACCAACTGCGATTCGGCGACCTGCCGCTTCGGCGCGGTCGACGGCGTCGGCGGCGTGGCGGGCAAGTGCTTCGAATACGGCAAAGGCTGCCGCAAGTGCGTCCCCAGCTGCGACGAGGACGGCGACGGCTTCTGCCCGGGCGAGACCGTGATGGAGCAGAAGGGCGGCGACTGCCAGCCCAACGATCCGAAGGGCAATCCCGACGCTCCCGAGATCTGCGGCAACATGCTCGACGACGACTGCGACAACCTCATCGACGAGACCTGCGCCAGCTGCTCGACGGGCGCCATGTGCGCGCCACAGGAGAGCTGCTCGAACCAGCGTTGAGTCGTGCGTCGCCGCGGGTGTCGCCGCGACTCACGGGCTCGCACCCACTGAACTTGCACTGAACTTGCCGAATCGACGGCGCCGGGGCTCACGCTCCGGCGCCGTTTTCACGTGGCGAGCGCGAAGCTGACGGCCCGCTGCAGGGCTTCGGGATCCCCGAGCGTGCGGCGATGTCCAAGCCCCGCGGTGGGGTGAAAGGCAGCGCCGGAAAAGGCGGCCGCGACCTCCTCGCCGAGTGAAAACGGGCAGGCCCGATCATCGCGATCGTGGATGAAGAGGGCAGGGAGAGGCCGCAGCTGCGACTGTCGCTTCGCGATCGAAAGGGGAGTCTCGTCACCGAGATCCGCCCTTACGAAAGCGCGCAGGCGCCTGGTCATGTCGTCGATCGAGGCTTCGGGCAGGCCGATGCCGCGGCCGAAATTGATGGAGAACCCGGCAGGATCCAGCGGCGGCGCAAAGAGGACGAGCCGGTCGGGATCCAACCCCCGGTCGAGCGCCAGGAGCGTGGCGGTCGCACCGAGTGAATGTGCGACGACGACCGTGGGCTTCCCCAATGCCTTGCCCACGGCGAGCAGAGCGTTGCGAAAATCGAGCATGTTGGTGCTGCGGCCTTCGGACCGCCCGTGCGCGGGCTGATCGAACGCGACCACCTGCCGACCGGCCGCCACGAGGGGCGCGACGAACGAGCTCATGTGTCCCGCGTGGCCACCCCAGCCATGGACCAGCCAGGTCAGGGGTCCATGGCCCCAACGCCAGGCGGCCAGTCGGCGGCCATCGTGGTCCACCGAGAGGCGCTCGCCCGGCAACCCCGGCGGGCTGGGATCCACCGGATCGCGCAGTCGCCCCGGTCGCGCAAAGGCGCGCAACGCCAGGCGCGAGGCGAGCCCGGGTGCCAGACGCGCGAGTCCTCGGAGCACGGCCGCTTGACGGTGGGGGAAGGAGAAGATGGCGCGTTCGGGTGCTGGCAAACCGTCTGTCCTTGCTGCGCGGCGAACCGCTTTTTTCGAGGGTACGTGGTCGTTGGAAGTGGCGCAATTGAACAAGATTCAGTAGAACCGCGTCGGTTCAGCTTCCAGGTTCTGGGGCGGCGAATGTGAGCTGGCCGTTCTCGGGCAATTGCTTGCAAAACTCAACAAGTGGCGCGGTCGCCCTCCGCGCAACCCCCGGTAATCAGCGGAACATGAGGCTCGTCGACGACACAGAACTGGGCAAACGCCCGGGACGCATTACCGTTACGTCTTGCGGAACCGTTGGGACATCGAGTAAAAAACCGAGGCCCTTCGCTGTCGCTGCTTCGCAACTGTCCACGACACCGTTCAATTGGGTGGAGGAGAATCTTATGAAGAGACTCGTGCTGGCCGTTTCCTTGATGTTCGCCGTGGCAGGTGTTGGCTGTGAGGATGACGACGACGATCGACGGCAGCCGACCGACGCGGCCAAGGAGGCCGGAGGCGATGGGGGCGGTGGCATGTGCGTCGGTAGCTTTGCCGCCGTGAACCGCGCCGGCCTGGGAGCGCGGACGGCACCGGGTGGCATGTGCGCGGCCAGCGCCGATCTCGACTACATCTGCACCGCCGATCTCGCGGTGAAGGGACGCGAATGCGCGACCAGCTGCGCGTCGACCGGATCGGTCGATCCCAACTGCGTGTCTACCTGCCTTCAGCGCGGCAGCAACCTCTCTGCGGGCTGCGCCAGCTGTTACCGCGATCTCATCGGCTGCTCGGCCGCGATGTGCCCGACCTGCCTGACCAACGCCGCGGGCGACGCGTGCCGCGCCTGCCAGGTGGCCAGCTGCTACCCGAGGTTTGCCAGCTGCAGCGGTCTGCCGGTCGTACCGCCGGGAACCGATGGCGGGCCTGCTCCAGGGGACGCCGCAGTCGACGTGCCCGCTCAGACCGACACCGGTCGTACCGACACCACGCCGAGCGACGTGAGCAGCTCGGAAACCGGTGGTGATGCCGGCGTCGATGCTGGCTCGACCGATGCCGCTGACGGCGGCGCCGACGCCACCGCGGGCTGAGCCCGACACCGATGCGTTGTGGTCGCGCGCCCCACGGGTGTTTTGGTCACGCGCCCTGCGGGCGCTTTGGGCACGCGCCCCGCAAGCGCGCAATCGCGTGGGTCTGCGGCCTCCTCGGCTTGACGCTGGGGGGCGCCGCGATCGCGGGGGGCTACGACACGCCGATGCTCTATTCCGCTCGCCACATCGGCATGGGCGGCACCGCGATCGGATCCGTCGACGATCCTTCGGCCCTCTTCCACAATCCGGCGGGCCTGGCGCGCACCCAATGTTTTTCGGGTCTCGCCGACGTCTCGCTCCTGCTCGCGAAGATCAAGGGCAGTCCGAACAGCCTGGCCCTAGACACCGAGTCGGAGCTGGCGGTGGCGCCGATGTTCCTGCTCGGGGCCGCGCAGCGTCTCACGCCCTGGCTGACGGCGGGGCTGGGCGCTTTCCCGATCGCGTCGGCGGGTGCGACCTACAAGTATTCCAATCCCAACGACAACTCGAACATCGAGGACACGACGCGCCTGCTCTTCCTCGAGCTGACGCCGGCCCTAGCGGTCAACCTCCTCGACGATCGCCTGCGCATCGGCGCCGGCTATCGCATCACATACGTGAGCCTGCAGCGCTACCAGGGCGACCGCAGCCGCGAAAAGGGCGGTACCGACTTCGATCTGTCGGGCTTGCACCTCGCTGGCTTTCGTGTGGGCGCGCAGTGGAGCTTCACGGATGCGCTGTCAGCGGGCGTGGTCTATCGCCACAAGACGCGCACGAAGGTGACCAACGAGACAGGGCGGGCGCTGTCGCGCGACTTCACCGACGTCGAGACCGACTTCGTGCTCGCCTCGAAGCTCGGCGGTGGCGTGCGCGCCGATGTCGCCGACTTCGGGCTTGCGCTGGACGTCGAGTACCTCTTCAACAGCCAGAACGCCGGATACCCGCTGGCCGGCAATCAGATCCCGAGCATGCCGGGCATGGATTCGATGCGGGTCGAAGTGGCCAACGTCTTCGACTGGAAGAACGAGCTCACCCTGAGAGTCGGCGGCGAGTATCGATTGATCCCCGCCGCTGACGGCACCCGGCAGCTCGCGCTTCGGCTCGGTTATGTGCTCGACGGCAAGACCACCAACGAGCGGTACCCCTCGGCTTTCGGGACGCCGCCCGGGCCAAGTCACGTCGTCACCACCGGGGCCGGTTGGCGCTTCGGCAACTGGCAGATGAACGTCGCTTACGCGTATCGCTTCGGCTCGGGCCGCGTCTGGCCAGAGGATTTGATGGGACCGGACCGCAAGACGTGTCTCTTTTGCGGCGTCGCCGGCCAGGATCCCTACCGCGTCCAGGTCCACGGTCTTTACGTCGACGCGAGCCTCTCGCTGCCCTGACGCCGCTCGGGCGACCTCACGCCATCCGGCGGCGTCTTCCCCGCCAAGATTCCCAGATAAGATGGCGGGCGATGTTCTTTCGGTCCGTTCCGCTCCCCGTCGCCTCCTGGCTCGCCCTCGCGGCTGTCACTTTCGCTTCGACCCCCGGTTGTCGCCGCGACAGAGCCGCTGCCCCGCCGGCCGGCCCTTCCAGCGATGCGCGCGGACCGTCGTCGGTCGCGCCCGCCGCCGGTCGTCCCGACGCCGGGGCCCGCCCCCGGGTGGTTGCCAAGTCAGCATCGACTCCGCCACCCAAGCCACGAGCGGCGTTGCCGGGCGACCTGCCCGCGGGGCGACAGCTGGTGCTGCTCCATTCGGCCAACCTGCATGGGGAGTACGACGCGCACCCTCTCGGGGGCCTCGCCCGTCGCGCCACGCTGACGGCTCAGCAGAAAGCAGCCGTGGCCGGCCTGCTCCAGGTCGATGCGGGTGATTCTCTCCTGCCGCCTCTGCAGCCCGCCGCTGGCGAGCCTCCAGCCGACAAGACCGAGGTCGACCGCCGCGCGCGCCTGATCGCCGACGGCCTCGGGCGCATCGGGCTTCACGCCCTGGTGCCCGGTGAGGCCGACCTGCAGCTGGGGGTACGTCGCTATCGCGAGATCGCCCGCCGAGCCAAGCTTCCCGTTCTGGTCGCCAACCTGGTGGACGCGCGCGGCAAGCGGCTCTTCGATGCAGCCAAGCTGGTGAGCGTGGCAGGGGTGCAGGTCGGGATCTTCGGCGTTCTCACCGTGGCGGAAGCTGACGCCAAGGCGCTGGCTGCGGACAAGATGACGGTGGGGGATCCGCTCGGCGCCGCGCAGAGCGAGATCTCGCTGCTGCGCGAACGTGGCGCCGACCTCGTCGTCGGCCTGGCTCATCTCGCGGGCGGGCTCGGCGAGGCGCGCACGTTGGCTGGCAATTTGACCGGCGTCGACGTCCTGGTGCTCGGCCACGAACCGCAAGCCATCGTCGATCCGGTGCTGGTCGGTGATCCCGCCAGCGGAGGCACTTCGATCGTCGCGGCCGGGGAGCGGGGCCGCTACCTGGGAAAGCTCGCGCTGACCGCGGTCGAGGACGACCAGGGCTTTGCGGTGCCCCGCGCGCAGCCGGGCACGGTCCAGGGCAGCTGGCTCGACCACGAGATCGTCAGGCTCGACCCGCGCGTGATCTCCGATCCAGGCATGCTCGCGTTCCTGGCGCCCTACATCGCCGAGACCCGTCGTCGCATCGAAAAGAAGCTCCCGGTCGGTCTGTCGTTTCGTGCCGGGACCAAGGGCGAGTTGGCGGACAGCACCGATGAGCACTGGACCTACGCGACGACGCCGGCCTGCAGCCTCTGTCACGGCAAGCAGAAGGAGCACTTCGATCTGACCTTCCACGCGTTTTCGCTCGCGACACTCGAGCGCAAGGGGCGCCACCGCGATCCGTATTGTCTCGGCTGTCACAGCACCGGCTTCGACAAGCCAGGCGGCACCAAGAATCTCGAGACCGCGAATCGCTTCTTCGGCACCACCGGTTGCGAGTCGTGCCACGGGCCCAGCGTCGCGCACGTCCGGGGGCAGACCAAGGTCGGCACCACGCTCGCCGTTCCGGAGGCCGTCTGCCTGGAATGTCACAAACCCGAGCATTCCCCCGAGCCGTTCGACTATGCCTCGGCGCTGAAAGAAGTTCTCGTCCCGGGCACGGTGGCTGACAGGCAGGCGCCCCCTATTGGCGCCGCTTGTCGGAGGCTGCTTCGAGACCGCTCTACAACATGCGCAGAGCGGGCGCACCGTCGGCGGCGACGCCGAGCCGATTGCGCAGGGGTGCACCGAAGGCGGGAAGGGCGAGCTCGTAGACGGCGTCGCTTTGGTGCGCAATCTCTTCGGCGGTCGTTGCAGGTGAAACGACCGTCAGGCAGTGCACGTGAACGTCCCCTGGGCGGCGATGCAGCTCATGGCGGAAGTGGGCGGCAAGCCTGTCACCCACTCGATTCAGCGCGAGCCTGCAGGCACGCTCTTGGGCGCGGCCCGGCTCGATCGTGCGTACCACGCCGGTTAGATCGTCGGGCAGCACGCCAAGCCGCAGCTGCGGACCGACCGCGGTGGGGCGCAGGTAGGCATGGCCGCCCAACGCCGCGGCATCGGCGTCGATCACGACGTGAGCCAGCGCCCATCCGAGCTGGCAGGGGACCCCATCGTCGGCAATCACGAAGATCGCCGCCAGGGCCGGCGTGAGGCGCGCCTGAGGCGCAAACGACGGCAGCCGCAGGGTCTGGCCGGCGGCAAAGAGTCCCGCACCGTTGCCTCGGAAGAACCAGGAGGACGACTCGCGCTCCTCCGCGGCGACTTCGCTGCTGGTCACCCAGCAGCGCGTCGGCACCGGGTGCTCGGTCGGCGCCAACAGACGGCCCTCCCGCTCGAGCAGGCCGAGATCGATTGCCTCGTCACCGAGATACCCGGCGGCGACCGTCTCCAGCGGTTCTTGCCGCTCGATGGCTTCGAGGGCCAGCTCATACACGGTCTCGACGTCGTTCAAGCGACGGTGATCCGCCCCGGTGCCAGCGGCCAGGGCGCGCCGGCCATCACGATCGCGGTACTGCACGAGATGCACGCTCGCGGTCTACCACGCCGTGATTGCCGAATTCCCGGGATTGCGCTCTCATGCCGGCATGTTCCCTCGTCGCCTTTCGCTCTCGGCCCCACCGAATGTGCGCGCGACGATCATCCTCGCCGCCACCCTGGCGGTCGCTGGCTGTACGTCGCCGCCTTATCGCCCCGTGCGCATGCCTCACGTCGGCGCGGAGGTTCCTCCCGAGGTCGATTACTGGCGCGGCCAGCTGCCAGGCGCCGAAGGGCTCACCCTGTTCGAACAGGGCTGGCGTCCCAGTCGCCCCGCCAGAGCCGTCATCGTCTTCGTGCACGGACTCAAGGACCATTCGAGCCGCTATCGCGATCTCGGTATTCAGCTGGCCCACCGGGGTGTCGCCCTCTACGCCATGGACCTGCGCGGACACGGCTACTCGGAGGGCGTGCGGGATCACATCGAATCACTCGACAACGTCGTCGCTGATCTCGATGCGTTGATCGGCAGGGTTCGCGACCGGCAGAAGAACGTGCCGATGTTCCTGGCCGGGCAGGGGTTCGGCGCGACCTTGGTTGGTGTCTACGTCAGCCGTAAAAAGCCGAGCCTGGCGGGCGTCGTACTCGGATCTCCCATGTTGCGTGGAGACGTCCAGCGCTCCGAACGACTGGGCACGCGCGTTGCCGCCATCTTCGGCTCGCGCACTCACAAGCTCGAGCTCGATCTCGGCGACTGGTCGAGCGATCCCGACGCGGTGAAAGTGATCAAGAACGACCCGCTGGTTTACGACGGGCAGCCGACGGCATCGACCGCGCGCGAGCTGCTGCGGGCGAGCGACGAGATCGGCACCGGGGCCACGGCCATAACGGCGCCTCTGCTGACGCTGCAAGGCGCGGCGGATCGGGTGGCGAGCGTCGAGCTCACGCGCGGGCTGCACGAGCGGATCGGGTCGACCAGCAAGAAGATTCAGATCTACGAGGGGCTCTGGCACGACCTGTTCCACGAGCGCCAGCGGGACCAGGTCGTCACTGACCTCTTTTCCTGGCTGAACGAGCAGTTGATGGCAGCCGCCGCGCCGAAGAAGGGCGCCTGGAGGCGAGGCATCCGGGCGACCCCCCGAGCCACGGACTTCGCAAGCTCACACCCGGTGGAGCCTCAGAATTCTGCGAGCGGGCCGCGTTTGCAGCGCGTTTTGCGGTAGGGATCTGCGGTCCGCCGGGCCGGCGAGCTTGGCCCGATCTCTGCTGGGCGGTGGTCGTCTCGTTGAATCGATCGTAGGGTTTCCCGGCCTCGAGGCGTCTTTCGGAGGTTGTCGTCATGGAGCGATCCGACATTGGTCATTCGTGGGAACGCGGGCTTTCGCCCAGCCGCCGGGGCGCCGGGCACGCGGCGATCCTGAGTCTCGTGGCCGTGGTGGGGATGGGCGCCATCGCGGGTTGCGACTCGCGGGATCTCATCGAGTTCCTCGGCCAGGCGCGTCCCTGGGAGGGCAAAGGCAACTCGCCGCAACTCGAGGCAGTCCCCTTCACCGTCTTCGAGGACGACGTGGGCGACAAGGCCGGCGCCGAACGACGGGTGCTCATCAAGACCCGGGAGGCCTACCAGAGCTACTTCGGCCACGCGCCTCCCAAGACCGTCGACCTGCCACGCGAATGGGTCGTCTTCTACGCGGCGGGGATCCGGCCCTCGGGAGGCTTCGCCGCCTCGATTCACGCTCTGTCGGCCTACACGCTCGGCAACGAACGCCTGCTTCAAGCGGTGACTCGCCTGGAATCGCCGGGACCGGGCTGCACGGTCACCGATGCCTTGACCCGGCCCCACGTGCTCATCAAGTTCGTCGCGCCGGCATCGGTCTTCAACGTCGATTTCTCCCAGGCCGACACGGTTCGGTCATGCGGTGGCGAGCCGACCAATCCCTGCGCGGCGGTGCTCTGTCCGGTAGGCACCGAATGCGTGGTACGGGAGAGCCTGCCCCCGCAGGTTTCTTGCGTGCCGATCGTCGACGCGTGTGCGGCGGTTCGATGTGCGAAGGGGACCCACTGCGAGGTCGAACAGGTGCAGTGCGTGCGCGCGCCGTGTCCTCCCGTCGCTCGCTGCGTGCCGGACGCCCCTCCGGTTCGGTGCGGCGGTATCGCCGGGCTTCGTTGCCCTGGCCAAGGCACGTGCGTCGACGATCCCAGCGATAGCTGCCAGCCCGGCTCGGGCGCGGATTGCGGAGGCCTCTGCGCCTGTCGCCAGACCAAGCGCTGTCAGACCGGCACCCGGTTCGACGCGTCCGCGCGTGTCTGCGACTGTGTGGCGGTCAAGTAGCAGGCTGGGGCGTAGCCGGCGGGCGTGTTAGCCTGAAAGGGTGTCGACGCCTGCCCGCATCGCCCGCGCTCGCGGTGCTGATCGCACGCTGTCCCAGCGTCGATTGGCCGAGCAGGCGTTGTCCCGGGCCGCGGGCGCGCCGCTGGTGCCGGGCAACCGCGTAAGACTTCTGCAAGACGCGCGGGAGAACTTCCCGGCCTGGCTCGAGGCGATTCGTGGTGCCCGACGGCACGTCTATTTCGAGAGCTACATCTTCTCCGACGATTCGGTCGGGCGTGAGTTCGCCCTGGCGCTCGCGGAACGCGCCAAGGCGGGCGTCAAGGTGCGCGTGCTCTACGATTGGCTGGGCACCTGGGGCTCCCGTAAGCTCTGGCCGCTCTTGCGACAGGCGGGAGCCGAGGTCCGCTGCTTCAATCCGCCTCGGTTCGACAGCCCGTTCGGCTGGATGTCGCGCGATCACCGCAAAAGCATCGTCGTCGATGGCCAGATCGGCTTCGTCAGCGGCCTTTGCACCAGCGCGCGCTGGCTGGGCGACGAGGCCCGCGGGATCGAACCATGGCGCGACACCGGCATCGAGATTCGCGGTCCCGCGGTCCTCGATCTCGAGGATGCGTTCTCTCGCGTCTGGGCCACCACGGGCGCGCCTCTGTCCGACGAGGAGATCGCGGACGTGCCGTCGCAAGAGCCCGTGGGGGACGTGCCGGTGCGGGTCGTTGCGACGATGCCGAACCTTGCGGGCCTCTTTCGTCTCGACCAGCTGATTGCGGCGCTGGCGCGCAAACGTCTTTGGCTGACCGATGCCTATTTCGTGGGGCTCACGCCCTACGTGCAGGCGCTCTGTGCGGCGGCTCGCGATGGCGTCGACGTCAGACTTCTGGTACCGGGCGCGAGCGACATCCCGGTGGTCTCGCCCCTGTCGCGCGCCGGCTACCGGCCGTTGCTCGAATCGGGCGTTCGGGTCTTCGAGTGGAACGGCAGCATGCTGCACGCCAAGAGCGCGGTGGCCGACGACAAATGGGCGCGCGTCGGCTCGACCAATCTCAATGTCGCCAGCTTCTGGGCCAACTACGAGCTCGACATCGCGGTCGAGGACGTCGATTTCGCCACCACGATGGCGACGATGTACGAACGGGATCTCGAACACGCGACCGAGATCGTGCTGGCCCCGCGCAACCGCGTACGGCCCACCGCACGGCGCCGACGTCGTCCCGGGCCCTGGCGCCCGCGGTCGGGCAGCGCCGGTCGTGCGGCCGCTGGTGCCTTGTCGATCGGCAGCGCGGTGGGCGCTGCGATCACCGATCATCGCGTGCTGGGAGCGGCCGAAGCGCGGGTCCTGGGCATGGCCGCTTGCCTGCTGATGGTTCTGGCCGCGGTCGGGTTTCTCTGGCCCTGGCTGCTGGCGGTGCCGTTCGGGGTGATCTCGGGTTGGCTCGGCATCACGCTGCTCATCCGTGCGCTTCGGCTCTACGGACGCAAGGGCGTGATGAGCCCGGGCGACGATCTGCGCCTGACCACCGAGCGCAGACGGCGCCGAACCGGCGAGGGCGTCACGGGCGGACCGACGCCGAAAGCCGCAGCCGTCGACACGGCTCCGCCTTAAGCTTTGAGCGACGGCCTTCCGGACCTATCTTCGGGAGACCATGCCGCGTGAGATCGCTCCCATCATTGCCGGCCCCAAGCGGGTCGACCTCTCCGAGTACGACGCCGGCGACACCGCGGGACTGAAAAAAGAGCAGGGCCTGAAGCTTCTCGCAGAGCTCGGCGAAAAGCTGGCCGAGCTGACCAACCTGCTGGCCTACGCGGGCGATCACGCCCTTCTGGTCGTTTTGCAGGGCAGGGATGCCAGTGGCAAGGACGGCGCCATTCGCAAGCTGCTCGAGTACGGCAATGTCCTGGCGGCGCACGTGGTTCCGTTCAAGGCTCCGAGCACGGAGGAACGGCAGCACGACTTTCTCTGGCGGGTTCACAGGAACGCGCCGCGAAAGGGCGAGATCGCGCTTTTCAATCGCTCGCACTACGAAGACGTCATCGCGGCGCGGGTGCACCGTCTGGTGCCCAAAGAAGTCTGGGAACCGCGGTACGAAGCCATCAACGACTTCGAAAAGCACCTGGTCGAAGAGGGGACGATCATCGTCAAGTTCTGCCTCAACGTGAGCAAGGGCGAGCAGCGCAAACGCCTGATGGAACGCGAGCAGGATCCACGCACCGCCTGGAAGCTGAACGTCGGCGACTGGAAGGAGATCCCCCACTGGGACGAGACGACGGCGGCCTACGAAGACGCGCTCGCTCGTTGCAGTTCGAAGCGCCTACCGTTCCACCTCGTCCCCTCCGACCACAAGTGGTTCCGCAACGTCGTCGTCTTCCAACGCATCATCGAGGCGCTCGAGCCCTACCGCAAAGGCTGGCTCGCCAAACTCGCCGAAATGCGAAAAACCGCACTCGCCGAGATCGAGCCCATCCGAAAGTCCCTCGAGAAAGCAAAGAAACGCTGATCGAAGGCCGGAGCGAGCACGCCATCCGCGCACGGGCGGAGAGCGAGGGGACGAGCTTCCCCCAAAGAAAAAGGCGCCCCGCGGGGGGCGCCTTTTTCGCGTGCTTTGCTTGCGGCGGTTAGGCGCGCAGCTCGGGCATGGGCTTGCCGAGGGCGGGGTCGTTGAAGTGGTCCAACTTCACGCCCATCGCGGTGGCGATCTCCATCATGGGACCGTTGATCGCGCGGTTGGGCGTGGGGATGCTCACGCCGGTCTTGAAGTAGCCCTTCGACTTGCCCGCGATGATCCAAGGCATCGCCTGCGCCCCGTGGCTCGAGCCGTCCTCCATGTGGTTGCCCCACAATACGACCGTGCTGTCGAGCATGGTGCCGCCGCCCGCGTCGGGTGTCTTCTTCAAGTAGCCGAGGAGCTCGGCGAACTTGCCCATGGTCCACTTGTCGACGCGCGACTTGTCGTCACCGTCGGGGCCCGGTCGCACCGGCCGGTGGCCAAGGTCGTGCCAATCGCGGAAGCGCTGATAGCCGTTGCCCTCGCGCGGCACACCCGGGACGAAGTCGAAGATGATCGCGCCGCCGGTGGAGTCACCCACCTGCGTGGTGCCGACGCGGGTCACGTCGCACTTCAATGCCATCACGATGAGCTGCATCTGCAGCGTCCAGAGCATCGGCGTGTTGGCCGTCGTGATCGCGACGGGCTTGGCCGGGTCGCCGCTGAACAGGCCACCACAGTTCCCGCCGTCTTTGATCTCGGCGCCCAGCTTGCGTTCCAGCTGACGGACCGACTCGAGATGACCGTCGATGAGCATCTTGTCTTCCTGGCCAAGCCGGGCCTTGAAGCGCTCGAGATCCTTGCCGACGAAGTCGAGCAGGCTCTTGCGTTCGATGCGCAGCTTGTCGGCCGCCGGATCCGGCATCGCCCCGCCGGCCCCGGTCATCGGGCGACCGGCGAAGATGGAGCTGTAGACCTTGTAGGGATCGGTCTCCGGCGTGATCGACTGCTTGGCGCCCGCCCAGAAGCAGCGGTTCGACCCCGGGTAGCGCCCGGTGTTGCCGGCGCCAATGCCGAAGGCCAGCGTCTTCTGTGTGATTTGCGGGTTCGCCTTCTGGATCTCGGTGGCAACGATCTGGTCGAGCGACGGCACCGTCGGCTCCCAGTACTCCTTGCCGTTGCCGCTGTTCGGGTCCACCGGACCACCGGTGAAGATGCCGCCGTAGCTGCCGTGCGCCCAGCGCTGACAGCCGGGGAACTTCGGGTTGGTCAGGTTGCCCATCACGATGAGGTCGTTCTTGAACTCCTCGAGCGGCTGCAACGACGAGGGCAACGTGTTGAGCGGGCCTGCCGGGGGCAGCCAATTCTCCTTGCGATACCCTTCGGTCTGCAGGTGCACGATCATGCGCTTGGGCGCATCGCCACCTTGGGCGTATGACGTACGGCTAGCCGAAAGGAAAGGCAAACACGCGCCTCCGACGCCGAGGCTCTTCAAGAGGTCGCGACGAGAGACTTCCCACTTGTTCATGGCAACAGCTCCCCGGCCGAGGCCGTTCGGTGCGTGAAGGACTGGGTCTTGGTGAGGGCGACGATGAGCTCCCGCAGGTCGTGCCCCGACTTGCTGAATGCCTCGCCCGCTGCCTTGAGCGACGCCTCGTCACCCTGCACCTCTTGCCGTCGCAGCATGTAGCGCATCCACTGCTTGCCCATGCAGTCCGAGGCCTCCTTCGACGAAGCGATCAGCTTTTGCAGCTCGATGCCGTTGGTGAACGAGACCATCTTGTCGTCCAGCATGACCGTGGCGGCGGCGTTGACCATCTTGCCCGAGTCCATGCTACGCCACTGCCCGACGGCATCGTAGTTCTCGAAGGCGAAACCGAGCGGGTCGATGAGGTTGTGACAGGAGGCCGCGCAAGGATTCGTGGCGTGGTCGGCGAAGCGCTCGCGCGTGGTCACGCCGTCGAGCGGCGGCTTGGGTGGCGGAACGTCGTCCGGAGGAGGCGGCAGCGCCTTGCAGAGGACACGGCTGGCGACGGTCACGCCGCGGCCGATGGGGCCCGATTCGTCGGCCTTGGCGTGACCCGCCAGGAAGGCACCCAGACTCAGGATGCCACCGCGCTGGGCCGGGTTGAGCGGCGCCGGCTTGAGCTCGGCACCCGTGACACCCGTGACGCCGTAAATTTTGGCCAGGCCCTCGTCGACGAAGCCGGTCTTCGACGTGAAGAGGGTCTCCAGCTTGCCGTCGGCGAACATCAAGTTGCCGAGGTAGGTCTTCACCTCGCCGAGCATGGAGCCGGCGACGTTGGTGTTGTAGTTCGTGTAGGCGTTGCTCTTGGTCTGGTCCTTCAGATCGCTGATGTCGAGCCATTGCACGACGAAGTCGGCGAACGCATCTCGCGCTTTCGGGTTGGTCAGCATCCGGCGGACCTGGGCTTCGAGTTCCTCGACCTTGCCGAGCT
>JANNNO010000606.1:0-5691 GCA_031398585.1 Myxococcales bacterium | reverse complement strand
ACCATCTTCGACAGCGCCTTGCGCAGCTCCGTGTCGAGCTCGAGGTGATCGAGCCATTGGCGAACCTCGTTGCCGGCGATTCGAACGAAATCGTCCTTGCCCCGGCCCGCGGCCTCCAGACCGACCGTCACGGCGCGGCGGAACATGTCCGAGAGGCTACGATCTCGGTCTCGGGCGCCATCGTCGAACGGGGGGGGCACGCTCTCGGATGAGCCTTGCGCGCCGGCGTTGACAGGCGGGGCGGCGGGCTCGGGCTTTTCGTCGTCAGCCATGGCTCGAGATTAGCACCGGAGCGCACACAAGACCGACCCGCCGCCGACCCGCTGTCGCACATGGCAGGCTCGGGGCCGCCCCGACGACGACAGCGTCACCCCCATGGGCTATCCTCGCTCGGTGCCGGGCGCGCCTGAAAAGACCCAGGAGCTGAAGCTGGAAGACGTCGCGCTGCCGCCGCCGGTTCCGCGCGACGCCAGTGGCCCTGTGCGTGTTGCCAGCGCCGGGGCCATCCCTGTGGCGCAGGCCGCTGCGGCCACGACGGGATCCCCGCCGACGTCCGTCGAGTCGCCGCCTCCGCCCCTGCCAGCAGGTGATCCCGGCGCGACCACTTCCCCAGCCAGTCCACGGCGCGTCCGTCGCACGCCGGTCACAGCCGAGCTCGGGATCAGCGCGCGCCTGCGCAAACCGTGGCGACGCGTCCTGCGTGCCTACACCGCCACGCTGCAGATCTTCTTCTCCTACGCCTGGCTGTCGTTCCGCCGACGATTCGTCGCGGCGGAGCGACACCAACTGATGACCGAGGAGGCGCATCGTCGCAACGCCCGCCGGGTCGAACGTGCGGTCGTCGAGCTTCAGGGGCTCTTCATCAAAGTCGGCCAGTTGATCAGCATCATGGCCAACTTCCTACCCGCCGAGTTCCGCAGCGAGCTCGAGTCGCTGCAAGACCAGGTACCGCCGCGGCCCTACGAGGACATCGAGGCCCGTCTGCGCGAGGAGTTCGGCGGCCGCGGACCCGACGATGTCTTCACTTCCTTTGACCGCACGCCCGTGGCATCGGCTTCGATCGGGCAGGTCCACTTCGCCCGTCTGCGCGACGGCCGCGAGGTCGCGGTGAAGGTGCAATATCCCGACATCGAGGAGATCGTGAAGACCGATCTGTCGGTCCTGCACTTCATCTTCCACCTGCTCGGCCGGACGATGCCCGAGTGGGGCTTCTCGACCATCTATCGCGAGATCCGCGAGATGATCCTGTGCGAGCTCGACTACCGCAAAGAAGCCGAGGCCGTGCGCAAGATCTCGGCGAACTTCCATGGGCGTGCGGACGTCCTGTTCCCCGAGGTGATCAGCGAGCACTCGACCGGCCGGGTTCTCACCACGCTCTGGATGTCGGGGGTCAAGGCGGCCGATATCCAGGGTCTGCAGGCACTCGGCATCGATCGAAAGAAGGCGGCGCGCCTGGCGGTCGAGGCCTATTGCCAACAGATCTTCGTCGACGGCGTCTATCACGCGGATCCGCACCCGGGGAATCTGCTGCTGCGCAGGGGCGCGGTGCCCGAAGCCGATCCGACGCTCGTCTTTCTCGACTTCGGCGCCACTGCCGAGGTCTCGCAGAGCATGCGCAAGGGCATGGTGTCGTTCATCCAGGGGGCGATGACCAAGGACACCGCCCGCATCGTCGGCGCGATGAAAGAGATGGGCTTCATCTCCCGCCGCGCCGATCCCGAGGTCTTCGACCGCGTCGTCGAGTACTTCCACGATCGCTTTCGCTCCCAGCTGCGTGTCGATGGTTTCTCGCTCAAGGACATCCGCTTCGAGTCGCAGGCCAAGCTCGACAGCCTGCTCGACCTGCGCGCGCTCAACGTCTCCTTGGCCGACCTCAGCGACTCGTTCCACGTGCCCAAGGAATGGGTGCTGCTGGAACGGACTCTGCTGCTCTTGCTCGGCGTCTGCACCACGCTCGACCCCGAGATGAATCCGATCGACTCGATCGGGCCTTACGTCGAGCGCTTCATGCTCGGCGAGAAAAAAGAGGTGAAGGAGGCCTTCGTCGAGGCGGCGCGAGAGGCCGCTTTCTCCGCGCTCGCCCTGCCTTCCGAGCTCGGGCGCTTCCTGGCGATCGCCAACCGATCGGACCTCGGGGTCAAAGTCAGCGGCCTTGACGACGGGGTGCGCGCTCTTTACGCCGTCTTGCAACAGTTGGTCTGGGCGGGCCTTGGCGCGACCGCCACGACTCTGGCGGTGGTCTTCGATGGCCGTGGGCAGGGAAGGCTTTGCACCGCAGCCGCCGTCTCTGCCGGGTTCTGCGGTCTCTTCCTCCTGGCGGCGTTCTGGCGAGGCCGGCGGCTCGTCCGCCAGCGCCGACTCGCGCCTCATCGCTAGGCCCCCCACGCCCGGGGCGAAGCAGCTTGCGGCCCCCCCTGGCACCGCCTACACTGCCCGCCGCGTCCGAGCGTCACCCGATGGCCGCCAACCCTCCAGCAAGAAGCCCGGACGACCGCGGGGTCGTTGCGGGCGCCGACCCGGTGCTTCCGGGTGGAGCCACACCGGTCGACAAGGCCGTCCCTGGCAGCGCTGCGCCGGCGTCGCGCGAGTCGCGGTTCGAAGCCTTCTCGATTGCCGATCTGGCGTCGATTCGCAACCTGCTGCGCGGCGGGTCGGTCATCGATTGGCACCGGGTCTACTTCACCGAGCGTTCGCAGGTCGAACGTTTCTTGCGACTGCAAGAGTTCGACCCGGAGAGCGACGCTGACGTCTCTCGCCTCGAGGACCTACGCGGCGAAGCGGTGGAATACCTCGAGCGTCACTTGAACTTTCGCATCCCCGACGAACTGGTCGAGGGGATCTCCGTGCCCGACCTCTTTCTGGTCGCCTCGCAAAAGGGAAAGCGCCGGACTCACGCCTGCATCGTGCTCAAGGTCATGCACGTGCTCCATCACCTGGCCGGCCGAGAGCTCTTTACGCGCTTGCCGGTCAGCGCCGACCAGATCTTCCACCTGGTCGAGGAGAAGGTGCTGCGCACGGTCGAGGAGATGAAGGCCGCGGGGCTCGGCGTGGTCGAGTTCGAGTGGAGTCGGAAACACTCCGACAGCCTCATTACCAAGCTGCTCGCGAAGAAAGAGAACCTCGCGGCGGATGTTTATGACCGCCTGCGATTCCGCATGATCACCAACACCGAGGACGAGCTGATGTTCGTTCTGCGCGAGGTGGCGGCACGCCTGGTGCCTTTCAACTACGTGGTGCCTGGCCAGTCGGTAAACGGGATCGTCGATCTTCGCCGGATCATCGAGGGCTCGCCTGCGCTGTCGCGGCATCTCCCGGATCTGCTCGACCTGTCGACCGTGGCCGCCGACAAGACGCCGACGCCCCAGAACGAGTTTTCGGGTCCCAGCTACCGAATCATCAACTTCGTGGCGGACTTGCCCGTGAGGATCGATCGATTCCTCTGTCGATCGCCCGACGACCCACTGTTCACCGAAAATGGCGCGGTGGTCTTCGTATTGACCGAATTTCAAATCATCGACGTCTCGACCGCCTCCACCAACGAGAGCGGCGAGAATAGCCACGCGCGCTACAAGGAGCGGCAGCTCCAGCGGGTGCGTGCGCGTCTCATGCACGGCTCTTGATGACGGCGGTGGCAGGCGCGGGGGACCGTGGCGCCAGCTGGCGTGGCCGTCCAGAAACGCCCCGAAAAGCCGAAGATCAGATCGCGCCCCATGGGGAACCCGCGGCCCCCGTTGCGGTAGCGATACCGTCGTAAATCTGCTAGTTTGGCGCGAATATGCTACAGGGGCCTACAGCTACACCCGGAGCCGGTGGATTTCCCCGCGCTTTCGGCAATGTGGTGCTCCTCAAGCCCCTGTCGCGCGATCCCCGGACCGAGGTCTTTCTCGCGCACCGGCACGAAGGAGTCGACCGCCTCTGTGTCGTGACCTTCCTCGGGGCCTCGCTGGTGGCGAGCGCGCGCGCCGTCGAAGCTCTGCGCGCCCAGGCCAACTGGCTCGTCGGCCGTATGCACGGCAACTTGGTCCAGATCTACGACGTCGGGCAGTCCGGCGATCAGCTCTTCTTCGTCAGCGAATACGTCGAGGGGACCGATCTCGGGGCTCTGCTGGCGCGGGCGGGAACGTTGCGCACGGGCGTGGCGACCTTCGCGGCGCTCGAGGTCGGTGAAGCTTTCGCGTTCCTCCGTGCGCAGGAGGAATCGGCCACTGGCGTGAAGACGCGCGTGGCGGGTCTGTCGGCGTCGTCGGTGATGATGGCGCGCGATGGGAAGGTGAAGCTGCTGCACATGGGCTCGGGCCTGGCGGCACCGTCCGAAGGTCTCATCGCGCGCGGGCCTGGCGTCGTCTCGTTGATCGCGCCCGAAGAGCTTGCCGGTTCGAGCAGCCCAGCGGGTGATGTCTACGCCGTCGGGGCTCTGCTCTGGCAGATGCTCACGGGCCGGCCACTGGCAGGATCGGACGCGGCCTTACACGTGGCCGAGCTGCGCGCGGGGCGCTTTCACCCCAAGCCGCCCTCCGAGCTCGGCGGCACCGGAAACGAGATCCCGGCTTCGCTCGACCAGCTCGTGTTGGCGGCCTTGGCGGCCAAGCCCGAAGCGCGGCCGCAGAACTTCCAGGCCTTCCGCAGCGATCTCGTCGCGGTGATGCGCACGCTCCCCGACACCGACGAACGTGGCGTCCGTCGCCTGGTGATCGACACCTTCAGCGCGGATCTTGCCGCGCGAGCCACCGAGCTCGCCAAGCTGACGGCGTCTGCCTCGCGCCCGGTCGAGCCGGCGGTGCAGGCGCCGTCGCTCACGCTCACGAACATCTCCGGCGTCCGTCGCCGTCGCCCACCCGAGACCGAGCTGGTTCCCGGCCATACGATTCCAGGCACTCGCTACAGGGCTCTCGAGAAGCTCGGCGAGGGCGGCATGGGCGCGGTCTACCTGGCCGAACACGTCGACATCGAGCGCAAGGTTGCCCTCAAGCTCTTGCACAGCGATCTCGTGCAGAACCCGTTGGTCTTGCGCCAGTTCCGTCAGGAAGCGCGCGCGGCATCGCGCATCGGCAACCCGTACATCTGCGACGTCACCGACTGGGGCGAGGTCGAAGACGGCCGCGTCTTCTTCGTCATGGAGTACCTCGACGGCGCCTCGCTCGGCACCGTCTTGAAAGAGGAGCGTCGCTTTTCACCGGCACGGATGATCCCGATCATTCGGCAGGTGGCCAAGGCGCTCGGCGCTGCGCACGAAAAGGGCATCGTTCACCTAGACGTGAAGCCCGACAACGTGTTGCTGCTTGAGAAGGATGGCCGCCAGGACGGCGTCAAGGTGGTGGACTTCGGCATCGCCGGCTTGCTCGGGCAGGGCGCCGGCGGCGGCAAGGTGATGGGCACGCCCGAGTACATGGCGCCCGAGCGCGCGCAGGGGCTCGGGTACGATCACCGCAGCGACGTCTATTCGCTCGGCGTGATGGCTTACGAGATGCTCGTCGGTGAGGTGCCGCTGCAGGCTGCGTCTCCGGTCGAGACGCTGGCGCTGCAGGTCGACGAGAAGCCAGATCGGATCAGCGAGCGGCTGACCGAGGCGGTGCCCGAGCGGCTCGAAGTGCTGATCATGCGCATGCTCGAAAAGGACGCCGGTCGGCGGCCGCAGAGCATGGCCGAGGTCGAAGCCCTGTTGCTCGAGGCGCAGATCGACGCTCGCATTCA
>JANNNO010000586.1:0-5634 GCA_031398585.1 Myxococcales bacterium | reverse complement strand
CAGCGGAATTCGACCGTGCCGCGAACCAGGTCATCGATGATCAATGTCCCCGAGCGCGGCATCTTGAGCCTGACCACCCACTTGCGTCCTTCGGCTTCGAAGCGGGTGCGGGCCTCCGGTGTCTCGGCCGCCCAGCGACGGCTGTAATGAAACTGCCGCTTCTCGGCCTCCGCCGCCTTGCGTTCGCCGTCCATCTCTTCGGCGGTGGCAAAGTCGAGGTAGGCCGCCCCGCGCGCCAGCAGCTCGTCGACCGCTGCCTGGTAGCGCGCCGTCCGTTGCGACTGAAAGTACGGCGCGTGAGGCCCTCCTACCTCGGGGCCCTCGTCCCAATCGAGCCCAAGCCAACGAAAGCCGTGCAAGATGGGCGCGAGTGCGGCCTCGACGTTGCGCTGCTGATCGGTGTCATCGATGCGCAGCAGGTACTTGCCGCCATGACGACGCGAGTAGAGCCAGTTGAACAGAGCGCTGCGAACGCCCCCGATGTGAAGAAAGCCGGTGGGACTGGGAGCGAAGCGCGTGCGAGGAACCGTGGAATGAGCGGTCATGTCGATTCTCTTCTGATCGGGCTCAGGTGATCTTGTCGCCCGCCTGGGGCGCATCGGGGCCATCGGCGAAGGTGACGATCTTGTGGGGACGATCGCCGCCGCCCCCCGCCATGACCATGCCTTCGGAGAGCCCGAATTTCATCTGTCGCGGCTTGAGGTTCGCCACGACGACCACACGTTGCCCGACGAGCACGGCCGGATCGGGATAGTCGGCTCGGATGCCGCTGAAGATCTGCCGCAGGCGGCCTTCGCCGAGGTCAACCATCAGCCGCAGCAGCTTGTTCGCCTCCGGCACGACGGCCGCCTCCTTGACGATGCCGACGCGCAGGTCGACCTTGCCGAGATCCTCGATGCCGATCTCGGCGGGTGGGGCGGCGGCGGCAGGTTTGGATGCTGGCTTGCTGGCGGGCAGGGCGGCAGACGCATCGGTCTTGCCGGGCGCCGCGGCCGGGTTGGCAGCGCCCGGGTTGGCAGCGGCCGGATTGGCAGGAAGCCTGCTGGGGGGCGTTTTTCCGCCAGCCTTCGCGCCAGCTTTGTCGCCACCTTTGTCGCCACCTTTGCCGCCACCTTTGGCCTGCAGCTTCGCCCAGCCGTCCTTCAGCGTAACGGTGCGGTTGAAGACCAGCTTCCCGGGAGCGCTGTCGCTATCGACGCAAAAGTAGCCGAGTCGTTCGAATTGCACCCGGTCGCCCGCCTTGGAGTTGGCCAGGTGGGGTTCCAGCTTCGCCTGCTTGGTCACGACGAGAGACTCGGGATCGATCTCCTCGAGGAAGCTTCGGCCTTCGTCACTGCCCGGGCTCTCGCTCGAGAAAAGTCGATCGTAAAGCCGCACCTCTGCCGACACCGCCTGCGCAGCTGAGACCCAGTGCAAGGTCCCGTTTACCCGCCGGCCGTCGGGCGCATTGCCGCCCCAAGATCCTTCGTCCCACGTGCAGCGCAGCTCGACCACCTCGCCGCTCGCGTCGGTGATGACCTCCTTGCACGTCACGAGACAGGCGTAGCGCAGGCGCACCTCGCGTCCGGGAGCCAAGCGAAACCAATCCTTGGGCGGCTCGGCGAGGAAGTCGTCGCGCTCTACGTAGAGCTCGCGTGAAAAGGGAACCTCCCGCGTCCCTTGCGAGGGATCCTCGGGGTGCAGCGGCGCCTGTAGCGTGCGCACCTCGCCGGCGGGGAAGTTCTCGATCACCAGCTTGAGCGGTCGCATCACCGCCATGAGTCGCGGGCTGCGCCGGTTGAGGTCCTCGCGCAGGGCGTGCTCGAAGAGCCCCACGTCGATCACGCTGTCGGTCTTGGCGACCCCGATCCGTTCGCAGAATGTGCGAATGGCCTCAGGCGTGTACCCGCGGCGGCGCAGTCCCGCCAGCGTCGGCATGCGCGGGTCGTCCCAGCCGTTGACGACCTTCTTTTGCACCAGCTCGGCCAGCTTGCGCTTGGAAGTCAGCGTGTAGGTCAGGTTCAGCCGCGCGAACTCGATCTGTTGCGACGGAAAGACCTCCGCCTCGCGGATGCACCAGTCGTACAGCGGCCTGTGCGCTTCGAACTCCAGCGTGCAGATCGAATGCGTGATCTCTTCGATCGCATCCGACAGCGGATGGGCATAGTCGTACATCGGGTAGATGCACCAGGTCTTGCCGGTCCGGTGGTGGGGCGTGTAGCGGATGCGGTAGAGCAGGGGGTCGCGCAGGTTCATGTTCTGCGTTTCGAGATCGATCTTGGCGCGCAGCACGTGAGCGCCTTCCGGGAACTCGCCGGCGCGCATGCGGCGAAACAGGTCGAGGTTCTCGGCCACGCTTCGGTCGCGATACGGGGACGGCCGCCCCTTCTTGTAGAAGTTACCGCGGTACTCGCGGATCTCTTCTTCCGAGAGGCTCTCTACGTAGGCCTTGCCCTTGCCGATCAGCGCTTCGGCGATCTGGTAGAGGCGCTCGAAGTAGTCCGACGCGAAGTGAAGGTTGTCCCATTGAAAGCCGAGCCAGCGGATGTCGGCCTGGATGGATTCGACGTACTCGACGTCTTCGGTGGTCGGGTTGGTGTCGTCGAAACGCAGGTTGCAGATGCCGCCAAACTCCCGCGCCATGCCGAAGTCGAGGCAGATCGCTTTGGCGTGCCCGATGTGTAGATAGCCGTTCGGCTCGGGGGGGAAACGCGTCGCCACCCGACCCTGGTAGCGGCCGCTGGCGGCGTCCGCCTGGACCAGCTCCCTTACGAAGTTGCCCGCCGAGGACGCGGCCGGCCCGTCGCCTTTGTCGGGGGCAGACTTGGCTTTTTGTGAGGATTCGCCCCGGGGCTCCGGGGGATTGGGCGGTCCGTCTTTCATGGCAGGACGCGGGAGCTTGCCTCGTTCGAACCGCCAGGACAAGCGAGCCGGACCCCGCCCGGTTTTGCTACTCTCGAAAGACCCATGGCCGAAACCTCTTCTCCCGCCGCGGGGGCGCCCCCGTCCGAGCCATCCCCTTCCCCGGTCGCAGTGGCCGCTGCACTGAAGGGGGGCGCACCCGGTGGCGTCCCGCTCGGCAGCCCGGTGACGGTACAGGGCTGGGTCCGCACCCGTCGCGATTCCAAGGCGGGCCTCTCCTTCATTCACCTGCACGACGGCTCCGGCTTCGAGCCGATCCAGGTGGTGGCGCCGGCGACCTTGCCCAACTACGCCGCCGAGATCCTCCACCTCACCGCCGGCTGTGCCATCCGCGCGACGGGCCCCCTGGTGCAGAGCCAGGGCAAGGGGCAGGCGGTCGAGATGCAGGCCAACCAGATCGAGATCGTCGGCATGGTGGAGGACGCCGAGACGTATCCCATCGCCCAGAAGAAGCACACCCTCGAGTACCTGCGCGAGGTCGCTCACCTGCGCCCGCGCACCAACACCATCGGGGCGCTGACCCGCGTGCGGCACTGCCTATCGATGGCGATCCACCGCTTCTTTCACCAGGAGGGCTTCTTCTGGATTCACACCCCGATCATCACGGCCAGCGACTGCGAGGGCGCGGGTGAAATGTTCCGCGTGAGCACGCTCGATTTCGCCAATACGGCGGCGGTGCCCAAGACGGCAGACGGCCGCACCGATTTCGGCAAGGACTTCTTCGGGCGCGAGGCCTTCTTGACCGTCTCGGGCCAGCTCAACGTCGAGGCGTACTGCCTGGCGATGTCGAAGGTCTACACCTTCGGTCCGACCTTCCGGGCCGAGAACAGCAACACCAGTCGGCACCTGGCTGAGTTCTGGATGGTCGAGCCTGAGATCGCGTTCGCCGACCTGGCCGCCGATGCCGACCTGGCCGAGAAGTTCTTGAAGTCGATCTTCACCGCGCTGCTGGCCGAGCGGGGCGACGATCTCGCGTTCTTCGCCGATCGTGTCGACAAGACCTGCATCGCACGGCTCGAGGCTTTCGTCAGCTCGAGCTTCGAGCGCATGAATTACACCGACGCCATCACCGCGCTGGAGAAATCGGGCAAGACTTTCGAGTTCCCGGTGCGTTGGGGTGTCGACCTGCAGTCCGAGCACGAACGCTGGCTGACCGAAGAGCACGTCAAGCGCCCGGTGGTTCTCATGAACTACCCCAAAGAGATCAAAGCTTTCTACATGCGCCAGAACGACGACGGGCGCACGGTCGCCGCGATGGACGTCCTCGCCCCCGGGATCGGCGAGATCATCGGAGGCTCGCAGCGCGAAGAACGCCTGGATCGGCTGGATGCGCGGCTGGCCGAGATGGGCCTCGATCCCAAGCCTTACTGGTGGTACCGCGATCTGCGTCGCTACGGGACCGTGCCCCACGCCGGGTTTGGCCTGGGGCTCGAGCGGACGATCATCTACGCCACGGGCATGGCGAACATCCGCGACGTCATTCCGTTTCCGCGCGCCCCCGGCCAGGCCGCCTTCTGAGGCAGGCCGCGGGCTCGCGGTGAAGCTACGCGGTCCCGCTCACTGCGGGCGGAGGCGGACGACCATGTTCCAGGACTTGGTGCCGTTCTTGAAGCCGCCGGGACCATCCATCGTTGCGAAGAACAAGTGTGTCATGACGCCGTTTTCGAAGTAGGGGAAGCCGCGTTCCAGCTGTCCCATCGTGATGGTCTGGCCGTCGCTCCAGCGGATGGTCTTGGAATACGCCTGGGGGGCGGGGTCGAGCGTCCACTTGATGCCGTCGCGTGAATGCGCGAGCAGTCCGCCGTGTTTTTCGCCGGTGATGCCGCCTCGCTGATCTTTGGCCAGCATGTGAAAGCCAGCCTTGTCCTTCCAGATCACCGGGTCTTCGACCTCGCCGATCCGATCGACGGTGAAGATCGGTTCGGGCGCGACCTTGTACGGCCCCAGGAAATGCGGCGCGCGTGCCACGCCGATGGTCATGTCGCCCTGGAAGGGATACGTGGTCTTGTGCGCGCGGCCCTTGAACACCAGGGTCGTGGTGCCGTCTTTTTCCACGAGGGGAGCCGGGTTCGACGTGAGAAAGCTGTAGAAGCTGCCCGGCTTGACGTCGAGCACCGGTTCATCGCGACGGGTCCAAGGGCCGAAGGGCGACTTGGCGGTGGCGACGCCGATGCGTTTGTTGGCGCGGCCTACGGTGGTGTAGTGCGAATCGAGCGTCAGCTTCGAGACGTCGGGCACGTCGTCGAAGGGGTTGGTCGACCCCATGTAGAAGAGGACGTACTGGTCTTTGACCCGCAGGATCTTGGGGTTGTGAGTCGATCGGCCGTCCCAGTACTGCGCGCCCCGCGCCGGCAGCGCGACCTCGCTGAACTGGTAGGGGCCCTCGATGGTCTTCGAGGTCGCGTGCACGATCTCGGAGGCGACGAGCCAGCCGGGATGAAACGGCAGGCGCTTGGGCCAGCGCGAGACGAACATGTGGAACAGGCCGTCGTCGCCCTTGACCACCGAGCTGCCCCAGACCCAGTACCCCTCCATGGAGAAGCCGGCGCCCTGGGGAGCGACATCGATGCGCGAGAAGATGGGGTTGCGCTCCTTGGGCAACCCCTGCGGCTTGCCGGCCGGGGCAGCGTCCGCTGCGTGGGCGCGCACGCCGCCCGACGGTGCGGCGGCGACCAAAGCGGCCAACGCCAGAAGCGCCCCCCGACCCGAAGCGAGCATCCGCGAAGCAACCGG
>JANNNO010000561.1:0-11757 GCA_031398585.1 Myxococcales bacterium | reverse complement strand
TTCAGCAGGGCTTCGTCTACCTGGCGCAGCCGCCTCTCTTCCGCATCGACCACGGCAAGGAGACGTACTGGGCGCTCGACGAGCTCGATCGCGAGCGGATCATCGGGACTCTGCCCAAGAACGCCAAGGTCGACATCATGCGCTTCAAAGGCTTGGGCGAGATGCAGCCCGAGGAGCTCAAGCGCACCACGCTCGATCCAGCTACCCGCCGCTTACTGCGCGTTCGGATCGAAGACGTCGAGGCGACCGACCGTGTGCTCACCGAGTTGATGGGCAAGGACGTCGAGGCGCGCTTCAAGTTCATCATGGAGCGGGCCGCGCAGGCCGATCTGGATCTGTAGTTTCGATCTCGCCGAGTCTCGGCGAATCACGCCTCCATCGCGCGGTCGATCTCGGCGCGCGCTGCCGTGAGCTGTGCGAGCCACCACGGCAGCGATCTCTGGTACCAGGCGAGCATGTCGTCTTCCAGCTCGCCGCGGGTAAAGCTGTGGCTTGCCCAGCAGGCCGACAGGGCGATGCGATAGGCAATGAACGCCGGCAGCCGCGTGCGCCAGACTTCGGGTAGTTCCGCCACGCGGAAGTACGCGCCCAGGAACTCCCGCTCGGTGGCGACGCCGTCGACATCGTCGGGGGACTCCCAGGCCGCCTTGCGTATCGACGTCACCGCCACGGCTACATCGTGGATGAACCAGTGGTGGCAAGAATCGTCGAAGTCGAAGGCTGTGACGCTGTCACCGGCGGCTTCGTCCACCGACAGATTGCCGAGGTGCAGGTCGGCGTGGGTGAGCCCGAAGGCGTCGCGCGGGCGGGGGAGGTGGCGCATCCAGGCTTCCAGCCGCTGGAGAGCCTGTTGAGCCAGGATCGTCTCCGGCTCGAGAGCCGAACGTGCGATCGCGAAGACGCGGTCCTCGTCCCACGTCGGTCGACTTTCGCCATGACCGTTGTCTTGGCAGTTACCGCCGTCGTCGGCATGCGCGTGGCGGTGCAGATCCGAGAGCAGCTCTGCCCAGCTCACCAACACCTTCGTGGCGTAGTCGTGAGGTTTTCGTGCGGGCCGGCCTGGCGCGGCGGTGAAAGCCGCGATCACCGCGGGCTGTCCCTCCCAATGCGCCCGCACGAGCAGGTCGCCGCTTACCGTTTGTAGAGGCCGTACCACGCGCACCCCGTGGTCGACGAGGGCCCGCATCCACGCGAGCTCTGCCGCGACCTCACCCGCGCCTCGATGGTCCGCCGGTGTGATGCGCAGGTAGATCGGGACGCCGTGCCGGTGCGCTCGCCAGACCTCGTTGATTGACCGGCGTACGAACGTGGGGGCTGTCTGTCGATCCAACCCGAATCCTGCGATCGCCTCGGCGCCAAGTTCTCGTGCCTTCACCCAGCGACCATGCCGGGTGAGCCGGGTTCACACAAGCGACCGAATGCCGCGCGAGAGCTGACTTGCTCACCACTGCGGCAGAGGCCCAAACGCCTCGAGCAGAAGCCGGGATTCGTTCTCGAATGCTCCCGGGGTCACGCAGCTCGTGGTCGAGACCGAAGCGGGATTGGGCGCCGGGCGGCGAAGCACATCGATGTACCAGTACTTCGTGAGCCCCCGTTTCTCCCGCGCCGTCATCGGACCCGAACGCGGACAGATCCCGTACGAGTAAAGCAGGTAGGCCCGCACTGCCGCCGGCGGCGTGTACTCGGGATCGATGGAGTCTTGCGGGCGGAAGCGCAACACGTGACCGTTGGAGAACGACAGGTACTGCACGGTCGTCGGGATTCGCAGAACGATCACGAGACGTCCGCGGCCAAAAGCACTCTTGTCGAGGGCTAGGCCCGGCGCATGGGCGGTGACCGCGAACCGTCCCCCCGGAACTACCAGCGCGAAGCGACCATCGAGCGCGCTGAGTCCGGCGCTGACCGGCTCCGCGTCGGGTGCGACGGGGCTCGCCCGGCGCACGGCGAGATGAACGCCCCCCAGGCCGTGACCACTCGGATCGACCACGCGTCCGCGGATCACCGAAAGCCGCTGCGGCTCGATGGTTGCGGCTGTGAGCGTCTCCGGGGCTTCCAACGTCGGTCGCGGCAACGGCTGCACCACGAGTCCAAAACCACCGACGCCTGCCGGGACGATGCGTACCACCGCGAGGCGCGGCGAAAGGATTCCGAAGTTGTGCCGTCGGCGGGGCAGATCGAAGACCACCCGGCCGGCTTCGTCGGTCGATCCCACGGTCGTGATCACGTCATCCCGCGCGTCGGCCGCGAACACCACCAATCCGCGCATTGGCTGCCCAGCCAGATCGGTGACCGTGCCCGAAACCGGCTCGCCAGGCGCACCACCCGGTGTGGCTAGCGCGACCGGCGCCCCGAGCCCGATGATTGTCAGGGTCGCCCCGATCGATCGAAGGCGGCGGCGGACGCGAGCCATCTCCATGTTCTGGTTTGGACCGCCGACGGGGCGGGTGCGGGTCAGGAAATCGGTGGCGATCTTTTTTTGACCTCCTCGCATGGCCGGCAGGTCTAACGTTCGGTGGGCCAGGGTGCGGGCGACGTAGACGCAATCCCCGGCCGCGTAGAGCGCGATGAAACCCCCACGGCAAGACAAGAAGACCCCGCGCCAGCCGGCGGCGACATGAAAGGCGCCCCTGTGGGCGTCGATGCCGGCGTGGCTCCCGGCTTCGGCCGTGAGTCGCGCCCGCGCGCCGAAGAGCCAGTCGCCAACGTCGTCGGGCTCTGCCGCGCGGGGGATCTGTCCGCCTGGCGGCTCCTCTACGAACGGCACGTGCCCTTGGTCTACCGAGTTGCGCGTCGTCTCGGCGTTCCGGAGGCCGACTTCGCTGATCTCTGCCAGGAGGTCTTTCTGCGCGTGTTTCGCGGGCTCGGCAGCTTTCGAGGCGAGGCACAATTCGCCACCTGGCTCTATCGCATCGTGGTTCACGAGGTGGCGCGGGCAGGGCGGGCGCGCACGGTGCGAGCGGCCTTGCTCTCGCTCATCGGGCGACCCGATCCCCCCGCTGTCCCCGACGCTCAGCTCGAGCAGGCCCGCGCCGGCGTCGAGCTCGAGGCGATCCTCATGCGGCTCAAGCCCAAGCAGCGGCAAGTCTTCGTCCTTTACGAGCTCGAAGAGCTCAGCCTCGCCCGCATCGCCGAAGTGCTCGAGTGCCCGGTCGAGACCGTCAAGTCACGGCTTCGGCTCGCCCGCGCCGAGTTTTCCCGCCTCGGGCGCAAGCGGCTCGCTCAGGAGATCGACGGTTCGGCTGCGGCGCCGGTCGGTAGCGATTGCAGGGAAGGGCGGCCGTGAGCGAAGGCTTCCGGAGCGATCAGCCGGCCGGGCCGATCCCCCGGCATGACATCCCGTCGGGCGATCCGATGTCGGCCGATCTGCCGCTCCTGCGAATCACCGGGACGCCGCACGAGCGTGGCTGGTTGACCGCGCCCGCACCCGCGCTGTCGCCCGATTTGCGACGGCGCTTGCGAGCCGCGCTGGAGGAGCGGCTGGAACCGCGCGGCCGGCAGCGAGCGGTGGCGCGTTTCGTGGCAGCGTTGCTGATCACCTGCGCTGCCGGTACCGCGCTTGGCTACGGTGTCGTTCGCTTCGGTCGCGCGGCGGCATTCGTCGGCGCGGGGATCGGAGCGCCCCTTCCGACAGCGGCGGCAATTTCCCCCGCCCAGGATCCATCCCAGGATCCGTCGCCCGTCGAGCCGCCTTCCGAGGCGTTGAAATCCGATGAGGACGTGGGTCCTGGCTCCCCAGCGCAGATCCCAGGTGCCGACGAGGGGACGAGGATTCCCTCTCGAAAACGCGCACGCGCCATCCGAGCCGCAACCGTCGCCGTGGCCGACCGCGTGGCGCTGGGCGGCCCCCCCGCCAGCGACAGCGATACGGTCTCAGATGGAAAAGTTGTAATCGACAACGACTCGCCCGATCGCCTCGCTGCGGCCGTAGCGCCGGCACTCGAAACCGCCGAGGATGCCGCCTCACCACCTTTCGGCGGCCCTGCGCTCCGTTTCCCCGAGGACATGTGGCGGGTGCGCCCCTCGGATCCCGACGAAGCGCCGCCACCACCTGGCCCTCCGCCTCCCGAGCTGCGCATCGAGCGGGGAGGGCGCCGTCTCGCCAACTTGGTCCTGGTGGGCGACCGCATCGCGGGCCGCATTCGCAACACGGCGGTCGCGCTCACGCTCGCACCCCCCTTTCTCAGCGGCCAAATTGGTAGCAGCCCGGTCTGGCTGCACCTGCATGGCCGCTACGCCGAAGGCACCATCGGCGGCCAGTTCTATCGCTTCGAGCTGACCGAGGCTGAGGACGGCCACGCCCTGCTCGCGGGCCCCTACCTCCGCTGGCCGCTTCCCCCCGACAGCACCCGGGTCGAAGAACACGCCACCTCGCTCTCCTTCCCCAAGAGCTGCAGCAGCGCCTTGCCCTTCACGTCGGGCCGCTACGAAGGCCCCTGCCGCAAAGGTCCCTTGCGCATCACCCTCGCCGAAAGCTGGCGCCGCCTCCCCCCTCTCCCCCGCCTCATCCTCCTCTGGCTCGCCGGCCCCAGCTGAGCGTCCTACCGCCTAGCTCGGAACAATGGTTACGGACGCGCAGTCGCCGTCGGCAAGCTCACGTGATCGGGCGGCGATAAAGTGCCACCAGCGAGTCGAAAGCGAACGATCGAGGCTTCAGCTTCTTCGCCGGCACATTGGGCGTTCGCGGTTGGCCGGCAAGCCGAGTTGTCGGGAACGTATCGAGCACGCATCGTCACGACGCCCTCGGCCGCCTTGTCGAATTCCCAGAAACGCAGGTCCAAGTACCAGGTCCTCGATTCTCCCGGTGCGACGGTTTTGTAGCTGTGCTCCCCGATCCAGACGCGTCCGCAGACGCAGCATTTTCTTTCGATAGGCCTGCCTTCGCCGTCGATCAGGGACACGAGAAGGTGCCCTGGTTTCCCGTCCGGCATGAGGTCGAGAACCTCCATGATTCGCACCGGTTCCTTGCCAACGTTTTGGAGCTTGATGCTCAAGCTCCCCTCGTGAAGGGCAAGCGACTGCTGTGGAGACTCGATCTCGAGACGGAGCGTGGGAGGGCGGTGCCCCTTCGGGTCGCTCTCCCGCCCACAGGCTGTGGCCGCAAGGGTCACCGACGCCAAGACTCCGACCATGAACAGGGGCCGTAGAAACATGTGCGCCCTCCCAGCTCCAAGTCTACTCGACTCGTCTGTGCACGAATCCCGACAGGCGTCGCCGCCCGCTCATCGCAACGGCGTGAGGTGGCCGTCGGCAAACATCATTCTGACCGGCGCCGTCTCGACGGATTCGCTGAAGCAAGGAATGCTTGGCTGTGCGGTACAGGCGGAGTTGTCGGGCTGGTAGTGGGCGCGCATCGTGATCACACCTTCGCGAGCTTGGGAGAAGTCCCAGCATTGCAGCCGGGTGGACCACACCATGCGTTTGCCAGGCTCAACGACCGAGTAGTGGCGTGGTGTGGGGACGAAGTCGTGAAGGATGCAATCCTCATTGCCCAGGGGCTTTCCCGTCTCGTCCTTGATCGAGAGGAAAGACTGACGACGACCGGCGGCTGGCAACATCGGAACCCAGCGCATCACGAAGAAAGGCTGTTTCGAAACGTTGTTCGCTTCGAAGCGAATGATTCCCTCGCCAATCTTGAAGCGGTCCAAAGGGAGGACCGTATCGATCCGGAGATCCGCACCTTGCGGTCGTTCCGACGCCGGGTTGTCGCAACCTCCAGAAACCAGACTGACGAGGAGGAGCGGGACAAGCTTCCACCCCTCGGCGGATGATCTCCCGAAGAATGTGCGTTGCATCGGCGCCTCAGTGAACATCGACTGCGTAGCGGCGAACATTTCGGATTACTTCCTCGGAATAGCCGAGCTTCCGCATGTAGTCCTCCGAGATTCGTGTCGCTTCCGCTTCGTATGCAGCTCGCTGAGCATCATAAGCCGCCGAACTCAGCTTATCGCGGTCGCGTTGGTGAAGGTGGACGGCCTCGTGAATTATCGTAGCTACGAGCATTTCCGGGCCGCCCTTTCCGATTGCGGCGGGTCCGATGAAGGCGCGATTCGTCGCAAGCCTTGTGACTCCCGGCACATCCAGCTCGATGTCGTATCCGATACGCTGTGCGAGATGTGCGGGCAGTCCAATCATGCGGGCAACGTCCTGAATCAGCTTCTCAGCGACGCGGATCGTCTCCGTGCGCAGGGCCGGGACGAGTGGACTGTGGCTCAGCTCGGCTTGCTGGAGATCATCGTAAGACTGCTCGGCCTGCGCGACACGGTTGGCAATCTCTTGCCGTTCGCTCGACGCGAGGGCCCCGCGGTTGGCGACGACGGGCGTGGGGCGGTTGGTGTTGGGGCCGGCGGGCACGGCCGCGGGGGTGGCGCCGCCGCCGTTGCTCGAGCCGAACCAGTCGCGAAGAACGTTGATGAGCGCGTCGCCTCCCGCGATGGCGCCGCCGATCAAGATGCCGGCTGCCCCGCCGAGCAGGCCGCCGTCGCCGCTGACACCTTCTTTGTCGATCTCGATGTCGGGACCACCGTTCGATGCACCCGATGGGCTACGACGACCGGTCGAACGACGGGGATGTTTGGGTACTGAACGTTGCGCAGAGTCCCTGTCTCCACGCCGTCACCCAAGACGTCGGCAGAGGTGTGTTCGAAAGGAAAGGCGGGGGCGCTGGGGGATGCGGTCGACGTACGGATGGCCAGGCTCATGGAAACTCCTTCGTTTTTCTTCGAGTTGTTGACTCGGACCTGCCCGGTCCGTCGGAGTCCTGCCGGTTGTTGCTAACAACGATGCGCTCTCCGGCAGGCGTCCGCGCGCTGCGCTGCTTTGCGCGCCGTGGCCTTCGCGTCCGCGCTCGGGCGTCGTGAAACCGCGAGCCGGCTCTGGCATCCAAGCTGGCGGAAAAAGGAGATCGTCATGACCATGCAAGCACGCCCCGTCGATTCCATCGTCACCGCGCATCAGCAGCTCGAAGGTGGCGGGTTCGTCGTGCGGCGGCCGTTCCCCAGCCGCGGGTTGCCACGGCTCGACCCGTTCTTGCTCCTCGATGAGATGGGCCCCGCCAACTACGCGCCCGGCGAGGCGGTCGGCGCGCCGGACCATCCTCACCGTGGCTTCGAGACGGTGACCTACATGCTCAGCGGCGAGTTCGAACACGAGGACTCCGCCGGGCACAAAGGACGCATCGCCGCGGGGGACGTGCAATGGATGACCGCTGGCGCTGGCGTGGTTCACTCCGAGATGCCTTCGCGCTCGATCGCCGAACAGGGCGGCCGCGTGCACGGGTTCCAGCTTTGGGTGAACCTCCCGGCGCGCGACAAGATGATCGCGCCCCGCTACCAGGAGATCCCCGCTGCCCGCATTCCCGAGGCGACCACTGCGGACGGCAAGGCTCACGTCCGCGTGATCGCGGGCACCGCGCTGGGAGTGGCTGCCGTCATCGAGACGCGCACGCCGATCAGCTATCACGACTGGACGTTGGCGCCCGGGGCCTCGGTCGATGTAGCGGTTCCCTCCGAGCAGAACGCCGCGATCTACGTCTTCGCGGGTGCCGCGATTGTGGCGGGCAAGCGCGTGGAGGCCGGGCAGATGGCGGCGCTGGGCAGCGGTGAGACGGTCTCGCTGGCAGCGGCGGCCGATGCACCGGAAGAAGCCCGGCTGCTTCTCCTGGGCGGCGTCCCGCTCAAGGAGCCGGTGGTGCAATACGGCCCCTTCGTCATGAACAACAAGGAGCAGATCGCTCAGGCGATCACCGACTACCAGCAAGGGCGCATGGGGCAGATCGCCCGCTGAGCCCTCGCACAGGGAGCAGGTAGCGTGAAAACTGGGCACGGGGCCGTGGCGGAGCGGCCACGACTCCGGGCCCGGTTTGCGTCAGCCTCCACGAAAGTCGGCAAAAACGCCGTCACAAGCGCTGGCACGGCAGCTGCTGATACGCGAGGCATGAGCCACCGCACCGCCGCCCCCCGCCGCTTCCCCCGCCTTGCCCGCAGCCTGCAGGCAGGCGTCCACCTCGCCTTCGTCTTGCTGGCGTTCGGCTGTGCCGAGGCCGACCCGGCGCAGATGACCGCCCCCGGCGACGACGCCAACACGACCCCCACGACGACAACCACGACCGAAACCCCGCCCACGACCCCCGCTGTCAATTGCACCGATCCCTACCGGACCGACTTCAACGGCCCCCCCGGTGAGCACTCCTGGCTGAGGGCTTTCGGCGCCATGCAACCGCGCCGCTATCCCACTGCCACCATCGACCCCGCGACCGACAAGCCTGCCGAGCGCACCAAGGCCTTTACCATCGACGGCGCGCCCATCCTCTACTTCCGCAACCGCGCCCCGGTGCTCGATGCGCGCTTCATCAGCGAGCTCAGTGTCGTCGACGTCACCCGCATGAAGCCCGGTGAGAACGCGCCGGTTGGCAGCTTGATGCCGGCGGCGCGGGGCAAGTTGACCCCGGTCGCGCTCGCCAAGTTCCTCATCGAAAGCAACGCACTCGTGGTCTTCCAGCACGCCTTTGCCAGTCTCTGCGTCAGCGAGGAGACCATCGGCAATGGTCAGGCCCGCGTCCGCTTCACCGGCGTGCACGTCTACTACACCAATCAAGAGACGCGAGAGCGTATCGACTTTCACGTCGACCTCGACGCCAGCGGCGGACTCAGCGTGACCCGTCGCTGACCCCACTTCACGGCGGCCGTTCACAATCGTCGTTCGTCGCCGATCGTCCGTGCCGCCGCGATCGCTCCCCACAACCAATGCTTGGCCGAAGCGATGGCGTCTTCCAGCGAGTGCCCCCGACCCAGGCCGATCGCGATCGCGGTTGCCAGTGAACATCCAGTGCCGCGCGGGCTCATGCCCGGCAGCCGCGGCGCCGGGAACTCCCGCTCGCCCGCGGCGGTGATCAGCAGATCGTCGGCACCCCCGTCTCGGTAGTGCCCACCCTTGACCAGCACGGCAGCCGCTCCGGCCTGCAGCAGCGCCGCGGCCGCCTGGCGCGCACTTGCCCGATCGCTCACGGCGATGCCGCTGAGAAAGGCGGCTTCGTCGAGGTTGGGTGTCACCAGTGTGGCCCGCGCGATGAGCGGCCCCAGGCCGGCCGTGTCGCCCTGATAGAGGGTGCCGCCGCGCGAGGCTCCCAGCACCGGATCGAACACCACCGGGCCCGCGAAGCCGGCCAAGCCGTCGACCACCGCGGCGGCGAGCGCGCCGTTGCCCACCATGCCGACCTTCACGGCCGCTGGACGGAAAGCGGTCACCGCCAGCGTGAGATCCTGCGCCAGGACCGACGGTGAACGCGGCTCGAGACGCGCCACGCCCCCCGCCGTCTGCAGAGTGAAGGCCGTGCCGACCAAGAAGGCTCGGGCGCCGAGCGCCTCGGCGGTGAGAAAGTCGCGCACGAGACCGGCCCCACCGCCGGGATCGAGGCCCCCCACCGCAAGGATGGGCGCCTCTGGCGCGTCGCGGCTCTCTCCCCGAAATTCCCGCTGATCTTCGTTCATTGCCGCGACTTTCTACGTTGTTGATAACCACCCTAGGTCCGAACGAGCTAGGCTACTATTCACGCGCCGTGGGGGTTGTCCTTCCTCAGCCGATCCAATTCGGCAAGTACACGCTTTTCGAACGAATTGGGCGCGGCGGCATGGCCGACGTGTTCAAGGGGCGTGTTCAGGGCCCGGCCGGCTTCGAGCGCGTCTTCGTGGTCAAGCGGATCCTGCCGCACCTGTCGGAGGAACCCCAGTTCACGCGCATGTTCATCGAGGAGGCCAAACTCTCGGCCCGCCTCAATCACCCGAACATCGTTCAGGTCTTCGAGCTCGGCGCGGTCGACAAAGAGTACTTCATCGCGATGGAGTACGTGCGCGGACGCGATCTCGCCGAAACCATGCGCACCTTCTGGGCGCGCGTGGGGCCGCCCCGTCCCGAGCTGGTGGCCTACATCGGCCGCGAGATGTGCCGCGCACTCGCCTACGCGCACGACCTCACCGGTGACGACGGCGATCTCATCGGCATGATCCACCGCGACGTCTCGCCTTCGAACGTCATGTTGTCGTACGAAGGCGCGGTCAAGATCCTCGACTTCGGCATCGCCAAGGCACTCGGCGGCGAGGGCAAAGAGGAGAGCGGCACCCAGCGCGGCACCCTCAAGGGCAAGTTCGCGTACATGGCGCCCGAACAGACCCAGGGCAGCGACGTCGATCGCCGCATCGACATCTTCGCCAGCGGCATCGTTCTGCACGAGATCCTCACCGGGCGTCGCCTCTTCAAGGGCGAGAACGACATGCAGACGGTGGAGCGTGTGCGGGTGTGCGAGGTGCAGCCTCCCTCGACGCAGAACCCGCTCTGTCCGCCCGAGATGGACGCCATCATCTTGCGGGCCTTGGCGCGCGATCGCGAGGAGCGTTTCCAGAGCGCCGCCGAGATGGCCGATGCCCTCGACGACATCGTGCACGCCGCACGTTTACAGCCGACTCACATCGCGCACCTGATGCGTGAGCTCTTCCCGACCGACATGGCGGGTGGCTCGGGCCGCGTCACCGGCGCGATGTCGATGTCGGGTTCGCAGTCGCGGCCGCATTCGACCGCGATGCGATCGCCCACCGTGCCCGCTTTGAGCGTCACGCGTCCGCCGACGCGGCCGAGTTACCCGCAAGTCGATTCGGCGCCGCCGCCCGTGGCGCCCACGGGACCCTCGCGTCGCGCGCTGGTCGTGGGTGGCGTGATCACCGCGGCGGTTGCGATGGGCGCGGGCGCGGCGATCATGCGTTCGGCGACGCCCAACATCGTGGCGGGCGGAGGGGGCAGCAAGGAGCCCCTGTGGAAGGAGTTCGAGATCGCCGTTCGCTCCATTCCCGAGGGCGCGGAGATCTGGCAGGTCGGCGAGAACAAGAGCCTCGGCTACACCGATAAGTACATCACCTTCCGGATCAAAGACGACAATCACATCTCGCTGGTCTTCAAGAAAGAGGGCTACATCGACGAGATCCGTGAGGTCACGCCTTACACGATGCTCGTCCATCTGAAGGAAGATCCCGACAAGAAGAAGGGCGGAAAAGTCGCTGGCGGCGAGGCCAAGCCGACCGAGCCAACCGAAGCGCCCGCGCCGCCGACGACTCCTCCGGCGCCGGGATCCGTCGCTCCCACGGTTTCGCCCACCGCGCCGCCCGTGACGCCGCCGGCGGCAGCGCCGAGCAAGTCTCCCTCTCGCCGCCGTCCTTTGCGCCCCAACGACACCGTCGACCCGTTCTCGGGCGCGGGCGATTGACCGGCGAAAGTTCGTCGGTCCGAGCTTGAGTCGCGATCTCGCCTTGGGCAGGATGCCCGGATGTTTCGCGGCCATCGCATCGCGGTCGTGGTCCCGGCCTTCAACGAGGCCGAGAAGATCACCCGCACGATCCGCTCGGTTCCCGGGTTCGTCGATCATGTCATCGTGATTGACGACGCAAGCGGCGACGACACCGCTCGCCGGGCGTTGCGCAGTCAACGGCGCGGCCTCGAGCTGATTCAGCATCCCGACAACCAGGGCGTGGGCGCGGCGATCGCATCGGGCTACGGCCGCGCCCAGGCGTTGGGTGCCGACGTGACCGCGGTGATGGCGGGCGATTCGCAGATGGATCCCGCGGACCTAGCGGCGCTCGTGGCGGCGGTGGTGGAGGGGCGTGCGGACTACGTGAAGGGCAACCGCTTTGCCTGGCCAGGAGGCTGGCGATCGAGGCCCGCTACGCGCTTGGTCGGCAACTTGGCGCTGTCGTGGCTGACTCGCCTTGCGACGGG
>JANNNO010000198.1:0-12422 GCA_031398585.1 Myxococcales bacterium | reverse complement strand
CTCGCTGAAACGCAGCGAGGTTGAGCGCCACTTCTTTTTGCAAGCGCCGGCGCGCCTCCGCGGTCCCCCAGCCGATGTGGGGGGTGACGATCACCCGATCCGCGAAACTCGACTTCGGGTCAGTCAACGGATGATCGGGGGGCGGCGGCTCGCTGGCCAGCACGTCGAGACCGGCCCCGCCGAGGTGTCCACTTTGCAGCGATGCCACCAGCGCGGCTTCGTCGACGATTCCCCCGCGGCTGGTATTGATGAGCAGCGCCCCGGGCGGTAGCCGCCGCAAGAACGCGGCGTCGACCAGCTTGTCGGTGGCGGGCGTGAGGGGGCAGTGCAGGCTCACGACGTCAGCGCGGGGCAGGGCATCGGCAAGCGGCGAGCGATGCTTGCCGATAGCGCCGTCGCCGCCGGTACTGCTGCCCGGGACGGCAGCGGCGATGACCGTCATTCCAAAGCCGATCGCCATGCGCTCCATCGCGCTGCCGATGGCGCCTTTGCCGACGATCACCAGAGTCTTGCCGTGCAGCTCGCGCAGCGGTCGCAGGAAAAAACAGAAGTCGGGAGCTGTCGCCCAGCGTCCCCGCTTCACGGCGGCGTCGTGTTCCGCCACGCGACTCGACAGCTCAAGGAGCAGCGCGAACGCCAGCTGCGCCACGCCCGGGGTCGAGTAGCCCGGGACGTTGGTGACGGCGATGCCGCGGGCGCGCGCCGCTGCGAAATCGATGGTGTTGGTGCCGGTCGCGGAGACGCCGATGTAGCGCAAGGACGAAAGGCGAGAGAGCGTGGCAGCGTCGAGGGTCACCTTGTTGATGATGATCGCCTCGGCATCCCGCGCGCGCGTCACGACCTCGGCGGGCGACGAGCGCGGATGCAGCTCCAGGGCGCCGAGCCGGGCGAGCTCGGCCCAACCCGGTTCCCCTTGGTCGGCCGCGAAACTATCGAGGTAGACAATCTTCATCGGAGTCAATGGAGCGAAGGTCGGGTTGTTCGCCACAGACTGCCTTGCCGCGGACGCCGCCGCCAGTGCTCGGCATCGCGTGGTAAGGTCGGCGCCCCGCGTGCCTTACGAACGAGAGCTCGCCGTTGCGCAAGAGGCCGCCCGACGGGCGGGATCCATCATTCTCGACCACTACGTCGCCCCCGCAAGCACGTTCGAAACGAAGCCTGACGGCTCGCCGGTCAGCCGCGCCGATCTGGAAGCCAACGCCGTCCTGGTGGCCCATCTGCGCGCGGCCTTTCCCGAGGACGGTCTGCTCAGCGAAGAGAGCCCTGACGACCAGGAGCGATTGGGCAAGGCGCGCGTCTGGATCATCGATCCGCTCGACGGCACGCGCGGATTCTTGGCGCGAACCGACGACTTCGGTGTCCACGTGGCCCTCGCGGTCGACGGCGAGCCGGCGGTCTCGGTGGTCTATCAACCCGTCGGCGACGTGCTCTATCGCGCGGCCGCGGGCCGGGGAGCCTTCCGCGTGACGAGGGCCAACGTTCTGCGCTTGCGGACATCGACCCGGGGCGAGGTCGCTGATCTTCGCATCGGCGTCAGTCGCCACAACGCCCCGGCCGCGCTGACATCTTGGCTTGAACGCCAGGGGCTCGCGGATCGTGCGGTGCCGCTCGGGGCTTCCGTGAAGTACACGGCGCTCGCAGAGGGTGTGCTCGATGCCGTGGTGACCATCACGGGTTCCGAGAAAGAGTGGGACACGTGCGCGCCGCAGCTGATCGTGACCGAAGCGGGTGGTGTGGTGACCGATGGTGACGGCGCGCCTCTTCGTTACAATCAGCCGCCGGGCTCGATCGACCGACCGCGCGGAATCGTGGCCAGCAATGGCCGCTGTCACGAAGCGCTGGCCCGAGCCGTACGTCCCTTGATCGATGGCCACGCGGAGGGAACGCAACCATGAGCGCCGAGGCAAGCAGCCCCACGGGACGTCCCCGCCCACCCCACGTCTTCGAGGGTCGAGCGATCGTCTCCCGGGCGATCGTCACGGTCGACGGCATCGACGGCAGCGGCAAATCGACTTTCGCCCGGCGCCTGGTCGAACGGCTGGGAGCGCGCGCTGTGCTTTTCGCCGTGGACGATTTTCGGCGCCCAGTCGACTGGGCGGCGCCGGAACGCTCCGAGCTCGAGGTCTACTATCACCGCCGCTACGACCTGTCGGCACTCGACGATTGCCTGCGTGCCTACTCCGAAGGGCATGACAGCTGTCGATTCCGCTGCTTTGATGGCGCGCGCGAATTGCTCGGGACCGAACGCGAAGTGAACTTTGCCGCCGTCGAGGTCGTCGTGGTCGAAGGAGTCTTCGTCGCTCGCCTTCGCAGCATCGTGGATGCGCTCTCGGTCTATGTCGACGTTCCCAAGGAAGAAGCCGAACGCAGGGTGATGGCGCGAGACATGGCCAAGGGACGCACCGCCGAGGAGGTGCGCCGGCGCATCGAGCGTCGCTACTTTCCCGCCCATGATCGCTACATGCTCGAGCAACAACCCCGCGACAGAGCCGCGATCGTGCTCGACAACCAGAATCCTTCGCAGCCGCGCATCCTCCGCGCGCGCCTACCCTCTGGGCCCGGCTGGTCGGCCGCTCGGGGCGCCCTCGACGATCTGCTCGCGGAATCGGGGATTCTTTAGACCGCTTTTTTTGTGATCCGGGTCATGAATAGTCGACCCCTTAGGCGCATTTTTTTCGACGCGCTTTTGTGACAGTTGAGGCACATTCCTGTGCATGTCTTTGCGACGTACGAAGGGTCTTCTGCTGGTCGCGCTGGCGACGGTTCTTTCCTCCTGCGGCGAGAGCGACGATCCCGCGGCTCCGCCTGCGTCGCTCGACGCCGGCTACAGTCCCTCGCCCGATGCCGGGTCGGCTGACGCCGCGGTTTCGCGCGATCTGGCGGTTCGCGAGGCGATGCCGTACGAGCGACCGCCTGGTATTAGCAATGTCAGCGGTCACGCGTGGCAGTGGAAGGACATCGGAGTCGCCGCGCCTGACAAGGGCTCGGTGCAGTTCTTCCCGACCGGCATCCTCGCTTCAGGGGCCGGCACTGGAATCGAAGGCACCGCCGATTCATTCGGGTTCGCTCACGACAAACTGACCGGCGGCGGCGAGCTCGTCATCCGGCTGCGGTCGTTGCAGATGACGTCGCCGCGCTCGGTGGCCGGAGTGATGATGAGGGCCAACGCGACGGAAGCCGGCGCGGCTTCAGTCTTCCTCGGCCTGCTCGGCGATTCATCAAAGGGCGGAGTCGTGATCATCCGGAGAACGGCGGGTGCCGTTGCCGAGGTGCTCACGAGCGAGCTCGGCATTCGCTCAGGACAGTTCCTTCGGATCCGTCGGCAAGGCAACCGCTTCCAGTTCGCGCGCAGCCTGGATCGCATCTCGTGGGTTCAACTGGGCGGCGTCGATATCGAGATGCCAGCCGAGATCGTCGCAGGTCTCGCCGTGTCGGCCAGCCGCGCCGGTATGGCCGCCACCGCCGAGATCGAGCAGTTTCGTCTCTTCCAGTTCGACCCGGCAGCCGTTGCAGGTGGTCTCGAGTTCGAGCCGCTCGTCGCCACCGGGGGACGCGCCACCGTGGCGGGCAGCAACGTGAGCATCACCGCGGTGGGCGACGTCTTCGTCACGACCTCCGAGCCCGGGACAGGCCTTTTCACCACCGTCACGGGCAGCCAGAGCATCACCGCTCGGATCGATGGGTTCAGCGCCAACACCCCCCGCGCTCGGGTTGGCCTCACCTTTCGTGAAGGCGGGATCGGGCGCGTTGGTACCGGCTCACGACACGCGCTGATCAGCGTGGACGCCGCTGGGCGAGTCGCTTTCCATCGCCGCGACCGCACCCTCAACAGCGATGCCTTCGCCTTTCGCGAAGGACTCAAGCCGCCGATCTGGCTCCGGCTTTCGCGCTGGGATGATCCTGTCGCGGTGCGCACGCGCGTGCGCGGCTCGTACTCGACCGACGGGCAGAGCTGGACCGTGCTCGACACCACCGAGATGCCGCTGCCCGATCCGGTCCTGCTCGGGCTTCTCTACACCTCGAGCGATCCGCGCACGCACGGCACCGTGACCGCGTCATCGCTCTTCGTCGGTCCCAACACCACGCCGATCGAAGCCCCGGCCGATGCCGGCGCGAGCCCGAACGACGGCGGCGCCCGGGACGGCGGGATCGATGCCGGGTCGGGCGATGCAGGGGTCGGGCAATGAGGCGACGGATGACGACGCGGGCATTGCTGGCGCTCGCCGCCGCCATTGTCGGAGTCACCGGTTGCCCGAGCGATCACGAGCACGATGGCGCGCAAGTTCAGATCACCGAGATCATGTATCACCCGGTGCTCGAGGATGGACCGCTCGACGAGCACGAGTTCATCGAGCTGCAGAACACGGGCACGCGGGCCGTCGACCTCGGCGGCTTTCGCCTCAGCGGCGGTGTGCGCTTCACCTTCGCAGCGGGCACTCGCATGGAGCCCGGCGCCTTTCTGGTAGTTGCCAAACGTCGCGAGCGGCTTTTGCAAGTCGCCCGCTATGCGCTTTCGCCCCCGCAGGTGGTCGGCGACTATGCGAGCGAGCTCGGCAACGACGGTGACACGGTCAGGATCGAGCGGACGCGGAACGGCAAGGTCGAGGTTCTGTCGGAAGTCAGCTACGACGACGCGTTCCCTTGGCCGCTGGCCGCCGACGCCCTCGGTGGTGGCGAGGCTTGGCTTGCGCCGCCCAACCTCCCCTTGGAGTCGCACAGGTATCTCGGCCGTTCGCTCGAACGTCTCTCGACGCTCTACGCGGGAAACATCGCTCCGAACTGGGTTGCTTCGCCCCTCGACGGTGCGACGCCGGGACGACCGCGCGCCGAAGCGGCGACAGGCTCAACTCCGCTGCGCCCGACGGTCGTCGAGATCGCAACCGCCGCTGCGGGCAAACGCGCCGCGGTCTTGCCACCGGGCGTCCCCATCGAAGTGCCGGTGAGGATCACGCCTTTACCGAACCTCGCCACGTTCGAACCGGCGATCGAGTATTTCGCCGACGATCCGAACAAAGAGGACGAAGCGAAGGTGAGGGCTCCGCTCGCCCCCGATGCCGGATCTCTCAAGGCGACGCTGCCCGCGTTCCCTGCAGGCACGCTGCTTCGCTACCGGGTCGTGGCCAATCTCGGCGCTGGCGTCGTACCGATCTCGCCTCGGGCCGAGGAGCCCTTCGCCTGGCACAACGCCTTCGTGAGCGATCCGGTCCCGGGCCGGACGCCGGTCTATCACCTGCTCATCGGCAAGGCGCGCTGGGCGAGCCTCTGGGACAACATCATCGACGGCCGCGTGCCCGCCAACGTTGGCGGCGGCAACCCGCAGCAGTGCGAGATCAACCCGCGCTGGGACGCGCGTGTGCCGGCGGTGCTGGTGGCAGGTGGCCAGGTGCTCGACATCCAGGCGCGCTTTCAGGGCAGTCGCACCAACCGCTTGAACGGACCGCGGCCCTTCGACCGCATGAAATGGCCAGGGGCCTCGGGAGCGCCCAGCCAGCTCGAGACCCCGCTGTCGTGGCACTTCAATTTTCCCCGGCACGCGCGCTACGAGGGCAAACGATCCTTCAACCTGTCGAAGCTGCCGGATCAATCCTGCCAGGGCTTCTTCGCGCGCGTCGGCAACACGCTGTTCGAGATGGCGGGGATCCCCGCTGCCGAGAGCAGCTACGCACGCCTCTACATCAACGGCGTCTACTACCACTACATGCAGCGGCTCGAGCACGTCGACGAGGAGCTCTTGCTGCGTCACTTCGGTCCAGACCACGACGTGGGCGATCTCTTCAAGTCGGTCGGCGCCCGCTGGGACGAAGGCCCATTCGGCTTCGGGGATGAAGGGCTGCTCAAGGAGTACTGCGGCTACAGCATCGACGAGCGTTATGCCGCCACGTACAAGCGGCAGACCCACGACGACGATCGCCCTGGCTCGCGCGAGGTGAGGAAGCTGCTCGAGGACTTGCATGCAGCGCGCGCAGGGGGAACCGCGGCGGTGCGGGCCTTCTTCGAAGCCCACTTCGACATGGCGGCGCTCACCAACTACATGGTCGTCCGCAACTGGCTCGGTGCCTGGGACGACGTCTGGCAGAACCACTATCTTTATCGCAAGGCCGATGGTCGCTGGATGGTGCTGCCGACCGATCTCGACGTTCACTTCGGCTTTGCGCCCCCTTCCGCCATCGACGCCTCGTTCTTCTCGGGCGTGGACAACGGCCGCAGCAACTTCCGCGATCTCACCAACTACCTCAAGGATAGCTACCTGCGCGCCTTCCGCGAGGAGTTCCTTGCGCGGGTGGGGGCGCTCTCGGCGACCATCTTGCACCCCACCAACGTGCTGCCGATCATCGACGAGGCGCTGGCGATGTACGACGTCGAAGAAGCACGCGCCGCGCCCGCCGGCATCACCATGAATCCCCTCTGTGGCGCCGGAGATCCGCGCATCACCGCGGCGCGCATGAAGGACTTCGTCATCGCCCGAACCGAACGCGTCTTGAGCGGTCTGTTCGACTGACGGGGGGCCAAACCCGGGGGCATTCGGCCCCCGGCGTCGAGGGTCGGATTGGCCTTGACTTGGAAGGCCCGACGCACGAAGAGGGTGGATCCTCCCGTGTCAAACCGACCCCGACAACTTCCCCCGAAAATCGCCCTTTCCACCCGCGCGGTCCACGCCGGCGAAGCCGAGCGCAAAGCCCACGACGCCGTCACCACGCCGATCTCGACCACGGCCACGTACGTCTTCGAGGACACCGCAGCGCTGCGCGATCACTTCGAGGGTCGCATCGAACGTGAAGAGTACGGCCGCTACGGCAACCCGACGGTCCGCATCGCCGAGTGCAAACTAGCGGCTCTCGACGGGGCCGAGGAGGCCGCCATCTTTTCGAGTGGCATGGCGGCGGCGACCACGACGTTGCTCGGCCTGCTGAAGGCCGGCGACCACGTCGTGATGACGTCGGACTGCTACCGACGGACGCGCCAGTTCGTCCTGACCTTCCTCTCGCGTTATGGCATCACCGCGACGCTGGTCGAGCCGGGGGACTTTGCCGGCCTGGAAGGGGCACTGATTCCAGGCAAGACGCGTGTGATCTTGTCGGAGTCCCCGACCAATCCCTACCTACGCGTGGCCGACCTGCGTCGCCTGGTCGAGATCAAGCAGCGCTTCGGTACCGCCAAGCTCGTCATCGACGCGACTTTCGCGACGCCGGTGAACCAGCGTCCTCTCGAGCTCGGCGCGGATCTGGTGATCCACTCGGCGACCAAGTACCTCGGGGGCCACAACGATCTGCTGGCCGGTGTGGTCTGCGGCAGCGAAGGCATCATCAACGCCATTCGCGACTTGCGTGGCGTGCTGGGCGCGGTGCTCGACGCACACAGCGCCTACCTGCTGTTGCGCGGGATCAAGACGCTGCATCTGCGGGTCGCCCGGCAGAACGAGTCGGCCCTTCGCATCGCCCGCTGGCTCGAGCAGCAGCCGCAGGTCGAGAAGGTCTTTTACCCGGGGCTCGAGAGTCATCCCGATCATCGCATCGCCCGCGAGCAGATGACCGGGTTTGGCGGCGTCGTCAGCTTCTTCTTCAAGGGCGATCTCGACAGCACGTCGCGCTTCATCGATGGCTGTCAGATCGCGCAGATCGCTCCCTCGCTGGGCGGGGTCGAGACGCTGATCGAGCAGCCGGCCTTGATGTCGTTCTACGAGCTGTCCACCGAGCAGCGAGAAGCGATCGGGATTCGCAACAACCTGGTGCGTCTCGCCGTCGGCGTCGAAGAGTGCGACGACCTGATCGCAGACCTGGCAGGCGCGATGGCGTCCGCCGGCGGCAGCAAGGAGAAGGGCTCTCCATGACCCACTTCGTTCGCTACGAGCACGACGGGCGCACGCGCTATGGGCGGCTCGAGGGCGAACGAATTGCGGAGCTGGCGGGTCACCCCTTCGCTGGTGCCGAGCTCACGGGTGCATCCGTGGCCGCCCCCGACGTCAGGCTCCTCGTGCCGTGCCAGCCGAGCAAGATCTTCGCGGTCGGCCGCAACTATCGCAGCCATCTCGGCACGCGGCCGGCGCCCACCCAGCCCGAGCTCTTCTGGAAGCCGGTGTCGGCGCTGCTCGATCCCGGGGGCGCCATCGTCTTGCCGCCGGAAGCCAGCAACGTCCATTTCGAGGGCGAGCTGGTCCTGGTCATCGGTCGCCGCAGCAAGAACCTCACACTCGACCAGGCCCGCCACGCCATCTTCGGTGTCACTTGCGGCAACGACGTCAGCGAGCGCGAATGGCAAGCTGGCCCCAACAAAGATCTGCAGTGGTGGCGAGCGAAGGGGGCCGACACTTTCGCCCCCTGCGGTCCCGCCGTCGTGACCGGCCTCGATCCGGATCGCCTGGCCCTACGCACGAGGGTCAACGGCGAAACCCTGCAGGAGCAGACCACCGCCGATCTGCTCTTCGATTGCGCAGCCGTGGTGAGCTTCGCCAGCCGTTTCGTGACGCTCGAACCCGGGGATCTCGTCTACACCGGCACGCCGGGCAATACCCGGGCTCTCAAGCCAGGCGACATCGTGGAGGTCGAGATCGAAGGCGTCGGGGTGCTTTCGAACCGCGTCACCGTCGAGACGGGTGCGCAGTCGTGATCCGGCGAATCGGGACTCACCGGCGCTGGTCCGACATCGTCATCCACAACGGGGTCATGCACGTTGTCGAGGTGCCGACGACGGTGCCGGGAGACATCACGACGCAGACGCGCGAAGTGTTGGCCAGCCTCGACGAGTCTCTCGCGCTTGCTGGCAGCGCGCGCGATCGGCTGCTCAAGGTGACGATTTTCCTGCGCGATGTGCAGGAGATCGATGCGTTCAATGCCTTGTGGGACGAGTGGGTCGCGCCGCAGGCTGCGCCGGTTAGGGCTTGCCTCGAGGCTCGGCTTGCCAACCCCGGTTATCGGATCGAGCTCATCGTTGAAGCGGCGGTCGACTGAAGCCGCCGCTCACTGGACGAAGATCCCCGAAATCGTCGAGTTGTTCTCGTCGCAGGCGTTCTTGCCGGCGTTGCAAAGGGTCGGTACGAGAGGCGGGTTCACCCCGGCGCCGAGCGTGACCTCGAGCACCACCTCGGTGCGGCCGTCGACCGCCACGCCGCGCGAACGAATGACGACGGAGTTGTTGTCGTCGTCGATCAGCTTTCCCTGACGAAGCTCGTTGGTGTCGTTGCGGATCCAGACCGTGTAGGTGCCCATGGTCGTGGACTGCGGCGCTTCGGCGGTTGATCCTGCACCCCGCTGAAAGCTTGCGGGGGGAAATGCCACGTCCCGCAGGCGGGCGTTGTTGGCGTAGAAATAGACAGCGCCGATGCCGTTAGGTTGCCCATTGGCATCGACCCCGGTCGGGATGTTGTCGAAGGTCGGATCTTTACCGCCCTTGAGAAGGTCATCGAGGACCCGCGAAGTGGCGCCGTTGAGATCGCCCCGGGCGGCCTCGATCCCAGCCTCGGCGACGTAGAGCGCCTGGTTGCGCATGTTCGTAATCGCGCTGATCTGCAGACTCCCGCTGGTCATCCACATGGCCGTCATGCCGAGCCCGAGCAGGGTGAACATGACCAGCATCACGGTAATCAGCGCGGCGCCCCGATCGGGCGACCGAACGAGCGGCCGAGCGAGTTGCAGGGAGTGGAAGGCGCGACGTCGAGGGTTCATGAGTCAGTTCCGAGGGAACACCGTGGTGGTCGTGATGCGATAGCGATACTGGTCGGCGACGTCGCCCGCCTTGCCGTCCTCGACAGCAGGCTTCTTGTTTCCGGTCGCCTGCGACAGCAGAACGTCGGGCGTCAATGAGCGCGCGATGAGGGTCAGTCGGATCGCTTCGGGCTTCTGGCAGGTCACCGGGACGGGATCGTTGGTGACGTTCAAGATCCATTCGTCCGCGAGCTTGTTCGGCCCTTCACTCAAGACGCCGTCGTTCGGGCTGTTGTCGCAGGCGTAGGCGACCTGAAGGTCGACCATGCCGTCCGAGAGCACCTCCGGCTCCGTCCCCTGATCGAGGCGCTGCATGGTCAGCGCAGGCGCCGTCGTGTCGGTGCCCGGTTGGATGGCGAAGCGGATCCAGTTGAGCGTGCCGAAATGCCGAATCGCCCCGGCCGCGGAACCCGCATCGTAGGAGAACGGCACCATCAACGCCCCTGCCGTGTTGCTAGGGGGATTCCACTTCGAGGTCGTGGACCGCCCGATGACGTCGAGTCCTGTGTCGAGCGAGGTGATGGCAAAAAGCGAGCAGCCGCGATCGTTGTAAAGAGGCGCCGCGCGCGACGGCAGGCTCGATGCGTCCATCACGAGGACGAACTCGCCGACGCGAAAGAGGTTGTCGAGGGTAGCCGGGACGGCCGCCCACTTGAGGGGATCGAGCGGCTTTGCCGCGGGCATCGACTGGCCCACCTCGGTGTCGTACCAGCTGCCGAACGATCCATTGCCGAACGCGACCGTCAACGTGTCGGGCGCCCCGTTGCTGCCGTTGGTGATCCAGACCGGAGGAATGCGCACCACGCCGGTGCCCGCTAGATAAGCCCGCAGGCCGGTGGCTGGCGCCGCAGTCAGAGGCAACGCGGGGCCGACCGGCGGTGGCGCTCCCGTGTCCGGACCGCCTTCGTCGCCGTCCGTACGCACACAGCCGACCATGCCGTTGCCAGAGGCCCGCACGAAGCGAACCAGCATCTCGGTCGCCATGCCGACATTCTGCTGCACGCTCACCATCTTGGTCTGAACCTCGTAGACCCGTTGCTGTCCAGCGAAGAAGGTGAACGTGGCCGCGGCCACCAGCCCCGAGACGATGACGGTGATCAGCAGCTCGACCACCGTGAAGCCCGCTTGGGGTGTATGTCCCTCGTGCGGCCGCATCTAGAAGCTCTTTCGCCTCTCCGAGTCGAGGCGCACGATGCGGTTGTTGCTCGCGTCGGTGCCATAGGCGACCTGAACCGAGATGTTGTAGGGGAGGTTGAGTCCCGTGTTCTTGACCCGCCATTGTCGCTTCCAGCGACACGTGCTCGTCCAGGTGGTGGTGCCGGTGGAGCAGACGCCGTTGGCGTCCAGATACTCAGCCGCCGACCAGGCGTCGCCGGTCTCGAGCGCGCGCGCCGCCAGCTCGTCGACAGCGGGGGGGCCCACGGTGGTGACGGCGACGCTGAACTGTTCGAGTCGCTGCGAAGCCAAACGCATGGCGATCATGGCATCGTTCGAGTTCTGAGTGGCGCGGAGCAGAGCCTGCTGCACCGCCACGGTGCCGATGAGACCGATCATGCCGATGGCGAGCGCCATCATGACTTCCAGCAAGGTGAATCCGGCGTCGTGTGCTTTCACCATCGCGTCCTCATCTGCACGAACCCGGTGAGCGCTGCCACGTCGACGCGGAACTTGCGGTCGGGGTGTGAGGCGGGTACAGACGAGTTCTCGATGAAGATATAGAGCGGCGTGGGCACGGCGGGCGCGGTCGGCGCCACGAACCCGACACCCATCGTGCTGAAGACGAGCCGCTCGGCGCTGGTCGCGCTCAGTTGAGCAGAGGGCGTCGCGGTCGAGGAGTCGATCTCCAGGATCGACGTTCCCTCCTCGGCGAAGACACGGCGAAGGATGGGATCGGATGTGGTCGGCGCGATGAGGGCCGCCGTCGGCGTGGCTCCTGTTTTGGCCGACCGAATCTCCACGCGGTTTGAGTAGAGGAAGGCGTACTGGGGCAAGCGAGTGGCGACCGATTCGAGACGAGCGCGCTGCAACTCCCGCGTGACGAGCTGTGCGAAGTCGCGTCCGTTGGCCGCATTGCGGTCGCGGGTAAAGTGGGGCGCGCCGATGGCGGCGAGGACCCCGATGATGACGAGCACCACCATCAGCTCGACGAAGGAATAGCCGTTCGCCCGGCCGCGCGGCGGTTCGGTCCGTACGGAGCCTGGAGGGGAGCTGATCGCCTGCATCACGGCATCTCGGTCCAACCGGTGCGGGAGAGGCGCTCGCCGCTGCCGCCGGTCTGAGTGAACTTGACCTTGCTCGGCAGCTTCGAGCTGAGATCGGTCACGCCACTTTGCGTGGCGAAGAGCAGCTTGCCTCCCACGATCGCGGCGCTGGTCACCGGCTCGCTGGCGAGGTCGATGGCGAAGCGCTGTTTGAGCCCGTCGGACGCGCTCCATTCATGGATGGCCAGATAGGTGATGCCGTCGTTGCAGGCATCCACGGCGGGCTTGTACCAGGTGGAGAACAGCATGAAGCCCGAGCCGTCCTGCTTGATGATGGCCATCGGCGTGGCGTTGGGACGTGCCGTGGACGGCATCGCGAGCGTGCACGTGGTTCCTGTCGAATCGGTGATCCCGCACAGCTCGCTCGAGACGCCGGCGTTGAGCACGATCTTGCCACCCGACCCGAACGTGGTGTCGGCCTGAATCACGCCACCACCCTTGTGAAGGTCGCGGCGGATGACCA
>JANNNO010000557.1:0-2370 GCA_031398585.1 Myxococcales bacterium | reverse complement strand
CGGTGAAGCGCTTGCGTTGGGTGATGTAGCCGCTCTTGACGAACGACAGCTCGTAGGTGATCTGAGGCTTGAAACGCAGGGCGAGGGGAGCGCGGCCAAAGACGCGGTTGCCGAGCTTGACCACAGCGCCCTCGGGACGGCTTGCGATGCGTACCGAGACGGCTGCTGGCGCTGGGCGTGCGGTAGCCGCCTTTGCCGTCGGGCGGTTGGGGCGAGCGGGGGCGACGGCTGCTTCGTCACCGATCACGGGGGCATCCGCCACCGGCTCGGATCGCTTCAAAAGGGCCTCTTCGTCCTCGTCGTCGTCTCTGTCGGGGCGCTCGCCGGCAAGGCTCGCGTCTGTCGGGCCAGCGGGGGCATCGGCCACGGCATCGGCGGCAGCGTCACCTCGCCCCAGGACCCGCGTTCCTGCGTCGGGCGCGGGGGGCATCGCAGCGGGCTCGGTCGAGGTCGACGTCGGCATGGACGCCGAGCCTGGTGTCGGGGCAAAGGCCTGTGGGCTCGTCGTCTTCGGCCCCGGCGGCCCGGGCGTCGAAGGGGAGCCGGTCCGCTCGCTCGCCAGATCCATCCAGGTGACTGCGCCCACGCCCGCCAGCGCGCCGGCCGCCAGCCCTGCGAGCAAGAAACGCCGGCGGCCCGTGGACGGTGAGGCCGAACCCTCGCCGAGACCCGAAACGCTGGCCACGGTCGCCACACCGCTTCCGCCGGCAGCCAGCGCTTGCGCCGACTTGATCAACGACGGCGAGGTCGCGGTCCGGCCCGAGCGCCCTGCACCGAGCACGTCGGCGCCCGTGGCTTCGAAGATGATGTCTTCGTCGGAGATCTCGAGATCCTCCTCGTGGTCCGAGGGGAGCGCCGGCGCCTGGCTGATGGTGGGCGCCTCGTCGCGGCCGGCCAGAGCGCGCAACCAGCGACGCAGCTCGGTCTGGCCCGCGGGCCCGTAGACGGTTCGCTGCGCGGTCTCGAGATCGTTGAGGAACTCCTCACCGGTCTGGTAGCGAGCGCCCCGGTCACGATTCAACGCGCGTTCGATCAACTTGCCGATGGCGGGCGCCAGATCGGGCTTGGCTTCGGCTGGAGGCAGATATTGACACTGGCGTACCCGGATCACGACCTCGAGATCGGTCGGCGCCTCGAATGGTCGCTTACCGGTGACCAGCAGATAGAGCATGGTGCCGACCGAGAAGAGATCCGAACGCGCGTCGAGCTCTTCTCCGGAAGCCTGCTCGGGCGACATGAAGGCGAGCTTGCCTTTGATGATCCCCTGGCCGGTCTGTTCGCGTCGGCCCATTGCCTTGGCGATGCCGAAGTCGGTGAGCTTCACCTCGCCCTCTTCGCTAATGAGCACGTTGTGCGGGCTGATGTCCCTATGCACGATGCCGAGTGGCTTGCCCTCGCGGCTCTGGCCATGCGCGTACGCCAGCGCGCGACAGACTTCGGCGGTCACGTAGAGCGCGAGCTCGGGTGGCATCGCAAAGCCCGTGGTGCGAACCCGCGACAGGATCCGATTGAGGTCCCAGCCGTCGACGAGCTCGAGCACCAGGAACATGCGGCCTTTGGAATGGCCGAGGTCGAGCACCTGCGCGATGTTGCTGTGATGGAGCCTCATCGCGACGTGAGCCTCGTCGACCAGCATGTTGCGGAACTTCGGATCGGCCAGCAGCGGCGCCAGGATCTGCTTGAGCACGACCTGGCGTTCGAACCCCTCGGCTCCCTGCTGGATGGCGAGGAAAAGCTCGGCCATGCCGCCGTCGGCGATCTTGCGCAGCTTTCTGTAGCGGGCCGGCATTCCTGACCGAGGGGGAAGAGCCCGTCGAGTATACTTCCTGCGCAGCATTCATGCGGAGTGAGCTCGCAAGTACCTTGCAGGACGAGGCGCCGTGCCGGGCTTTGCCGGCCCTGTTGGCCGTCGCGCTTCTAGGAGGGTTCGGCCCCGCCTGCGGTGGTGAGGAAAGGGCGATCTACGGCGCCGATCCTTTCGCGCGGGATCCTGCGCCGGCCACGCCGTTTGCCGGGAAGATTCTGACCAGCAATGCGGGGGACGACAGCCTGTCAGTCCTCGACCCCGTGGCCCCCGGGCCAGCGGGGCGCATCCCGGTCGGTTTCAATCCGGTCGAGCTGGAGGGCCCCCATCACCTGGCCGTCGATCCAGCCGGGCGATACGTCTACGTCAACCTCTCGCTCGCGGTGGGCGAGCCGGGCAGCGGGCCACACGGCGTGCATGGGGCGGGGGATCAGCCCGGCTTCGTGCTCAAGCTCGATGCGCGCACCGGCCGCGAGCTCGATCGCGTGACGGTCGATGCCAACCCGGGCGACAGCACGCTCTCGGCCGACGGGCGCAAGCTTTACGTCACTCATTACGACGCCATC
>JANNNO010000549.1:0-3159 GCA_031398585.1 Myxococcales bacterium | reverse complement strand
CGGTGCTGAAATAGCGTTCGCCCGTGTCGGGCAACACGGTGACGACGGTCTTGCCGGGTCCCAGCGCGCGCGCGGTGTCGAGCGCGATCTTGACAGCCGCCCCCGACGAGATCCCGACCAGCAGGCCTTCGCGTTTGGCGAGCTCGAGCTTGACCCTCTGGGCGTCCTCTTCGCTGATCGCGCGCACCTCCGAGATCACCGAGCGATCCAGGATCTCGGGAACGAAGCCCGCCCCGATGCCGTCGATGCGATGTTCGCCGGGTGCGCGTCCCGAGAGCACGGCGCTTTTTTCCGGCTCCACAGCGATCACGCTCACGCCGGGGAAGCGTCGGCGGAGCACTCGGCCGACGCCGGTGATGGTCCCCCCCGTGCCGACGCCGACCACGAAGGCATCACATGACCGGCCGAGCTCTTCGAGCTGCGCCAAGATCTCGGGTCCGGTCGAGCGCAGGTGCGCCTCGACGTTGGCCGGGTTGCGAAACTGCTGCGGCATCACGTAGTCGGGATTGACCGCGCAGAGCTCCATGGCCTTGTCCACCGCCCCGCGCATCACCGTGGCCGCCGGGGTCAAGATCACCTCGGCCCCGTAGGTCTTGAGCAACATGCGCCGCTCGAGCGACATGTTGTCAGGCATGGTGAGAATGAGGCGGTAGCGTTTCACCGCCGAGACCAGTGCCAGGCCGACACCTGTGTTTCCCGAGGTGGGCTCGATGATCACCGACTTGCCCGGGACAAGCTTGCCCTCGCGCTCGCCGCGTTCGATCATCGCCAGCGCCACGCGGTCCTTGATCGAGCCGCCCGGGTTGAACTGCTCGCACTTGACGAACACGTCCGCGGAATTGGGACCAGGCAAGTTCCGCAAGCGCACGAGCGGCGTGCCACCGATCAGCTCGAGCATGCTCGTGACGGCCGGCGCGATCACCGCACGCGCCGCCTCGGCAGGCAGCGCGGCCTTGTCGGAAACCGCCGTCATGGGCGCTCTCCAATGTCGACGATGGCGCAGGCCTGGATCGGATCCAGCCCGAGGCGTTCGGCCTGTGCGATGAGTTCGTCGCTTTCGGCGCCCGGATTCACGTAGAGCTCCTTGATGCCCTTGTTGCGAATGTCCTCGAGCAGTCCTTCGCCAACGGCAGCCGGCACGTAAAGCGCGGCTCGGTCGATCGGACCGGGGACGTCGGTGACACGGGCAAAGGTGGCAAGGCCTTCCACCGTCGGTTCGTTGGGATTGATCGGATAGACCGTCCACCCCTGACGCAGGTACGCTCTGACCGCCTTGTTCCCGTACTTGTGGCGCGCGTTCGAGGCGCCGATGACAGCGACGCTGGGCACCTTGGTCAACCCTTGGGAGCCAGCGGCGCCACGGCGGCGGCCTCGCGACCGCATTCGCCGCAGCGACCGTCGCTGCCGACGACGCCCACGCAGCTGCCATCGGGGCACAGGGCGCGCCCGGCGTACACGCTTTCGCCGGCTTCGGCCGACAGCGTGCCGAGGGGCTCGTGTTCGCCGGCATCGTTCATGGCGAAGGCGGTCTCCTCGGCACATCCGCCGGCGAAGACCTGAACACCGAGACCGCGAGGGGCCTCGCCGTCATCCTCGGTGCCGCACAGTCGGCAGCGGCCATCCGGTCCGATGAGGCCGACACATTCGCCATCGGGGCACAGGCGGCGTTGTTTGGGGTCGAAGGTCCCCGACTCGAGCTCTGACATGGGCTCCGGGGCATATAATGTGGGAAGACCCGGAAGTCCATAGGCGCGTTTCGCGTCGTTCCGCTGGAGGCGGGTTTCACGCCCCCGATCGCCATTCGATGACTCCACCCATCGCGCTATCGCCCTTGCCGTCCCCCCCTCTGCGTGCCCTCACGGTCTTTTGCGGCTCACATACCGGGCACGATCCCGCCTTCTTGAACGCGGCGCGCGCCTTCGGCTCGTTGCTCGCGCGCGCGGGGATCGCCCTCGTCTACGGCGGGGCGCAGCGCGGGCTGATGGGCGCTCTCGCCGACGCGGCTCTGGCGGGCGGTGGCCAGGTTGTGGGCGTCATTCCCCGACAGCTGGTTGCTGCCGAGGTGGCGCACCAGGGGGTCAGCGAGCTGGTGATAGTGGAAACGATGCACGAGCGCAAGGCTGTCATGGCCGCACGGGCCGATGCCTTCGTGGCGCTCGCCGGCGGGCTCGGCACGCTCGAGGAGCTCGCCGAGATCTGGACGTGGGCGCAGCTCGGGCTTCATCGCAAACCGATGGGCCTGCTCGACACGAACGGGCTGCATGGCCCTCTGCTCGCCTATCTCGACGGCCTCGTGGCGGCGGGCTTCGTGCACGAGAGCCATCGCCGTCTGCTCGTCGTCGACGACGATCCGGAACGGCTCTTGGCAGCTTTGTCGGCCCCCCGAGATTTTCCGGCTCCGAAGTGGACGCGCTGACGCCGCGTTGGCGCGCGTCAGCGTGCTCCCGTGTCGGGTATAGTGTGCGACCTCCATGACCACTTCTGCCGCTCCCCGCCCAGGTCGCTTCGGCGAATTCGGCGGTCGCTACGTCTCCGAGATCTTGATGCCGAGCCTGGACGAGCTGACCGCCGCCTGGACCGAGGCCTCGGCCGACCCGACCTTCATCGCCGAATACGAACGGCTGCTGTCCGACTACGTCGGGCGCCCGACGCCGCTCGGTGAGGCGCAACAGCTCGCCGCCGAAGTGAGCAAGGCGGCAGGGCGGACCATTCGACTCTTTCTCAAGCGCGAGGACCTCTGTCACACGGGCGCTCACAAGATCAACAACTGCCTCGGGCAGCTGCTGCTGGCGCGCCGGATGGGCAAGACGCGCATCATCGCCGAGACCGGCGCCGGTCAACACGGCGTCGCCACCGCCAGCGCGTGCGCGCTGTTCGGACTGCCCTGCGAGATCTACATGGGCGCTGTCGACGTGGAACGGCAGGCGCTCAACGTCTTTCGCATGAAGCTGCTCGGCGCCAAGGTTCACGCAGTCCGCAGCGGCACGGCCACGCTCAAGGACGCGATGAACGAGGCAATGCGCGACTGGGTCACCAACGTAAGAGACACTCACTACGTGATCGGTTCGGTGGCAGGTCCGCATCCCTACCCAACGCTGGTTCGCGATCTGCAAGCCGTCATCGGCCGTGAGGCGCGCGCCCAGATGCTGGCCGGACTCG
>JANNNO010000509.1:0-4078 GCA_031398585.1 Myxococcales bacterium | reverse complement strand
ATCGCAACGGCACCACGGCCAACGCCAACTACGGCAATCAGCCGTCGGCCGCGTCGATCTACGTCGATGGGGGCAGGGACATCGTCATCGAGCACAACGAGGTGTCGGAGTCCGACTTCGGTGTCGAGCTGGCGAGCGAGCACGCGGGCCGCGCCACCAGCAACATCACGCTGCGGAACAACTTCATCCATCGCAACCGGCTCGCCGGCTTGGCCATCGGCGGCTACGACACGCAGCGGGGCAGCACGTCTTCCTGCAAGATCATCAACAACACGTTCTTTCAGAACGACACGTTGAACGACGGCGTCGGCGAGCTCTACGTGCAGTTCGACACGCGGAACAACGTCATCAAGAACAACGTGTTCTACGCCAGCTCGCAGAACGTCTTCATCTACAACGAGTACACCCAGAACACCGGAAACGTCGTCGACTTCAACGTCTACTACTCGACGGCCGGTGCGACCGGGGCGACCTTCCGCTGGAAGAACGTTCTTTATCGCGGGTGGAGCAACTATCAGAAGACGGCCACTGCCACGCGATCAGGCAACGACGAGAAATCGAAGTTCATCAACCCGCTGCTGGTCAGCACCTCGACCACGGCGCCCAACCTGCACCTGCAGGCCGCATCACCCGCGATCGACATGGGCGACGGCAGCGTGGTCCTGCCCGCCGACCTCGATATCGATCGCGAGCCGCGCATCCAGGGATCGAAGGTCGACGTCGGCGCCGACGAGGTGTCCGTGGCCACGCCGACCGTGCCGTCGACGCCGAGCGGTCTCATTGGTACGGGTGGTCCGGGGCACGCGTCGCTCTCTTGGACCGACAACGCCAACAACGAGACAGGGTTCGTGATCGAGCGCAAGACTCCCGCCGAGGCGGCCTTTGCCGACGTCGCCACGCTGGGAGCGAACGTGACGGCGTTCACCGAGCTTCTACCGGCCGGGACTTACGAGTACCGCGTGCGGGCCAGCAATGCGATCGGGTCGTCGGGAGTCTCGAACCTCGTCAGCGTCACCGTGACGCCCCCGCCGACTCCGCCGGCCGCGCCGAGCGATCTCACGGCGACGGGCGGCGAGGCACAGGTGGTGCTGTCATGGACGGACAACGCCAGCGACGAGACTGCGTTCAAAATCGAACGTCGCAGCGAGCCCGCGGGGAACTTCGCCGAGATCGCGACCACGGGAGCCAACGTGACGAGCTACACCAACGTCGGGCTGGCCGGGGGCGACTACAGCTACCGCGTGCGCGCGAGCAACGCCGCGGGTGCTTCGGACTATGCAGTCAGCGGCATCGTGACGGTCACGGCGCCGCCACCGCCCCCCGGGCCCGCCGCGCCGTCGAACCTGAACGCCACGACCGCCGACGCTCAGGTGGCATTGACCTGGACCGACAACGCCAGCAGCGAGACCGGCTTCCGGGTCGAACGCAAAGTGGGCACGGGCGCCTGGGCGTCACTCGCGATCAAAGCGGCCAATGCCACCGGCCACACCGACACCAGCGTTCCTGCGGGCGGGGCCAGCTACCGCGTGGTCGCCACGGGCACCGTGGACTCGCCGGCTTCCAACGAAGTGAACGTCGTGCTCTTTGCGCCCGTGGTCGATACGTTCGTGCGCAATCCCGGTAGCCCGACTTCGCCGGCGTCGTCCTTCGGCACGTCGACGGCGCTCGAGATCAAGAGCGACAACAGCGCCGCCTATCAGCGCAACGCCTTTCTGCGCTTCCCGCTGACGGGGCTAGGGGCCAACGTGACCTCGGCGACGCTGCGGTTGTATGGCAAGGCGGCGGTCAAAGAAAAGGGGACGACGGCGTTTCGGGTCGCCGATGTGACCTGGCCCGAAAGCATGACCTGGCACTACCCGACGGCGGGCGCCGGGGGGCCGGCCCTGGGAGCTGAGCTCGGGACCAAAAACACGCCGCTTGCGGATACCTGGATCGAATGGGACGTGACCGCCTACGTTCAGGCGCAACGGGCGGCGGGAGCCATGGCGATCAGCGTCGGGTTGAAGTCGGCGGTGATCTCGGGGGACGGGCAGACACGATTTCACTCCCGGGAAGGCTTACAAAAGCCCGTTCTGATCGTCTCGACCCGCCCTTGAAGTGCCCGGCAGGCGACCGCTGAAGACCTCTTTTGGCGGCCCGGTCCGGCTCGGAGGGGTTCGCCGATGGATTCCTGCGTGATCGTTCGGGACGGGTTCAAGCCCGAGGGGGGGTGTGACGATAGATAGGCTGCCGTGGGTTCGCGCAATGCGCAGAAAACGCGCCTGGGGGATCGCTTCGAGCTGAAGTCCCGGGCGGGGGCGGGCGGGATGGGGACGGTCTATCAAGCGATGGACCGGCGCACGGATCGCGTCGTCGCGGTCAAGATCCTCAACGTCAAGAACGTCACCGACGTGGGGCGTTTCGATCAGGAGGCGACGCTGCTGCAGGAGCTGCGGCACCCCGGCATCGTCAGGTACGTCGATCACGGCCTGACCAGTCACGGCGACCCCTACATCGCGATGGACTGGCTCGAGGGCGAGACGCTCGAGCAGCGGCTGGGACGCGGGCGGCTGGCCCCGGCGGGCGCGGCTCACCTGGCGGCGTGCCTGCTCGAGGCACTGGCGGCGGCGCACGAGGCCGGCATCGTTCATAGGGACGTCAAGCCGTCCAACGTCTTCCTGGTGGGCTGGCGCCTTTTCGATGCGCGGCTGATCGATTTCGGGGTCGCTCGGCGGGTCGAGGATCCCAAACGCTACACGCGCAAGGGCGCGACGGTGGGGACGCCGTCATACACATCGCCCGAGCAGGCGCGGGGCGAGGTGAACCTGGACGGGCGCGCCGACATCTTTTCCGTCGCCTGCGTCTTGTTCGAGTCCCTGACCGGCAAGCCGCCGTTCAAAGGTGGCAACGCGCGCGAGGTGCTCACGGCGATCTGTGTCGAGCCGGCTCCGCTCTTGCGCGAGCGCTGCGATGGTGTCGATGTCGAGCTTGCGCGTCTCATCGATTCGATGCTGACGCAGGACCGGCGGCGGCGGCCCGCCTCGGCGTCAGAGCTGGCTGCGAGCTTTCGCGCCTTGGCCTCGCGGCTGGGGGCGCTCGAAGATCGTTCGCGCGAGGAGGCCGAGGCGCGGCCGCCGCGGGGGATCGGCTTTTCCGAGCAGCGTGCGCTGGCCGCCGTGCTGGTGGCATTCGAACGAGTGCCGACGCGCGGGAGCCAGGCAGTCGGGTTGCTGTCGTTGCGGCAGGGCGAGCGCATGCCGGCGCGGCGTCTCGAGAGCAAAGCGCTGGCTGGAGTCGCCGACGGTGTCGACTTGCCGACGCCGCAGCCGGGGCGAGACGATCTGTTGCGCACGATCGCCGAGGAGATCGGCGCGGCCGTGGGCATCACGGAGGAGGGCGCGGCCTACTTTTCCACGCGGGCCTCGTTGCCGATTGGGGATCAGACGCTGCAAGCGGCGCGCTGGGCTCGACGACTGCGAAGCCAGTTTCCCCGCGCGCGGATGTCCTTGGGACTGGGGCGAGCGATCAGCATGAGCGGCATTCTGGTGGGACCGCTCGCGGATCAGTTGATCGAGCTGTGCCCCCCGGTGCCAGGGCCGTGTCGGGTCGATCCAGTCGCGGCGCGCCTGCTGCCGCCGTCGGCGCTGGTGGCGTCGTCGGCACTGGCCGAAGCGCGCGACGATGGTGAAGGCGCCGTCCGGCTCGCCGACGACGGCGCGCCCGCTGGGGCTGCGGTGCCGCTGTCTGGGGGCGATGAGCCGCTCGCGCCCGGGGTGGTGGGGGCGAGGCAGGCTCCCCTGTTCGGCCGCGAGCGGGATCTCTCGGTGCTGTTCGATCTGGTCGGCGAAAGCCGCAACTACGGCAGCGCGCGGACGTTGATCATCACGGGCAATGACGGCAGCGGCAAGACGCGCCTGTTGCGCGCTTTCGTCGGCGAGGCGCGACGGCGCGACGAGGCGGCGGTCTTTTTTCTGCGCGGCCGCAGCGATGGCGGGGCGACACCTTTCGGGTTGATGGAAGCCTTGGCCGAGTCGCAGGTGGGCCTGGGACCGCGCGCGCCGGCGGTGGCGCGGCAGGCGGCGCTGGTCGAGTGGCTGAC
>JANNNO010000492.1:0-4708 GCA_031398585.1 Myxococcales bacterium | reverse complement strand
CGCAGCGGCGGCATGACGGGTGCGGAGGGCGGTACTGGTGGCACGACGTTGGATGCGGGCAGCCCACCGTCGGGAATCGGAGGCGCGACGGCACCTGACACGGGAGCACCGACGGCCGACAGCCGTCCCGCCGTCGCCACCGACGCCAGCTCGTTCGGCGACAGCGGCACGCCGATGAACAGCGACGCGGGGCCTGCGCCGAGCTTCGAGGGCGAGATCCCGATTCACTACGGTGCCGAGGTCGGCCCGGTGGTGCAGATGAACTGCCCGGAAGATCCGACTGTGGGCTGGACGGAGTATCAGGACGCGTTCCACATCGAACGGCCTTACAACGTTCCGGTCAACACGCGCTTCAGCATCACGGGTGGTATCTACAACTTCTGGGTCTTCCCCGGCGACCGCCCCCACAGCGTGGACGCCAAGGGACGCAACCCGCGCACCGAGGCCACCTACGGCGGGCTTCATGACAAGCAGAACGTCTCGGGGCGGCCAGGGGTCTCGGGGCGCATCGGATTTTTTACGAGCGGCCAGCGCATGTACAGCGGCGACATGCTCATCGAGAGCAACGCCGTCGGCTCGGCCTTCTTTCAGATTCACACCACCGCCCAGGGCGGTGGCCCCATCGGCCTGCGCATCAACGGCGGCAACATGGTCAACAACGGCAGCCTCACCGTAGTCAACGGCAGCACAGTGCCCGGCGGCCTGGTGGGCAAGTGGTTCAACTTCAAGGCGTCGCTGAACACCGAGACGCTGCAAGTTCAGATCTTCATCAACAACTGCCTCAAGTCGACCTACAAAGGCCAACGCGGCGACGGCAACTTCTACTTCAAGAACGGCGTCTACTTCTGCGACGCGGGCGGCGGCTGCCGCACGCATTACAAAAACGTGCACCTCTACAAGAAGTAGCGGCGCCCTCATCCCCACCGAGAGCAGCGGTCGTTAAGGACCCACGGCGACCCCAGCCACCTTCGCCGACCCTGCCGCGCCGAAGCGATTCCGGCCGAACGACGGCGCGGCGAACTGGCCGAACGGTCACTCCGATGCGCAAAACGACGCGGCGTTCACTCCATGAATGCGCCCCATGGGCGCTTCTGCGCGAATGGCGGGCGGTGAATGGCACCCGACGACACTCTTAATCAGTTCAGACGCGCACGTCTCCAGGACCACTTGGACGCGAAGCGCTAGCCGGCCCCCCGGTCAGAGACTGGCAAGACAGAAGGAGTGCGATGTCAAAGACGAGACGAACGCTGGGTCTTTTTTCAGTCATCCCGGGGGTCTCTCTGCTCTTCCTCGGCTGCACCGGCAGCATCATGGGCGGCTCTTCCACCGGCACCGGTGACGACGGCACCCCTTCTTCCCCCGGCGATGGCACCGGGTCGGGGCCGGGCGCCGGCTCGGGAGCGGGTCCTGGCGGCGGCGGTGGTCCTGGCCCGAGTGGCGGCGGCGGCGGTCCACCCCCACCGGCCAACAGTGCGCCCGGCGTGTCGCAGATTCGTCGTCTGACGCTGCTCGAATATCGCAACACGATCCGCGATCTTCTCGGCACTCCCGACGCGCCCGCGCTCGACTTCGCCGCCGATCAGCAAGCGCGGGGCTCAGGCTTCACGACCGGTGCTGCGATCACGACGGCGACCGACGCGCGCAAGCTGCTCGACGGTGCTGACCGTCTGGTCCAGGCCGCGATGCCGAACCTGACCAGCCAGGTCACCTGCCTCAAAGAAGCCAATGCGGGCGAGCCCTGCGCACGTCAGTTCATCACTCAGTTCGGCCGCCGTGCCTTCCGTCGTCCGCTGGTCGACGAGGAGATCACACACTGGCTTGGTCTTTACAACGCGCAACGAGATCCGGCCACGGGCGCGAACTTCCTCGAAGCGATTCGGGGCGTGACCATGGCGCTGCTCCAGTCGCCGAACTTCCTTTATCGGCGTGAGCTGGCACCCGGCGCCGCGATCAAGGATGGGGCGTTCGTCCGCTTCAACTCCTACGAGATGGCGTCGCGCCTCTCCTATTCGTTCTGGGCATCGATGCCGGACGCGAAGCTCTTCGAGCTGGCGGAGGCCAACAAGCTGACGACGCCGCAGGCGATTCAGCAAGAGGCCCGCCGCATGCTGGTCGACCCCAAGGCGAAGGACGTGTATGCGGACTTCGCGGCGCAGTGGTTGAACCTCGCGCCGGTGGTCAATGCCGTGAAGGCGACAGCGCTCAATTTCACTCCGGAAGTCGGCAAAGCGATGCTGGCCGAGACCGGAGCTTTCCTCGCCGACATCTTCCAGGGACCGGGCACGACCGGTCGCATGGAGCAGCTCTTCACGTCGAACAAGTCGTTCGTCGACGCAACCTTGGCGGCCCTCTACGGCGTCAAGGGCGTCACCGGCAACACGCTCTCGCCGGTCATGCTGGATCCGAAACAACGGGGCGGCATGTTCACCCAGCTCAGCTTCCTGACGATGCACGGCGATTCGGAAGGATCCTTTCCGACCCGTCGTGGTGCCGAAGTCTTGCGCCGGGTCTTCTGCCGCGAGATCGAAGTGCCGCCGGATGTCGAGGTCCCCGATGTCAAGCCGCCGACCCCAGGCGTGACGACCCGCCAGCGTTTCGAGGAGCACCTCAAGAATGCGTGTGCGGGCTGCCACGTGTTGCTCGATCCGCTCGGCTTCGCCTTCGAGCACTACGACGGCATTGGCCGTTTCCGCATGCTCGACAACGAGCAGCAGATCGATGCCAGCGGGTCGCTGCCGCTCGGCTCGGGCACCGTGAAGTTCAAGGACGCGATCGAGATGATGCCGGCGCTCGCAGGCGCGGACGAGGTTCGTTCATGTATGGCGACGCAATGGACGAGGTACCTACTTCGTCGCGAGGAGAGCAAGGGAGACATGCCGTCCGTGGAAGCCGCGTTGAAGGCGTTTCGTAATTCGTCCTACGACATGCGGGAGTTGTTGGTCGCGATCGTCAGCAGCGATGCATTCACGAGAAGAACGCCCGCCGCCGGGGAGGTGCTGCCATGAACGCCTGGGAGATGCGCCGCCGAGACGTGATCAAGGCACTCGGCGTGGGAATGGGCTGCCTGCCGCTTTTGCAGGCGGGGCGGAGCTTCGGCGCCGCGGCCCCCAAACGACTCATCATCGTCGCGGCGACGGAAGGCTATCGGCAGCCGTTCTGGCGGCCCATGGACGGGTCGTTGATGACTCAGACGTTGCCCGACTCCTCGAGCCCGCTCGAGCCCCACAAGGCCGACGTGATCTTCTTGCCGGGCCTTACCCACCCGACCTTCACGGGCGGCGCGCACGGCGCGTTCCCCAACCACCTGTCGACCTCGAACAGCGGCGTCCGTGAGTACCGCGTCCCGACCTCGGCGACGTTCGATCAGGTCGTCGGTCCGGCGCTGGCCATGCCGAACAACCTGCCGATGGCGACGCTCAACCTGGGCATCCTTTCCGACAAGGGCATCATGGGCGAGGGCGCCAACTCTCGTTATTGCTTCGCCAAGGGCAAGGACCAGATCGTCGTTCCCGAGCAGGACCCGTGGAAGACGTATGCGCGGGTGTTCGCCGGCGCGGGTGCGCAGCCGATGGCGGTCGACCCCGCGGTCAACAAGCTGCTCTCGCAGAAGAAGAGCATCCTCGACTACGTCGGCAAGGATCTCGAGAAGTTCGCCGCGCGCGTCGGCAAGGACGACGGAGCGATCGTCACCGGTCACTTGAATGCCCTTCGTGATCTGGAAAAGGATCTGCGCGGCGTCAAGGTCGACGCTTCTCAGTGCGGTGGCGCGGCCTCGATGGCCAAGGACGCTGCGATGGCGATCAACTATCCGGCGACGCTCAACATGAGCTTCGACCTGATGGTGGCGGCGTTGAAGTGCGACGTCACGCGCGTAGCAGCGATCCAGATGGTCGACGCCGGTGGCGCCAACCTGCCCTGGAACTTCCTCCCCGAGATCCCCGAGCGCGGCGGAGGCTTTCATACGCGTCTCCGAAACTGGCACGACCTGGGGCACAACCCCGTCCTCGGCGGCACCGATCACAAGCGCATCGCCGACAAGTGGTGCATGACCCAGTTCGCTGGCCTCATCGCTCGTTTGAAGGCCATCCCCGAAGATGGCGGGACCATGCTCTCGAACAGCGTGATCCTCTGGACCAACCACATGGAGGACGGCCAGAACCACAACTGCCAGAAGCTGCCGTGGTTGCTGGCGGGCCAGGCCGGCGGCTACTTCAAGACCGGTCAGTGCGCGCTCAGCGCCGGCAAGCCACTCAACGGCGTGCTCGCAGACGTCGCCAACGCCATCGGCGTTCCCATGGCCTCCTGGGGTGCCGAAACCTACGGCAAGCCCTGGCCCGGCCTGCGCACGTAACCTCGGCGCAGAAGCAGCCCGCCCAAGCGGAAGTCACCTGATGGTGGCTTCCGCATTTTTGTGTGCCCGTGGTCGGGAACGGCGGGTTATCCCGTTGGACCGTGGCGTAACGCGATGGATCCGCTGCGTTGGCGAGGCTCGCGGTCTGCCTCGTTGCGTAAGCGGACCCTGCGCCCGCAACGATGAACGAAACCGTTCTCTCAGCGCACTTGGTAGTATGGGCGCCCCTTTCGCTTACCCAGTCTGCCGCGACACAGGAGCAAGCATGCGGTCCATCAATCTTCGCCTCGTTCTCTTCCTCTTGGCCACGGCGAGCTGTACGGGTGCGAGCGAAGAACCCGGCAGTGGCTCGTCGGC
>JANNNO010000440.1:0-31829 GCA_031398585.1 Myxococcales bacterium | reverse complement strand
GCTCGCTCGCCAGCTCGACACCGAAGTCGGACTCCGACACCTCGTTGTGCTCGATGACGATGTCCCTGCCCCCATCGACGTAGATCGACGCGGCCGACGGCTGATTGCCGTAGTTGGCGTTGGCCGTGGTGCCGTTGCGATAGAGGCGATTGCCGGCGCAGCGGCCGTTGCGCGCCTGATCACAGGTCGAATTCGAGCAGGTCCCCTCGAAGCCGATGAAGTCGATGCCGATGTTGTTGTTGTCGCGCACCAGGTTCGCCGTCACCGCAAAGCCCGAGACGTTGCCGTTGAGCACGATCGCCTCGCTCCACCCGAGCTTGTTGCTGTAGACCTCGTTGCCGTCGATCACGAGGTCGCTCACCGGCGTGGTGGAGTTGCTGCCGTAGACCGCGATCCCATGCGCGTTGCCGTTGCTCGAGTTCGATTCGATGTGGTGGATGCGGTTGCCGAGGATCTCGATGTGGTGGCTCGCGCCCTGCACACGAATCCCGGTGGGAACCAGGCTCGCATTCGACGTCTTGTAGTTCCGTAGCTCGAAGCCCTTGATGCGCAGGTACGAGCGGTCCTTGACGTAGAACAGGCCGGTCTCCCCGGAAGGCGGCGCGAGATTGGTTCCGTCCACAATCGCGGTCTCGCCAGGATGACTCTCGAACGTGGTGAAGCCCGCGCTGGCCGAGCCTGAAACCGTGACCGTGACGCGCTCGTTGTACGTCCCGCCGCGCACCCTCACCGTGCTTCCGGCCACCGCCGTGCGCGCCGCCTTGCCGATCGTGCGCCAGGGCGTGGTCGCCGACGTGCCAGTGTTGGCATCGTTCCCGTTCGTCGCGACGAAGTAGATCGTGGTCGTCTGCGCGTTCCCGAGCGACGAGAAGCGAGCCGAGAGCGTGAGCGCAACCGCGCCGAGCGCGAGCGCGAACCAAGGCAGACGTTTCATGGAGGGGCCTCTTTTGCGAAGCAGGAGCGCAACCATCGCGCTCTGCGGAGGCGCCACTTTGATGATCTCGCGCGATTGAAGTCGACTAGGGTCAACCCTAAAGCACGCGCTTTTACCCTTGGGTTACGTATGCGATCGCAACTGGTGACAAGTTTATCGGACGCCACGGACGTCCAGCGCGCCCATTGCAATCATTGTCCTCGCAACGAATCGTCAGCTCCCCAACACGCCCAGCACGTCCTTGCATTCACGCGCTGGTCCGACCTATCCGGTCGAGACGAGCCTCGCGATCGCTGAAGCGTCCGGCCTAGAGCGGACCTCAATTCGATGAGAACTCCTCGGGAACTCCGCGGCACCACGGCGTCGCTCCCTTCGTCGCTGGCATTGGGCCGCGACGAACACACGAGGAGATCTTCATGTCGAAAAGCCAAAAGCTATTGTCGTCGTTTGCAGGATTGCTGGGGCTGGCGGGAACCGCGATTGGCGGGCCCGCCGCAGCGCAGGTCGTGGCCCCCGGTCCGCTGCCCATCCCGGCGCCGATCCCCTTGCCGACGGCGCTCTACAGCTACGCGGTCAAGTACGTCTGCGGCCTGCAGCGGCCGACGGTCGAACCTGGCGAGCCGCCGGTGAAAGCCGGCAACTACGCCACCGAGGTCAACATCTTCAACCCACAGGGCACGCTGAATCCCGTCCGCAAGCGCGTGCTGGTTCTCGTCGATCAAGGAAAGCCCGTCGGCCGCGAGCCCGATCAGGTCAAGGCGCGTGGCTTCGATGCGATTCGCTTGGGGCCCATGAACGCCACCATGGACGACTGCAACCGCCTCTGGCAGCTGGTCTATCCGAACGTGCCGCCGCCCGTGGCCATGCCGCTCATGATCGGCTACCTCGTCCTGCACAGCACGCAGCCGCTCGACGTACGCGCCGTCTACACGGCAGCCACGCCCGGTGAGCCCGGGATCCGCCACTCGGGCATTTCGATCGACGTCGAAGCCGTGCAGCCGATCCGGATCGCCACGACGGCCGCCGCCGGACTCGACGAAGCGCCCTAGCCGCTGATACGGGCGCTGCCGCCAGCTGTCTGCACGAGGGGGTCTTCACGACGAGCGAGCCCCCCTCGTAGCGCGCTGCCCTCGCGCCGCCGAGGCGCGGTTTTCTGCTACTGTTCGCGATCCCTCATGTCCGATACGCAGCGCAGCGACCGCACCCAACTTCTTCACGACGCCCTGTCGCGCCGGATCCTCGTGATCGACGGCGCGATGGGAACGATGATCCAGCGCCGCCAGCTCACCGAGGCGGACTTCCGCGGTGAGCGTTTCGCCAATCACGGCCACGATCTGAAGGGCAACAACGACATCCTGGTGCTCACGCGGCCGGACGTCATCCAGTCGATTCACGAGCTCTACTTCGAAGCCGGCGCCGACATCGTCGAGACCAACACCTTCGGCGGCACGCGCGTGGCGCAAGCCGACTACGGCCTGGAAGACGTCATCTACGACCTCAACTTCGCCGGTGCCAAGGTCGCAAGAGCCGCCGCCGACAAGTGGACTGCCAAAGATCCCAGCCGCCCGCGCTTTGTCGCAGGTTCCATGGGTCCCACCCCCAAGACGTTGTCGCTGTCGCCCAACGTGAACGATCCCGGATTCCGCGCCATCGCCTTCGACGATCTCAAGGACGCCTTCGCCGAGCAGGTCCGCGGCCTGGTCGACGGCGGCGCCGACCTGCTGCTCGCCGAGACCTTCATCGACACGCTCAACCTCAAGGCCTGCGTGGTCGCGATGGAGGAGGTCTTCGCCGAAAAGGGACGTCGCTGGCCGGTGGTTCTCTCGGGCACCATCACCGACAAGAGCGGCCGCATCCTCTCCGGTCAAACCATCGAGGCGTTCTACACCTCGCTCGAGCACGTGCGCCCGCTTGCGGTGGGTCTCAACTGCGCGCTCGGCGCCTCCGAGATGCGTCCTTTCGTGGCGGCACTCTCCAACCTCGCCACGTCGTACGTGAGCTGCTACCCGAACGCCGGCTTGCCCAACGCGTTTGGTGAATACGACGAGCAGGCCGAGACCACTGCCGGCCTCGTGCGCGAGTTCGCGCTGTCGGGCTTGGTGAACATCGTCGGCGGCTGCTGCGGCACCACGCCGGATCACATCGGCGCGATCGCCCGCGCCGTGGCCGGCATCGCCCCGCGCAAGCCGGCGGCACCGCGCACCGCCACCGCGCTGTCGGGCCTGGAGCGGCTGGAGATCACCCCCGAATCGAACTTCATCATGATCGGGGAGCGGACCAACGTCACCGGGTCGAAGAAGTTCGCGCGCCTCATCACCGGTGGGGACTACGCCGCGGGCCTCGAGGTCGCGCTCGATCAGGTGCGCGGCGGCGCCAACGTGCTCGACGTCAACATGGACGAAGGCATGCTGGACGGCGCGGCGGCGATGACTCGCTTTTTGAACCTGGTCGCGAGCGAGCCCGAGATCTCGCGCATCCCGATCATGGTCGACTCCTCCAAGTGGGAGGTGATCGAGGCTGGCCTGAAGTGCATTCAGGGCAAAGGCATCGTCAACAGCATTTCTCTCAAGGAAGGCGAGGCCGACTTCCTCGCCAAGGCGAGCCTGGTCAAACGTTACGGCGCCGCGGTGGTCGTGATGGCGTTCGACGAGACCGGCCAGGCCGACAACACCACCCGCCGCCTCGAGATCTGCCAGCGCGCCTACCGCCTGCTGACCGAGACCGCCGGCTTTTCACCGACCGACATCATCTTCGATCCCAACATCCTCGCCGTCGCGACCGGCCTCGAGGAGCACAACGACTACGCCCGCAGCTACATCGAGTCGATCGGACTCATCAAGAAGGCCTGCCCGGGCGTGCGCATCTCGGGCGGCGTCTCGAACCTGTCGTTCTCGTTCCGCGGCAACGATCACGTGCGCGAGGCGATTCACACGGTCTTCCTCTATCACGCGATCAAGGCCGGGATGGACATGGGCATCGTCAACGCCGGCCAGCTCGGCGTCTACGAGGACGTGCCGCCCGAGCTGCGCGAACACGTTGAGGACGTGGTCTGGAACCGCCGCCCCGACGCGACCGAGCGCCTCATCGAGCTCGCCAACCGGGTCAAAGGCGATGGCAAGAAGAAGGAGCTGGACCTCTCCTGGCGTGAGACCACCGTGGAAAAGCGGCTGGAATACGCCCTCGTGCACGGAATGGTCGACTTCATCGAGGTCGACACCGAAGAGGCTCGTGTGGCGCTTGGCCGCCCGCTGCTGGTGATCGAAGGTCCGCTGATGAACGGCATGAAGGTGGTCGGGGATCTCTTCGGCGCCGGCAAGATGTTCCTGCCCCAGGTGGTCAAGAGCGCCCGCGCGATGAAGAAGGCGGTCGCCTACCTCTTTCCCTTCATGGAAGAGGAGCGCAAGAACAACGCGGGCGCGGCGCAGAGCCGAGGCAAGATCCTCATGGCCACGGTCAAAGGCGATGTTCACGACATCGGCAAGAACATCGTCGGCGTGGTGCTCGGCTGCAACAGCTACGAGGTCGTCGACCTTGGCGTCATGGTGCCCTGCCAGAAGATCCTCGAGACCGCGCTGGCCGAGAAATGCGACGCCATTGGCCTCTCGGGCCTCATCACGCCGTCGCTCGACGAGATGGCGACGGTCGCTTCCGAGATGCAACGGCTGGGCATCAAGCTGCCCCTTCTGATCGGCGGTGCCACTACCAGCCGCGAGCACACCGCAGTCAAGATCGCGCCCAAATACGAACAGTCGACCGTGCACGTGCTCGATGCCTCGCGCGCCGTCGGCGTCGTCTCGGCCCTGCTCGATCCCAGGCAGCGCCCGGAGTTCGACCGCAAGAACCGCGCAGAGCAGGAACAGCTGCGGGCGGTCTTCGCCGGCAAACGACAAAAGCCGCTCATCGCCTACGCCGAGGCCAACGGCCGTCGCGCCAACATCCAGTGGAAGGCCGACGACGTTCCCGTGCCGTCGTTTCTCGGCCGCCGCGTGCTCGACAATTATCCCCTCGACGAGATCGCCGGCTACATCGACTGGACGTTCTTCTTTACCGCCTGGGAGCTGTCGGGGCGTTTCCCCGGCATCCTGCAGCACCCCAAGTACGGAGCCGCCGCGCGCGATCTTTACGATGAAGGCCGCAAGCTGCTCGACCGCATCATCAAGGAGAAGCTGCTCACCGCGCGTGCGGTCTATGGCTTCTGGCCCGCGGCAGGCGACGGCAACGACATCGTCCTGTGGAAGGACGCGCGCCGGGCCGAGGAGCAATTGCGCTTCTCGATGTTGCGCCAGCAGCAGGAGAAAGCCGACGGCGGCGAGCCGCAGGTTGGGCCCAAGACCCTGCGCTGCCTGGCCGACTTCGTGGCCCCCGCCAGCAGCGGCCTGCCGGATCACGTGGGCGCCTTTGCGGTCACCGCCGGCATCGGCATCGAAGCGGTCGTGAAGGCCTTCGAACGCGATCACGATGATTACCGCGCCATCATCGTCAAGGCGCTGGCGGACCGCCTGGCCGAGGCCTTCGCCGAGCTGCTCCACAAGAAGGCTCGTCGCGACTGGGGCTACGGCAACAGCGAGACCCTCAGCAACGACGAGCTGATCGACGAGAAGTACCGCGGCATCCGTCCCGCCTTCGGCTACCCGGCCTGCCCCGATCACACCGAGAAGACCAAACTCTTCGGGCTGCTCGGGGCCGAGGCGGTCGGCATTCAGCTGACCGAGAGCTTCGCGATGTTGCCCGCGGCCAGCGTCTCGGGCATCTACCTCGCGCATCCGGAATCGCGCTACTTCAACCTCGGTCGGATCGGCCGCGATCAAGTGGAAGACTACGCTCGTCGCAAGGGCTTCACCGTAGCCGAGGTGGAGCGGTGGCTGTCGCCCAACCTCGGCTACGACCCAGCCGCCCGCGACGCCGCGTGAGCTCGCCGATCGCTTTCGTCCGGAAGCTTCCTCACGGCACCGCGGTCGGCATCGCGATCCCTCCTGACGTTGGCGAGGCCGATCTGGCCGAGCTGCATCCCGCCGAGCGCGCTCATGCTACCGGTCTGCCACCGGCGCGGCGGCCGCCTTTCGTCGCCGGTCGGCGCGCGCTCCGGATTGCGATCGAGGCGTGCGCCGCGGGCGCTTCACGCAACTTCGCCTTGCTACCGGCCGCGAGTGGGGCGCCTCTCATTCCGAGCGGCGTCTTTGCATCGCTCAGTCACAAACGCGCACTCGCCGTGGCTCTTGCCTGCGCTGACGACGACGACGGCCTCATCGGCCTTGGCGTCGATCTGGAAGAGCTGCGTCCGCTTCGCGGCAACATCGCCCGCCGGGTGCTCACGGAAAGCGAGCGGGCGGTTCACGATGCCCTGCCGCCCGCCTCGCGCGACCCTTTCACCTTGTTCCGCTTCTCGTTGAAGGAGGCGTTTTACAAGGCGGCCTCGGCCCACGTGCAGCGACGCCTTGGGTTTCACGACCTCGAGGTCGGTGACGTTGCCCCCGAGGGCGCGGCCACCTTGCGCGCCGACTGGCTTTCACCTCTCGGCCTGACTTGCGAGGGTTGGGCGGCGGTGCTGCCCGTCGATTTCGTTACATCGACAGTGCGTTTGTATCGACTGGCTGCTGCCGTGCCAACGGCGCGATGAACATCCGATTTCGCCGAGGTTTCACAATAGAAACTAGTGGTCCCGGGGGTGGACAAGCCTTGACGCGCATCATACTGTGCCCCCCGTAGACTGGCCCCCCTGGGCCCACATGTGTAGAAAAGGAGTCGATATGAAACTTGGACAACTTATCCGAACGGGCGGTCTCGCACTCGCTCTCGCGGCGAGTGGAACGCTTGCCGGATGCGATGATGATGATCCCGTGGCCGGGCCGAAGGATGGTGGCGGCGACGCCAGCACGTCCGATGGCTCCACGACCGACGGCACCGTCGCTGGCGACACCGCCAAGCCTGACGGCAGCGTCTCTCCCGACGCAACCGTCGGCGGCGACACGGCTGACGGCGGCGCTGACGCCACCGACGTCTCCTCTTCGGAGACCGGTGATGGCGGCGGCGACGGCGGGGCCGACGCCACCGCTGGCTGAGCCACTCAGCCTCATGCGGCCCGTCCGCCGAGCCATCGGGGACGGGCTTTTTTCTGCCCGCATCGTGACGCGATGCGTGTGTCACGACGATCGCGCGGGGCGTTTTTTTGTAAGAATCGCGGAGTTCGCGACAACACAAGGAGACGGTCGGGGTCGACGCTCGCTCGCGCGACGACCGCCCGGACTTCCACGGCCGCTATCATCTTCACCGCGCCACTTTACGGGAGCGGTTGCATCGTGATCTCGGCCGCACTGCACCGTCCCCTTGCAACGCCCCGGAGGCTTCGATGAACGCCAGCGCGGAACGCCCCCCCATGCCGAGACGACCGGCCCCACCGCTGTCACGAGCAGCGCTGCTGCTGGTACTCGGTTCTTTCGGGTGCAGCGGAAACATCGAGGGGGGTATGACGTCGACCCCGGGCAAGCCGTCGGGCCCCGGCAACCCATCGAACCCGGGCAACCCGTCGAACCCGGGCAATCCCAGCAATCCCAGCAATCCCTCGAATCCCGGCAATCCCTCCAACCCTAGCAACCCGGGTGAGCCTTCCCATCCGCCGCCGCCCGCGCCCGCGGGATCGACGGCCAGCGTGGCGCCGCTGCGCCGAATGAACGGTGAGCAGTACCGCAACACCGTGAGGGATCTCTTCGGCACCGAGGGTCTGGTCGCCGAGGGCGCGACCCCCGCCGATGAAGCGATCGGCGATGAGCGCTTCGTCAGCAACGTCAGCCGTCCGGTCCAGGACGCCGACGTCAGCCGCTACGCCGAGCTGGCCGAGACCATCGCACGAAAGGTGACCGGCAACCTCAACGGCCTCGTCGGCTGTGACACGGCGGGGGCCAACGAAGCGGGCTGCATCGCCGGCTTCATCGAGAAGTTTGGCCGCCGCGCCTTCCGCCGGCCGCTGACCGCCGCTGAGATCGAACGCGCCAAGACCCTCTATATGGCCGGCCGCACCGGCGCCGACCCCGCCAACGGCGTGCGCGTGCTCGTGCAAGGCCTGCTGCAGGCGCCGAGCTTCCTCTACATGTTCGAGCCTGCCGGCGGCAACGCGGGCGCCATCGTGGCGCTCGACCCCTGGGCGATGGCCTCGCGCCTCTCGTACTTCTTCCTCAACAGTATGCCGGACGAGGATCTCTTCGCGGCAGCGGCTGAGGGGCGCCTCGCCAAGTCTGACGAAATTTCGGCGCAGGCCAAGCGTCTGGCCGGAACCCCGCGCTTTCGCGACATGGTCGCCAGCTTCCACACGCACTGGCTCGAGATGGGCGAGCTCAAGGCGGCCACCAAGGACCCCAAGGTCTTCCCGGCCTGGAACGACGGACTCCGCGACGCCCTCGCCGAGGAGCCGCGCCGGTTCGTCGAATATGTGATGAAGGACGGCGACGGCAAGCTCGAGACGCTGCTGACGGCGCCTTACTCGGTGCTGACCGGTCCGCTGTTCGATTACTACGGCGCCAAGAAGCCCGCAGGCCTGGCCGACGGCGCCTGGGCCAAAGCGGATCTCGACCCCACGCAGCGAGCGGGGCTCATCACCCAGGGCGGCATCATGGCGACGCTCGCCAGTGAGACGCGTACCTCCTTCATCCGCCGCGGCAAGCTGATCCGTGCGGCCTTCCTCTGTACGCCGGTCCCAGATCCGCCCCCCGGCGTCGATTCGTCGGAGACCGACGTGCCGGTGACTGCCGATGCCCGCGAGCGCGCCAAACTCCACCGCGACAAACCGGAATGCGCCTCCTGCCACGCGCTCTTCGATCCGCTCGGCTTCGCCTTCGAGAAGTACGACGCCACAGGCCGCTGGCGCACGCTCGAGAACGGCAAGATGATCGACAGCAGCACGGACATCTCGCATACCGCGCAGCTCGACGGCAAGGTGACCGACGCCATCGACATGGCGAAGAAGCTGGCCTCTTCGGAAGAAGTGAGGGCCTGCGTCGCCAAGCAATGGATGCGGTACGCGTTGGGGCGCGACGATCATAAGGACGACACGACGTCGCTCACGCAGGCCATGACCGGCTGGAAGGCCGGGGACTGGAAGCTCTCCGAGCTGCTGCTGTCGCTGGCCGGGTCCGATTCCTTCCGTTTCCAGAAGGTGAAGCCGTGAACCACTTGCGCACTCTCTCGTTGGGCAAAAAGGCGGTCTCGCGCCGTCAGCTGCTAAAGGCTCTCGGCGTGAGCGCGGCTGCCGCGCCTCTCATCCCCTCGCTCGACGGCTGGGCGCAGGCCGCCGGCTCTCCGCAGCGGCTCTTGCTGCTCTTCACGCCCGACGGCATCGTGCCCGACAAGTACTGGCCGACCGGCAGCGAGACGGCTTTCAATTTCCCCGCCGGCGGCATCCTGGAGCCGCTCAATCGGCACAAGGCCGACATGATCGTTTTCAAGGACATGCCTCGCCACAACGGCGGTTCAGGCGGCGCGCACGAGCACGCTATGGGCGGCCTCTGGACGGGCAACTCGATCAACGCGAACCAGGGCATGGCCCCGTCGGTGGATCAGATCATCGCCAAGACGTTGCCCAAGGCAACCGACTTCCAATCGCTGCAGTTCGGCGTCCAGTCGTACTACAACGCGGGCGACGCCAACGCGAAAGCGGCGTCGGTCAACTCGTACATGATCTACTCGGGGCCGCGCGCGCGTGTACCCGCCGAGTCGGACCCCTACAAGATGTTCGACCGCATCTTCGGCGGCTTCAAGGCACCGACCGGCGGTGGCGCGGCGCCGGCCGGCCCGAGCCCCCAGATGGAGAAGATCCGGGCCGAGAAGAAGAGCATCCTCGACTTCGTCAGCGCGGATCTGCAGAGCGTGCGCACCAAGGTCGGCAAAGACGACGCCGCCAAGATCGACGCCCATCAAGAGATGGTGCGTGACATCGAAAGGCGCCTTGCCGGCACGGTGGGTGGCGGCGTGATGGCCGAGGCGTGCACGACCCCGAACCGCCCGGCGATGCTGGACCTCAACAGCAACGCCAACTTCCCGATGCTCTGCACGTTGACCAACAAACTGGTCGCCGTGACGTTCGCGTGTGACCGCACGCGCATCGCTTCGCTGCAGTACTCGCGTGCGTTTTCGAACCACGTGCACAACTGGGTCGGCGCCAAAGAGACCCACCACACGCTGTCGCACGGAACGGCGAACGCGCCGGTGCTGGCGAAGATCCAGACCTTCTACATGGAGCACATCGCCCAGCTGGTCGACGACCTCAAGGCAATGAAAGAGGCCGGCAAGCCGATGCTCGACAGCATGCTGGTGGTCTACGCCAACGAGCTCTACCTCGGGTGGACCCACGGCGTATCGCCCTCACCGTGCTTCTGGATGGGCAAAGCCAACGGCGGGGTCAAGAGCACGGGCCGCTTCCTCCAATACGGCGGCCAGTACGACCACAACCAGATGCTCCAAACGATGGCCCACATCATGGGCGTCAAAGGCATGAAGGTCGGCGACCTAGGCAAACCAGGCATCCTCCCCGACCTAACCACCGCCTGACGAGCTCGCAACCGCCGCGCTTGCACGCCGGCGGTTCGCGCATGGCTTCCCCGCCGTCGGTTCGCGCATGCCCCTCACCCGCGAGAGGCAATCGCCGAGCCGCGCACCGCCGCCACTCTGCTCCCCGCCTCTCCCCCCCGGGGAGAGGCCGCAGGGGGCCGAAGGGCCCCGGCGGGTGAGGGTCCGCGCACCCCCACCATCCCTCGCCCTGATCTCCCGGCACGCCGCTACATCGCGGGCGGCAGCAGTTGCTTTTGCAGCCACGCCACCCGCAGTGCGAGCCAGTCCTTCAGCAGCTTGATCTCCGCGTCGTACGCGCCCATCACGGGGGGCATCTCCGGCCAGCGCTGCACGTGTCGCGCTTGCGCTTCCCTCACCTCCGCTGCGAAGCGATCGATGTGCGCGTTGATCCTCGGCAGCGAGAAGGGTCCTGCCAGCAGCTCGGTAAACCTCCGCGCATGAGCCGCCTTGAACGCTGGGTCCGCGAACAGACGGCCCCAGATGCCGTGGGTGAGCGGATGGGCCGCATCGCCGATCGCCCATTGCTCGGGGTTGATCTCCCGCAGGCTGTCGTCGTGGGGCGTGCCCATCGAACGATCGATGTCCCACAGCGGCCCCGCCTTGATGGGGCGGTCGCGGTCCTTGTGGAAGTAGCTGCTGAACCGAAACGCGTCGACGTTCTTGATCAGGATGTTGATGAGGTGGTTGTCGATGAACGACGGCACGTCGATGATCTGTCCGTAGGGCACGCCAGTCTTGGGATGTTTGAAGCCCGACCCATTGAGAGCCTCGACGAAGTCCTGCATCTGCCCCCGCAGGTACTGCACCTGCACCTGCCGCCCGGGATCCATCATCACCTCGGGATCCGGGTAAACGAAGCCGTACGCCTGCCCGCCGGCGACGAAATCATTCGCTCCGTGATCCATCCGGAAGATGTACCCGCCGCTGATCGCCGGCGGCTTGACCGCATCGGCTTCTAGCCTCTCCACCGGGACGCGCGCCTTACCCCGTTTGATGCGTTCGACCAGCATGTAGACGCCCATGTAGTGGGTCCGCCCCGTCGGCGTGTCGTTCTCGGTGAGGAAGACCTCGCACGGGCGGACGCGTGGCGCGTACTGGCCCATCTCGTTGCTCAGCTGAAAGCCGAGCGAGGTCCGCACGAGTGCGCGATCCATGAAGCTCGGTGCCACCAGCACCCAGTCCGAATCGGTTGGCAAGCCTGCCACCGAGCGATCCAGATCGTCATCGGACCCCGCCTCGCGCAGCTCGATGTTGTAGCTCCGCTGCGGAAACGAGCGTGAGCTGTTGCCGTGGATGCGCAGCCCCGCGCGCGCGGCCAGTGTCGGCAGGTTGAGCAGCGAGGCCCGCTTGCCCGCCGACGGTTCGAACAGGGAGACCGATCCAAGCAGACGCTCTGTGCCGAGCAACGGCAGCGCCCCCGCCGTGTGCGTATGCATGAGCACGATGGGCAGGTTCGAAGTGAACCCCGTCACGTCATCGGCCAGACGCACGTAGACCGTGGCCGCCATCGACGAATCACCGACCGCGCCCGCGCGGGCGACGAATGCGCGCAACACGCTGGTCTTGCCGATCGTGATCGGACCGCCATACACCGGCGAGCTGCGCGAGGGCAGCGACCCGTCGAGCGTGTAGTGAATGGCGTCGCCCGGACTCAGGACCGCGGTTCCGATGCTGACCACCGCCGACCCGCGGAAGGGACCCGCGGGTGGCAAGAAGCTCACCGCCGTGGACGGCGCCTGCCCGCTGCCTCCCCCGCTACCCGGAACGCTGCCCGCCGCCGCGTCGGGGTTGCCTGTCCCGCCGCCCGTCCCGCCACCGCCGTTGCCCCCTCCCCGTCCCCCAGCCGCCTCAGGAGTACCGGTGCCGGTCTCCATGAAGACGCCCGGCAGGCAGGCGAGCCCCGAGACGAGCAGCAGACCGCCCAGCACGAGCCGCGAGCTCACCGATTTGCGCAAGCCCGCACGGCACACGACCCCCGTCGCCATCGCCGAGCAGTGGGGTTGCAGGGATTGAGGTTGATCTCGTGCGATGGCTTTCAAACCGAGCGCCTCGCGCGGGCCCTAACGACGACGTTCAGAAGCGACCAGATCCGGTCGAGCGGAGGGAGAGGCAGGCAGGCAGGACGCGGCGCAGGCGCCCAAGTTTAGTGAGAGAAGAAGCGCCCGGAACGGAGACTCCGGCGATCTGCCCGAGCGTCGCGCCAGGCGAGGCGAATGACACGGGCAATAAGTCCAAGTGGGCGACCCGAGGAAAGATGAGTCACATCTTTTTCGACCGCACGCGAAAACGGGGGCACAAGTGCCGCAGCATGCGACAGCCACGGCAAAAGGGTCCTTCCGCGCGCCGCTTTCACCACACCCGCGGCAGCCGGGCCCCGCACAGGGCCGGCCGGTAAGACTTGCGTGAGTCCCGGCGGTCGCAGTCGATCAGCCGCCGCCGGGCTGCACGAGCGTGTGGGTGGTCACGCGGTTGCGGCCCTCGCGCTTCGAGGAGTAGAGCGCGCGGTCGGCCTCCTCGAGCACAGCCAGCCGGTCTGGACATTCCGCGCGGATGGCCGTAACGCCGACGCTCACGGTGATGGTGAACGTGGTCTCGCCTGCGCGCACGGGGGTCGATGCGATCGCGCTGCGCAGGCGTTCCGCAGCGATGCTGGCGCCGCCGAGGCCCACACCAGGCAAGATGCCGACGAATTCTTCGCCGCCGTAACGGCCGATGACGTCGGTGTTGCGGAAGGTCTTGCCCGCCAGCGTCGCCACGTGGCGGATGGCCTCATCCCCCACGAGGTGGCCATATCCGTCGTTCACCTTCTTGAAATGATCGATGTCGAAGATCATCACGCCGCAGTCCCCGCCGTAGCGTTTGACCCGCTGAAGCTCCCCCTCGAGGACCTCTTCGAGCTTGCGTCGATTGAACACACCGGTGAGACCGTCACGCACGCTCTGCGCAGCGAGCTCGGCCAGAGCCACCGCCAGCTTGGCCTCGGACTCGTAGGTGTCCGTGACGTTGATCAGGATGATGCTGACCGCTTTGACGACACCCGCTTCGATAAGGGGCACCATCGCGCAATCCTGGCGCATGGCGGTCGTCCCCCCCGTGACCAGGCGATGGTTCTGAAAGCAGAACAGATAGGGCCGCTGGCGCCACGACGTGAAGGCGAAGTTCTTCAGCAGAAACACGCTGCGCAGCTTGCGTTCCAGCCATTCGCGCGGCAGCTCCGGGAAGCAATCGAAGAGGCTGCTTCCCACTACGTCCGCCGCGGCACGGCCGCTGTGCGCCTGCATGAAGCGATTCCACTGCAGGACCGTGTAATCAGCCGCGACCGAGAGCACGCCGACATTTAGCCGGTCGACCAGCACCTCGAAAAGCTGCGGTCCGAGCCCGGGCGGAACCAGTGGTGTCGTCACCGTCGCACCCGCCGTCGCTCCCCCACCCCGGCCTCAGCTCGCGGCGAGACTCTCGAGAAAGCGCGTGACCGAAATTTCGATGCGGCCGAGGGTGGATTCCGACAGAAACATGAGCACGCGACTTTCGAGGCGCCGGTCCTCGAGCTGGAAATCCACATCCACCAGCAAGATCTGGTTCCAGGACGCCACCTCCTGGGTGACGACCTTGTGAACCGCCGCCCGCTCCCCGAGCAACGAGGGCGGCGAAAAGCTCAGCACTTCACCGAGCGGTTCGGCGATCCCGTTGAGGCAGGCGCCGATGACGGCGTTGGCGAGATCGAGGGTGACCTCTTCTTCACTGCTCGCATCGAGCAGGTTGCCATGCCCGAGCAGCTCGGCGACCTTGCCGCAGTTGAGTCCCTGAAACAGCATCAACGTCTCGCCCATGAGGCCACCGAAGAAGACCTGGCGGACAGCGCTGAATTCCCGCTCGCGCCACGGCCCCGCTTCGAACGCTTCGAGTACGCGATCGGGCGCCACCAGCTCGAGCCGCGGAACCTTCAGCTCGACGAACGACCCTAAAGCCGCGGCGAGCGATGCTCCAGCCGAGCCCATGCCGAGATTGACGAGCTCTTGCAGGGCATCCCACTTCTCCGGATCGAACTGTCGGACATTCACAGAACGCCGACCTCCCTCAGGATTCGCTCGATCTCAGCCCGAGGGGGCGTCTTCTTCATGAACGCCTTGGCCCCGAGAGCCAGCACCCGCTCTTGCGCCAACTGCTGCGAGTCAGCCGAGACCACGATGGTCGGCGGCGTGCGGTTGCGCAGCTTGAGCGCCATCAGCACTGCGTACCCGTCACAGTCGGGCATGGTGAGATCGAGGAACATCACGTCGAAAATCTCTTCCTCGCACTTCGCAATGGCCTCTTTGCCGCCGGAAGCCTCCACGAGGTTCTCGAGCAACGCGGGCGGCAATGTCTTTTTCAACATCAGCCGCGCGGTGCGCGAATCGTCGACTATCAGGACCCGCTTGCTCATTCCGCCGCTTTCGTCCGAAGCCCTAGCACCGCCTTTTCGCAGCGCCCCTCTGGGGGGGGCATCGTCGGGCCAGGACCAAGGCTTGAGGCCGCGCTCCGGGGTCAGCCCGTGCCGGTCAGAAGCCACGCTCGGCTACGAGCCAAAATCGGCCGCGGCCCGCACGGCCGCTGTCGTCCGCGCCGCGTAAGGGCGCAGGATCAAGCCGCCCGCCCCCACCTTTCAGGCGACGCCGACTTCGGCGACGGGGGGCGGCTCTCCCGGGTCGACGATGGGGAAAGCTTCGATCTCGTCGGCGAGGTCGGCGACCGATGCCACCACCCGGGTCGGCGCAAAGGCATAACGCGAGAGCGACGCCGCCCCCGTCGAACCGGTGAGGACCAGCACCGTGCGATGCCCCATCTGCAGTCCACCGAGGATGTCGGTCTCCATCGTGTCACCGACCATGGTGATCTCCTCCGGACGCAGCCCCGCCCCCAACTCCTGTTGCGCCATGCGCATGATGACCGGGCTCGGCTTACCGACGCTGAACGCCCGCAAGCCCGTCGCCGATTCCAGCAGCGCAACGATGGCGCCACAGCCAGGGCGCAGCCCTTGATCGGTGGGGCAGTTCGGATCGAGGTTGGTGGCGACTAGCTTGGCGCCCTTCATCAAGAAGCGGACCGCCTTTTCCACCAGCTCGAAGTTGAGCACCCGCCCCTCGCCCACCACCACGAAGTCCGGCGCCTTCTCGTCGGTGACACAACCGTTGATGTGCAAAGCCGTCAGCAGCCCGCCTTCACCGATCACGAAGACGCGCGCCCCGGGCTTCTGACTGGCGATGAATCGCGCCGTCGCCATCGCGCACGTGAATACGTTTTCTTCCGAAAGCCCGAGACCGAGCTCCCGCAGTTTGGCCGCCACATCTCGCCGCGTTCGCTGGCTGTTGTTGGTGACGAGCAGAAACGGGACGCGCCGCGAGCGCAGCGCCGCAACGAACCGGTCCGCGCCCGGAATCAGCTCCGTACCGCGGTAAAGAACACCATCCATATCGATCAGATATCCGTGCTTCATGGGGATGCGTTCACCCTAGCGCGCACGGAATGTCGCTACAGTTGCCCCCCCGTAAACGTTGCGATCGCAACTGAGTGAACCTCCGATTCCGCTCACGCAGGGTGCACAAAGCGGCGGCAAGTCGCAAAAAGCGGTCGATTCGCGGCCGTCGCGGTGAGCTGCGATAGGCGCTTCGAGCGGATCTGATCGTCCTGCGCGTTTCGCGCTCGATCGCGACGGATCGGAGCGACGCCCGCGCGCCCCCTCTACGCCAGCAGCTTGCGCAGGATCTCGTTGGCGGTCTTGGGGTTGGCTTTGCCGCCGGTGGCTTTCATGAGCTGGCCGACGAAGAAGCCAAGGAGCTTGGCGTCGCCGGCGCGGAAGCGCGCGGCCTCAGCGGGATGGGCATCGACGATCTTGCGAGCTTCCACTTCGATGGCGCCGGTGTCGGAGACCTGGGTGAGGCCCTCGGCGGCGACGATGTCGGCGGCGGTGCGACGGTCTTGCCACATGCGGCCGAATACCTCTTTGGCCTGCTTGCCCGACAGAGTCCCCTTCTCGATGAAGGTGACCAGCTCGGCCAGTGCCTTGGGTCCCACCGGAATATCCCCGGCGGCCAGCGTGCGAACGTCGCCGGCGCGCGCGAGCACTTCGTTGATCACCCAGTTGGCGACCTTCTTGCCCACGGCCTGACCGCCAGCGGCTGCGACCGCTGCGTCGAAGTAGTCGGCGATCTCCTTTTCCGAGACCAGCACGCCGGCGTCCTGCGCCGACAGACCGAGCTCGGTCGTGTAGCGCTCGAACCGATCTTCCGGCAGCTCCGGCACTGTCGCCTTGACCTGCGCCAGGAACGCCGCGCTAACCTCGATCGGCGGCAGATCCGGCTCGGGGAAGTAGCGGTAGTCGTGCGCCTGTTCCTTGGAGCGCATCGATGCCGACATGCCGCGTGTGGCATCCCAGAGGCGCGTCTCCTGCACCACGCGATCGCCGCGCTCGACCACCTGGATCTGGCGGCGAATCTCGTGCTCGACCGCGTCCTTCACGTTCTTGAACGAGTTGATGTTCTTGAGCTCGGCCTTGGTGCCCAGCTTGGTCTCGCCGCGCAGACGGATCGAAACGTTGGCGTCGCAGCGAAGCGAACCTTCTTCCATGTTGCCGTCGCTGATGCCGAGGTAACGAACGATCGTCCGCACCGCCCGCAAGTACTCGGATGCCTCCTCGGCCGACCGCACCTCGGGCTCGCTCACGACTTCACACAGCGGTACGCCGGCGCGGTTGTAGTCGACGTAGCTCTTGCCCGTCGTCGCGTGCTGGTTCTTGCCTGCGTCCTCTTCCAGGTGAATGCGGGTGAGGCGAATCTGCCGGCGCTCGCCATGCAGGCGAAACGTGATGATGCCGCCTTCGACAATCGGCTCGTCGAACTGCGAGATCTGAAAGCCCTTGGGCAGGTCGGGATAAAAGTAGTGTTTGCGGGCAAAGCGGCTGCGCGGCCGGATGTGTCCGCCCACCGCGAGGCCGAAGCGAACCGCCATCTCGAGCACAGCGCGGTTGAGCACGGGCAGCGTGCCCGGCAGCGCGAGATCGACCGGCGCCGTGGAGGCGTTGGGCTCCGACCCGAAGGCGGCCGACGCGCAGGAGAAGATCTTCGACTGGGTCGCCAGCTGAACGTGGGCCTCGAGCCCGATGACTGGCTCGTACTTGTCGACGACGTTGATCACGACAGCGCCTCGCTGCCCGTGGGCCGCTGCAGGTGAAACGACGTGGCTCGCTCGTAGGCGCCTGCCACGCGGAAGACAGTCTCTTCTCCGAGCGTCGGGCCAATCAGCTGAAGTCCGATCGGCAGCCCGGCGCGGGTGAAGCCACAGCATTGCGACATCGCCGGCACGCCGGCCAACGCAGGCGCCACCGTGTAGATGTCAGCCAGGTACATCTGCAGCGGATCCGCGAGCTTCTCACCTAGCTTGAACGCCGGCAGCGGCGAGGTTGGGGTCGCCAGCACGTCGCACGATGCGAACGCGCGGGCAAAGTCCTCCGCGATCTTGCGCCGCACGCGCGACGCCTTGCCGTAGTACGCCTCGTAAAAGCCCGAACGCAGGACGTACGTGCCGAGGATGATCCGGCGCTTGGGCTCGGGGCCGAAACCCTCGCCTCGGGTCGCGGCGTAAAGCTCGTCGAGGTTGGCGGCCTCGGCTGTGCGCAGGCCGTAGCGGACGCCGTCGTAGCGCGCGAGGTTGGACGACGCCTCCGCGGTGCAGACGAGGTAGTAGACCGAGATCGCGTACTTGGTGTGAGGCAGCGACACCGGCACCACCTGCGCGCCCTGCTTTTCCAGCTCCGCGATCGCCGCGCGCACCGCTGCTTCGATCTCGGGATCCATTCCCGCCGCGAAATACTCGGCCGGTAGACCGATGCGCAGGCCCGCGATGCCTTCTTTCGACGTGGCGGCCGCCCGATAGCGACCGACCGGCGCCTCGATCGACGTCGCGTCCAGGGGATCGTGCCCCGCCATCACTTCGAGGATCGCCGCCGTGTCCTCGACGGTACGGCCGAACGGTCCCGGGTGATCCAGCGACGACGCGAACGCGATCACGCCATGGCGCGAGACGCGGCCGTAGGTCGGCTTCATGCCGGTTACCCCACACAACGCCGCCGGCTGGCGAATCGAACCGCCCGTGTCGGTGCCGAGGCTCCCCGCACACAACGACGCCGCGACCGCCGCCGCCGAGCCACCCGAAGAGCCGCCCGGCACGCGGGTGAGATCCCACGGGTTACGCACGGGGTGAAACGCGCTGTTCTCGTTCGACGAACCCATCGCGAATTCGTCCATGTTGAGTTTGCCCAGCATGACCGTGCCCGCTGCTGCCAGTCGGGCGGTGGCGGTGCTCTCGTAAGGCGGCACGTAGCCCTTCAAGATCTTCGAGCCGCAGGTGGTCTCGATCCCGCGCGTGGAATAGATGTCCTTCACTCCGAGCGGCACGCCGCCCAGCACGCCGATGTCGCCGCCTGCCGCGCGCCGCGCATCGATCGCATCGGCTGTCCGCCGGGCCCCCACCGCATCGACCAGCAGGTAAGAGCCAATCTTCGGGTCGAGCCGTGCGATGCGGTCGAGGTAGCCGTCGACCAGGTCGCGCGCCTTCCACTTGCCTTCCCGCACGCCCGTCGCCTGGGCGACCAGGGACGTCGTCGTCAGATCGGGCGCGCTCACATGTCACCTCCGCCCGGGCCCGGCACGATGCGCGGCACGACGAAGAGACCGCCCTCGCGTCGGGGCGCATTGCTCAGCGCCTCGTCGACGGACAGCATCGGCCCCACCTCGTCGGCACGGACGGGACACGCGAACGGCACCGCATGGGTCATTGGCTCGGTCCCCTCGGTGTCGACCGCTTTGAGCTCCTCGATGTAACCGAGAATGGCGCCCAGCTCGCCACACAGGCGGTCGACCTCGGCCTCGCTCAACCGCAACCGCCCGAGCTGAGCGATCTCGCGGACTTCTTTCGGATCGATGCGCGACATGATCTTGCGGCGCCTTTTACCACCCCAGGTCTCACCGCGCCCAGCCGCCGCGGGGTCGGAGTCACCAGCGGGGAACATCCCGGGGCCGGTGCGTTCACTTTTCGCAGGCGGACCTCGCAACGGCGCCGCGGATTCACCTCTGATTCGGGGCAGACGATTTAAGGTTACTGCCAAGGTTCCTGCACGGTTTCCCGCACGGTTTTCCCTGGCCGTCCGGCCCCCCGCCGCTCACCTTCTGGCGTGCTCTAGCGCGGCAGCCGCGCCGCCGATATACTGGTTGCGCTTCTGCCCGCTCGCGTCTAAGGATCTGATCCCTTTTTCTCGCCCCCGTTCGCCATGCGTTCACTCGCCAACAGCCTCCTCGTCGTCGCTATGGCCGCCGCGGCCTGTGACACGACGCATCGTACACGTGATGCCTCCGTCGGGGCGCAGCGGGTATCGGAAGTGGCTGTCCGCGTCGAGGTGGTCGGCGAAGGCGCTCCGTCAGTCTCGGTGCTGGCCTACCGCGCGTCGGCCTCCGGCATCGGCACCGACGATCTTCTCCCCATCGTGGATCCGCTGACCCAGCCGGTTCCCGATGGTGCCTGCGCCTTCCGCGACGTGGCGGGTGCCGCCCGGGCCCTTGCCGCCGCTGGCGGACGGGTCGAGCTCGAAGCGCTCTCCGGCCTCGCTGTCGACCTCGGCAATGGGCTGCGCGCCTTTTCGCCGACTCCGCGCGTTTTCCCCGAAGTGGCATCGATGGTCGGCGGAGTCGTCGCCGAAGCCGGCCCCACCGAGCTCGACTTCGCGCCCACGGGCCTCGCCCTCGTCGATCCAGTCGGTAACCGCGTCTCGGCGCAGTTCCCCGGTCGGGTGCGCCTCACCACGACGGAAGGCGATCTGCTCTCGACCAACTCGGTCGTCACGGGTGGCGGTCGCGACCTCGTCCTTGGCGTCTCGGCGCCGGGCGAGCTCGGCCACACGGCCTTCGTCGAGCTGCGGCCCTTCGGCGCGACCTGGGCGCTCGCTTGCCCGGTGGTCGGCCGGGATCGCGTCGTCGTGCTCGCCTCCGAGGTGCAGCGCCTCGCCAACCTGCGGGTGCCGATCTCGATCGAAGCGGTCGCCCGCGACAGCCAGCCGGTCGCCGTCGGTGGCGCATCCGTGCGATTGACCCTCGAAGTGCGTTCCTCGGCGGTGGTCGAGCTGCGGCCGTGAAAAAGGCCTCGGGCCGACGCAACCAGCGAAAGTTCGAACGCAAGCCGGCCGAGTTGCCGGTCACGGTCCGCGCAGCGGGCAGCAAAGTCGAAGGCAGCATCCGCCTCGATTCAGTCGACGTCTCCGAAGGCGGCGCGTTCTTACGGTCTCAGCTCCTCTTCGAGATCGGCGAGATCCTGCAGCTCGAGTTTCCCTTACCCGGCGGCACCGTCGTCAAGGCGACCGGGCGCGTGGTACGCGTCTCGCGGGCGCGGGGCAAAGACGGCGTCGCCGGCATGGGCATCGAATTCACACGTTTGGCGATGAGCGATCGGCGAGCCATCGGCACCAGTCTCGCCAATCTCTTTCGCGTCAAGCCTCCCCTCCCCGACGATCAACAACCCTAGAACTAGCGACCCCGCGGAATCAGGACAGCGCCATGGCCGAGACCCTCGAAGAGCTCACCTACAACTACGAAGACGAGGGCACGCTCGTGCGCAAGGAGCTCGACAAGGTCGTGCTCACCAAAGGCGCCTGGGCGACGATGATGTTCCTCTACCAGGAGCTCGACAAGGCGACGTCACAGTTTCGCGCGCCGAAGATCGCGATCGTGCGCTTCAAGAAATGGAAGGGAAGCTACCGCAAGCAGTCCTCGTTCAACGTGTCGAGCGAGAAGCAGGCACGCCAGATCACCGAGATCTTCGAGCAGTGGTATCCCAAGATGGCCGCCGCGACGGTGGCCGAAGAGGAAGAGGCCGGCGGCGAGGACGAGTGAGCGCGGTTGGGTCTGGGTCGCCCGCAACGGCGGCGGCCCGGATCGCCAAGCTGACTCTCAACGTTTGAGCAGCTTGTCGGCGAGGCCGGTCTTGCGCGCTGCCGAGACGGCCACGGCCTTTTCCGGTGGCGCAGCGGCAGCAGCAACGGCGGCACGCTGACGGCGCATCTCCAGCACCCGTAGTTCGCGTTCAGCGTCGAGCAGCGAACGATCTTCGGTGACTGCCGCCCGGAAGGCCGCCTCGGCCGCCGCCAGATCGCCGAGGTGTTTGAGCAAGAGGCCCTTCCAGTGCTGGCCAAGCGCGAACTTTGGGCGCGCCAGCAAGACGTCGTCCACCGCGAGCAGCGTCTCTCTGACCGTGCGATCACGATGGGTCGCATCTTTCTGCCAGGCCGCCCAGGCCGCATAGGCGCGAAAAACTGGCTCTTGCGGCGCTTCGGTCGCGGCCGCAGCAAAGGCGGCCTCGGCATGAACGAAGTCGCCGCGGCGGAGCAGCACCTCACCTTTGTGAAAGCTCTCCTCGGCCGACATGAGAGCGCGCGCCAGATCCGGCGGTGGCGCTGTGCCGCTGCGAGTGGCGAGATAAGCAGCCTTGCGCACGGGATCCAGCAGCACGCCACTGGCCTCGTTCATGCGCGCCACGACAGCCGCCGCCTTGACTGCCAGATCGCGCAGGCCCCGCCCGGCGATGCGGTCGGGGTGAAACTCACGCATGCGCGCAAGGTAGGCGCTGCTGACCTGCTCGGCGGTCGCCGACTCGGGCACGCCGAGCAGCTCGAAATGGGACAGGCCGTCCGCCCGGGCCAGGAGATCTTCGATCTTGGCGGCAAGCCCCGCGTCGGCGCCGGGTCGCCCTGCCACCGGGCCGCCCGCAGATCCCGATGTCGCCACGGCCGGCACGACAGGGAGCCTGCTCGATGATCCTCCGGCCGCAGCGATCGGCAACCGCCCCGTTGAACCCGAGGACGCCACCGCAGGCGGTCGCCCCATGGCTGGGACTGACGCGGGCGATCCGCCGCCGGATGCGTGGGCAACCCCACCCTGGGTCGCGGTGGGGCCAGACCCGGGCGCTGGCGAGGGGCGCGGGGGGACGCTGGCTGCCGAGGAGGACTGCCCGCCAGGTTTGCCAGGCGCCGACGCGATCACGGGCAGTCGGGCCGAGGACGCCGCCGCGGGCACGGCTTTCGGGGCCGCGGTGATACCCGCCTCCAGCAGATCGGCATAGAGCAGGGCCAGCAGCACCGCCAGGGCCTCGGTCGCGGTCACGCCCGGGGTGGGAAAATCAGTCAGCGTGCGCGCACCCCCCTCGATCGCCGCCAGGGTCGGATCCCCCGCGGGAAAGCCCATCGCCTCGAGCAGCGACGAGGGGATCGAACGCAGCAGGCGAAACCGGCGCCCCTGCAGCGGGGCCAGCTCGGCGCGCAGCCGGGCCTCGTCGTAGGCCTGTCGGATGCCTCCCAGGATGAGGCAACGCGGGTCGACCCGCATCTCGACGAACTCGCTGCCGGCGCCGAATTTGTGAGCGTCGACCCAGATGCTCCAGTGCCCCCGCCGGGCGTGGAAGAGCCGGAAGAGCTTGCGCCGCATCTGCATTTTCAGGAGATCGGCGAGGGCCGCCTCGGTGACCAGGCCCCGCTCGACCAGCACCTCGCCGAGACGCTGCCCGGGAGGCAAGCTGTCGCTGACGGCACGTAGGACAGAGGGTGACACCAGTCCCGCCTCGGCGATGACGTGGTCCAGACGGTCCGCGTCGGTCGGCCGCACGACGTGCACGGGGGCGCCCTCGCGTAGAAAAACGCGGCTTTCATCGCCGGCGTCGTCCCGGACCACCAGCCAGCCGGTGACCCGCTTTTGCATCAGCTGGGAGAGCAGGCGGGGGAATGGCCGATCGGCAACCTCCCCCTCGGCGGCGGGGCGCGGCTGCGAACCGGGACCCTTTGGCGCGGGATTCGACATCATCCAACTCGGCTTGGCGCCTCGGCAATCGTCGGAATCGTCACAAAGCTGAAACCGAGCCCCCTCCCCTGCGCCACGCGACGGCCGCCCGAATCCCGGCTAAATTCACCCTACGTTGCCGGTCGACATCATCCTCAACCCGCGCTCGCGCGCGAACCGACGCGATCCCGGCCTGGCGGCGAGAATCAAAGCGATCGCAGGCAACGGCGCGCGCGTCCGCTCGGCCACCGACCTCGACCGGCTCGACGACATGACGGTCGAGATCGCGGCGGCCCCGCCGCACGTGATCGCGATCCATGGCGGGGATGGCACGCTTCACAAGACGCTTTCCTCGTTGCTCAAGGCGTTCATGGCGCGTGGGGTGACTTTGCCCCCCATCGCCATCCTGCCGGGCGGGACGATGAACGTCGTCGCCTCGTCGCTGAACCTGCTCGGCCGGCCCGAAGCGATTCTCGCGCGTCTGATGATGGCGGCGCGGGCGGCCGACGCAGGCGTCGCCCCCGATCAAGCGCTGCCGACGCTGGCTCGCCACTGTCTCAAGGTGGAAGACGCCTATGGCTTCGTCTTCGGCAATGGCCTCATGGCCAACTTCCTCGAGGAGTACTACGCCAAGGAGACCTACGGCCCCGCCCGCGCCCTCTTCATCTTGGGCCGGGTCTTCGTCTCGGGCCTGGTCGGCGGGGACTTCGCCACCCGGATCGTGAGGCCATTCGAGGGCGCCGTGGCGATCGATGGCGCGCCTCTGCCCTACCAGCGCCTCACCGGCGTCGGGGCGGGCACGGTGCGGGAGGTCGGCATGGGCTTCAAGCTCAACCACCGGGCGGACGACGATCCCGAACGGTTCTGCTTCGTTGCGATCCATGGCGGCCCGGTCTCCCTGGGCCTGGATCTACCGGGGGTCCACCGCGGCGTGGGTCTGCACCCCAAACGGGCGCACGTGGGCCTCGGCCGCAGCCTGCGCATCGAACCGGCCAACGGGGCGGGCTGCCTTTACACGGTGGACGGCGACCTTTATCGGAAAAATGGCCCCGTGTCGGTCGAGCTCGGGCCGGCCCTTCGCATTTTCAAATGGCGTTGAGGTTGAGCCCGACGCGCAGGGCCGCTACGATGGCTGTTTCATGAGCACGTCCTTCCCGCTCGACGGCCTGCGGGTCCGTTTCGCCGGCGACACCAACGTCGGCATGAAGCGGGAGCACAACGAGGACTCGTTCTACCTGCCCAAGGGTGAACGGATCGCGATCGTCGCCGACGGCATGGGAGGCCACGCCTCGGGCGAAGTGGCCAGCCGCCTCGCGGTCGAGACCGTCGTCTCGCACTTCGAAAAGACGTTGGACGATCGACCGCCGACCTGGCCGTTTCGCGCCGACTTCGGCAAGAAGCAAGACATCAACCGGTTGGTCACGGCGATCAAGCTGGCCAACCTCAAGATCCACGACGAAGCCCAGCGCAACCCCGCCTGCCGCGGGATGGGCACGACGTTGGTCTCGACGGTGCTGTCCGAAGACACGATGATCATCGGGCACGTCGGCGACAGCCGCCTTTATCGCCTGCGCGAGGGCAGCTTCGATCAGCTGACCGAGGATCACTCGCTGCTCAACGACTACATCAAGATGAAGCACCTGACGCCCGACGAGATCGCGGCGTTCCCGCACAAGAACGTCATCGTGCGAGCGCTCGGCATGAAGAGCACGGTCGAGGTCGACGTGATCGTGGAAGAGCCCCGACTGGGGGACGTCTACGTGCTCTGCTCGGATGGCCTCTCCGGCATGGTTACCGACGCCGAGATCGCTGGTGTCGTCGCCAACGAGGGCGACATCGATCGCATGTGCGAACGGCTCATCACCAAGGCCAACGCCAACGGCGGCCTCGACAACGTCACGGTGGTGGCAATCCGGGTCGAACCGGAATGAGCCCCGTCGGCGGCGGCGGGTGAGCGCGGAGAGCCTGGACCAGCTCCTGGCCGCCGGGCCCGATCCGGATGCGCCGGTCTACCTCGCCCGCTTCGTCGAAGCCGGCGGACGAATTCCCGACGGCGACGAAGAACGGCGGTTGCTGGCGGCGCTGCTCTCGAACGGGGGCTACCTCGTCGATCGGCTGCTGACCGATGCCTCGGCGCTGGAGCGGCTCGGCGTGGATCCCTACCTGCGCGCGCCCAAGCCGCGCCAGGTGATCCACGCCGAGGTGGATGCGGCCTGCGCCGGCGCGCGTGACCTGCGATCGTTGCAGCGAGCCCTTCGGCGCTACACCCGCGGTGAGATGTTGCGCCTGGGAGCGCGCGAGATCGGGTGGGGCACGACGCTGGAAGTGGCGTGGGAGCTGTCGGGACTGGCCGACGCCGTGGCCGAAGCGTCGGTACGAATCTGCGAGGGGATCTTGCGGGCCGCATACGGCGAGCCGCGATCGCCGGAACGGACGGCCGCCTTCGTCGTACTCGGCATGGGCAAGCTGGGCGGTGACGAGCTCAACTTCTCGTCGGACGTCGACCTGGTCTATCTCTACTCGACCGATGACGGGGCCGCCGGATCGCTGACGCTGCACGAGTACTACGCGCGGCTGTCCCAGATGGTCACGCAGGCGATCGGGGATCAGACCGAAGACGGCATCGTCTTTCGCGTCGATCTGAGGCTGCGTCCCGAGGGGCGATCCGGCGCGATCTGCAACTCACTGGCGGCGGCCGAGCGTTACTACGAGACCTTCGGGCGGACCTGGGAGCGACAGGCGCTGCTGCGGGCGCGGCCGATCGCGGGCGACAGGGCGCTGGGTGACGAGTTCTTGCGAATCGTGAGCCCCTTCGTCTTCCCGCGGATCATCGGGCCGCAAGCGATCGACGAGGTGCTCGCCCTGCGCAAGCTGTTCCGGGCCAAGGTCGTGGGCGACGCCTTCGACGTGAAGTTGGGGTCGGGCGGCATTCGCGACGTCGAGCTGGTGGCGCAGCTGCTGCAGTTGCTGAATGCGGGCAAACGCGCCGAGCTGCGCGAGCGCGGGACGCTCAAGGCGCTACACAGGTTGACCTTGGCGGGGCTGGTCTCGGACCGCGAGCAGCGCACGCTGTCGGACGCGTATCGCTTCTTGCGACGGGTCGAGCACCGCTTGCAGCTCGAGCAGGGTGGGCAGACGCATCAGCTGCCGGCCGACGCGAGCTCCTATGCATTGGTGGCGCGGCGGCTCGGCCATGAGGGCGCCGACGCATTCACGGCGGAGCTGGAACGGCACCGGGCCGCGGTGGTGGCGATCGCGAACACCCTGGGAGAGCCCGTCTCGGGAGCGCCTGCGGCGGTGATGCGGCTGCTGGATCCCGCATCGTCGCGAAGCGAGATCGAGTCGGAGCTCGCGAGCGCTGGTTTCACCGATGCGAAGGCGAGCGCGGATGTGCTCGAGCTGGTGCAGAGCCGGATGCCACCGTCTTGGCTCGCGGAGATCATCGCTTCACCGGATCCCGATCGCGCGCTGAGGCACTTCTGCGAGCTGGCACAACATGGATCGGTCGGGCTCTTCACGCTGTTACGCGAGCATCCCCAGTTGCTGCGCATGCTGGCGAGCCTGTTCGGCACCAGCGACCACCTGTCGCGCCACCTGCTCAGCCACCCTGCGCTCTGGGCCTCGTTGCTCGCGGGCCTCGGCGAGCCGAGGCTGACGGAGGAGACGTGGCGAGCGGCGCTGCCGGCGCGGCTGGGGGGGCTCGGCGAAGAAGAGGCGCTGCGCGAGATGCGCCGGTACCAGGCCGAGGAGATCCTGCGCATCGGAATTCACGACGTCGTCGGCAACCTCGACGGCGCCGAGGTGAGCGACCAGCTGACCTCCCTCGGCGAGGCCTGCCTGGCGGCGTCGGTGAATGAAGTGGTGGAGCGCCTCGCGGAACGTCACGGACGTCCCGACGCGGGACTCGCCATTCTCGCCTTTGGCAGCTTCGGCGCGCGCGAGACGCGATATGGATCGGATCTCGATCTGGTCTTCCTGTTCACGAACCCGGGGCAAACCAGCAAAGGCATGGACCACCAGGAGTGGTTCGCGCGCCTCGCGCAGCGGCTCATCAACTCGCTGGGCGCGCTGATGGACGAGGGGCGCCTCTACGAGGTCGATACCCGCCTGCGGCCGTCGGGTGCGCAGGGACTGCTGGTCACGAGCTACCCGAGCTTCGCGCAATATCACCGTGAAACCGCGGCTCCGTGGGAGCGCGTGGCTCTCTTGCGGGCGCGGCCCGTCTTCCTCGCCGACTTCGGGGTCGCGGGCCGCGCGGCGGAGATCACCCGTCTGCTGGAGGCGGCGACCTACGAACGACCGGCCGAGGTCGAGGCGGTGCGTGCCGACTTACTGCGCATGCGCGCGCGCATCGAAAGCGAGCGGGTCGCCGCTGGCACCACACATTTGCGCTTTTCCCCCGGCGGCCTGACCGACCTCGAGTTCTTGGCCGCATTCGAACAGCTGCGTCGCGGTGCCGCAGATGCCGCCTGGCGAACCACGTCCCCGCGCCGAGCCCTCGAGGTACTGGCAACGACCCCCGGCTTTGACCGCGGCGCCGACGTGCTCGACGACCACCTCTTCTTGCAACGAGCGTCGCTACGCCTGCGCCTCTTGCACGACCGCCCCGATGACCGCCTGGCCCCCGAGGACCTCCCGCGGCTCGCCCGATCGCTCGCCCTCACCGAACCCGAGCTCACCCACCAGCTGCAAGAGCGCATGGCCCGCGTCCGGAGAATCTTCGAGGAGCTCGTCGGCCACCCGCATTGACGGCGCGAATCGCGGGTCTTCAGACGTAGTCGATCGAGGTGATGGCCAGCTCGCCGTCGCCCGGCGTGCCAGCGCACGGTGACGGTCTCGCCGAGCGCCTTGCCCAGCAGCCCTTCGCCGATCGGCGAGCGCCACGAGATGGCGCCCACGGCACCTTCGATCTCGTCGACGCCGACGATGCGGTAAGTCTGCTCCTGGCCCTCTTCGTCAGTGACCTTCACCGTCGCGCCGAAGAAGACACGATCCCGGCGTTTCTGCTCGGTGGGATCGACCACCGCGACGATGTCGAGCCGCTTGGCCAAAAAGCGCATGCGCCGATCGATCTCGCGCAGCTGCTTTTTGCGATAGATGTACTCCGCATTCTCAGAGCGATCCCCCTCGGCCGCCGCATCGGCCAAGGCCCCGACCACCTCGGGACGTTTCTTCGTGTGCAAGAACTCGAGCTCGGCCACCAGCCGCTTGTACCCCGGAGGCGTGATGTAATTCGGCGCCGCCCGCCGCTTCTTCCCTCCGTCCTCGTCCTCGTCATCCTCGTCGTCATCCTCAGCCTCAGCCGCCGCCCTCTCCGCCGCCGCCTTCGCAGCCGCCGCCCGCGCCGCCGCCGCCTTCGCGGCCAAAGCCTTCGCAGTCGCGGCCTTCGGGCCCGCAGCCTTCGCAGTCGCAGCCTTTACGGCCGTACTTTTCGGGGCCGCCGACTTCACACCCGCCTCTTTCGGGGCTGCAGCTTTCGCCGCCGCTGCCGCCCTGCCCGATGCCTCCGCAATGGCCGTGATTCGCGAGTCACGCCCATCTTCCGGAGTCTGTCCGCGTCGCACCATCATGCGATCCTACACCGACCAAAGCCCAAGCCCCCACACCGAGGCCCCCCTCCTCGCCTTCACCTCGCCCCGCTTCGCGGAGAGAGGTCGCCGGGGGCCGAAGGGCCCCGGCGGGTGAGGGGCAAACGCCACCCCACCCCCGCGACTTCGCCACCCCGCCAGCCACGCAGACCGTCTTCGCGAGACTTTTTCCAAGCACTGTGGTTGATCTTGCCGGTTGTGGCCAAACCCGGCAAAAGCAAGGCGTCCAAGAAGGGCGCCGGCGAAACGAAGATCCTGGCGCAAAACCGCAAGGCTCGGCACACCTTCCAAATCATCGAGACGGTCGAGGCCGGCGTCATGCTGGCCGGATCGGAAGTGAAGTCGATCCGTGCCGGCAGAGCGACGCTGGTCGATGCGTTCGCCGAAATCAGCCGCAACGAAGCCTGGCTACTCGAGATGGACATCGGCGTCTACGCCTTCGCCCATCAGCGCAATCACGAGCCCCGTCGCCGTCGCAAGCTGCTGCTGCACCGAAGCGAGATCGATCGCCTCGCCGGCAAGGTGCGCGAGAAGGGCTACACCATGGTCCCGCTGTCGCTCTACGAGAAGGAAGGCCGCGTGAAGGTCGAGCTGGCCCTCGTCACCGGCAAGCAAGAATTCGATCGCCGCCAGGACACCAAGAAGCGCGAAGCGCAGCGCGAGATCGATCGCGCCATGTCGGCCCGTCGCCGCTGACCTCTCCGCGGGCGCCAGCTGCCCCGGGAGCGGCCGCGCCTTTGCGCTCCGAGCCCTACCGCCTTCGGCACGCCGGTGCACCGTGCTCGAGATAGGGGAGGCGGTCCCTACTGTCCCGAGCTGGCCGTTGTCCCGGTGAGCCGAGCCGACAGCACCCCGCCGGGAGGCGATAGCAACTCGATCGTGAAGGCCGAGCCCGCGACGTCGAACCCTGCGCGTGCGGCGCCGAACCGAGCGGCCTCGGCGCCGAAGCCGTGGCGTCGACTGCCGCGCGCGATCCCGGTCGACGCCCCTTCGCTGACGTCACCCGCGACCCCGGGGGCCATCCGGGCCGCCTCGACCAGTCGCGGCCATGACAGCGCGACGGCGACGAAGCCACGGGCGCGCTTGCTAGCGAAAGTCATACCGCCGTTCGCCGCCACGTCACCCACCGGCACCAGTACGAATAGCTGCGACGTGCAGCCGAGCCGACGCTGATCCCCGCAGGCCCTGCCCGACAACAACGTCAACGGCCCCACGATGCGTGCGCGGTCCTTCCGCTCGCCGAGGGCGTCCTCGAAAGCAGGAACGGACGCCAGGTCGAGTCCCAGCAGATCGGCGCCGCGAGACAGCGGCGCTGTGAGCACGATGGGGTGATGCGATGGCCGTGGCGATGAGGCCACGAGGTGCGCAGCGTGCATCGAGGTTTCGACGATCCGCAAACTTCGAAAAGCATCGCGGCCGCTGTCGGCCTCGAACCTGGCGCGCTCTTCTTCGGTCACGAGCGGTACCCACGCGACCAGTTCCTGGCTGGAAGCCTGCGCCCCGACCGCGGCCGTCGCCTCGAAGGATTTCCAATCGATGCCGTCGCTGGCGTTCACCCTTCCGCCGAGCCGGGTCCCGAGCTCGATCGCGATTGCGATCTCACCCTTTACGACCTGAGCCAGTGCAGCGGCCTGCCGTTGCAGCGCCCCCGGCCGCTCGGTTGCCGGTGCCATGGCGAGGATCCACCACGCCGAAGCGAAACCGATGAGGGCCAGCGAGGACAAAACGAGGTCGGCCGCGCGTTGCCACGCCCCTCGTCGTGAACCGTCATTGCTTGTGCCCCCCATGACGATGAAATGATCATCGGCGGCCACCGCCAGAAGGTTGACACCCCTGTCGGCCCGGGCCGTGCCCGCATCCGCTCCTCTACACAAGCTGGGGCCTGCGTGTGAGGACGGCCACCTCGCCTGGCACCTCTTACCCGACGCGCATCAGCGCCGACGCGACGTGAGCCCTTCATCCCCCGGGGAAGGTTTGGCGCTTAGACCGTTCAAGCATCAGCGACGGGTTTACGATGAGGGATCCGGCGGCGCGTCGAGCGGGGGCCGTTCGCCCACGCCGACGTGACGGAGGAGGTAGGGCGACGTCCGTCTTGGCCTCGACCATCTTGGCCCCAACGAAGGAGCGCGATCATGAGCCACCGGTCCGGGCTGCAAAACGCAGGACGACGAATCCACAGGGCAGCCATCTGGGCCGTCGTTTTGGCTCTGCTCGGGCCGATCGCCGCGACGAATGCAGAGGCGCGCACCTGGCTCGTGCCCGTGCAGCGATCGACCATCCAAGCCGCCGTCGATTCTGCCGCCGCCGGTGACGTCATCGTCGTGGCCCCGGGCCGACATTGTGGCGCCCGCATCGACAAGCGAGTCGCCCTTCAGGGTCTCCCGGCAGCCACCATCGTCGGGTGCCCCACGGGTCCCGTGCTCTTCGATGGTTTGCGTGCCGGTTTCGTCCTGCCGGGCGAGGCCGGCGTCGGCGCCGGCAGCGGAATCACGATCCGCGGCTTCCGCTTCGACGGCGCCGGCGTCAACGATCGCAACACGGCCCCCCTGGCCTTCGGCGTCTTCGCGCGTTTCGCCGACGACGTGACGGTCGAGGGCAACACCTTCGTCGGCACCGTCCAGGCCATCACCAACACGGCCGGCCACGGCTGGCGCATCAGCGGGAATCGTATGCTCGATCTCTCGGTGTTCGACTGCGTCGGTCGTTGTGCCGGCGGCGATGGCATCGTGGTTCAAGCCGCCCTTGGCCCAATCGCTGCCCCCGGCGGCACCGCCAACCCGCGCAACCGCCCGCGCAATACCATTGTTATGAACAACGACATCTCAGCCATCGCCCCGCCGGGCTTCACCACGTTCTCGATGGCCGGCATCATCGTCAACGCGGCCGACGCCTCCCTGATCG
>JANNNO010000174.1:0-4918 GCA_031398585.1 Myxococcales bacterium | reverse complement strand
GCCGGCCGCCGCTCGCGGGCGCGGCGGCGAGGCCGTCGCTTCGAGCTACGACGATATCATCGGGCAAGGCGACCAGCTGCTCGACAAGGGTGCCAACGAACGCGCGCTGCGCGTTTACGAGCGGGCGTTGGCGCTGCGGCCCGACGGCCCCGAGGCGTTGACGGGTATCGGCTACGTCTTTCTCGACCGCAACCGCCCCGGTACGGCGGTGCAGTTCTTCAGTCGCGCCAGCGCATCCGCCGCGTTTGCCCCTGCGATCTATGGGCTCGCGCAGGCGTACCTCGCCGCGGGTGATCCCGGCCGCGCCAAGCAGAGCTACGAACGCTACATCGCCCTTTTCCCGGATGGATCCGACGCTCCTTCCGCTGAACGCCAGCTGCAGAATCTGGTCGGCGGCGCCCGCGGCAGCGGCCTGTCCGTCCCGTCGTCCATTCTCCAGGAGAGCGGCGGCGGCGAGACCGGTCAGCAGAGCTCGGGCGGCGAGAGCGGCCGCTAGAAGCGGTCGGGAGAAGCGATCTATAGTGCCGGGCTCGTGGACGTTCGCTTCAATTTGACGGCGGTGTTGGCGGTGTTGGCGGTGCTCGACCTGCTGGTCGATCGGCTGCTGACGCGACTGTTCTTGCCGGCGGCCAGTGGAGCGGATGGGGGCGCGCACGGGCTGGTCTGGTTGGGGGCTTTCGTTTCGCATCTTGCGGGGGCGCTGGCGCTGCTGGTCTTTGCGACGTCGTTTCTCGGGTTGATTCGTCGGCGTGAGCTCTATCCCCGATCGCTGCGCATGGTGGCCAGCATTCTGGCGGTCTTTTTCGTTCTGCTTTTCACGGCGGCGGTCTCGACCTACCCACCATCCACTCGGCTGTTCGTTCAGCTTCGCGTGAGCCACGCCTTCTTTGCGTTCATGACGCTGCTGGCGGTCTGGCGAGTGCCCGTGCCGGGACGGACCAAACTCGGCATGACGTTGTTCACGTTGCCGCTGGTCCTGCACACAGCCGCCCTCTTCTGTAGCGAGACGAGCTTCATGCGCGGCGGTGGCCTCGCGGGGCAACTGGCGCGCATCGGTGAGCTGACCGCTTTCCTCGCCGCGGGCGGGGCGCCCTTGCTGTTGCCGCAATCGTTGCGCAATACGCGGGCCAGCGCGTTCGTCTGGCTGGTAGGCGCGGTGGCGGTGGCGCTGGTGGGCCTGCTCGCCTCGACCAAGTTCGACCTCATGCAGGTGCTGGCGCTCTACGGCTTGCGACTCGAGTTGCCGCCGCTGTCGTTGCCGGGCGCCTGGGCCTACCTGCTGCTCTTTGCGCTCGCCGTATTCGGTGCGATCACGGCGGTCATCCCGGCGCTGTTGAGTGGCGGCGGCGATCGACTGCTCGCTTACGGAATCGTGATGATCATCACCGCGGGTTATCAGATCGGCTCGCCGCCGGATCTGGCGATCTCGACCGCTGGACTGCTCGCCATGGCGGTCGGCATTGCCCGCCGCGGTGCCGGCACGCTTCCCCCGAACGAACCGATTCCGGTGAGCTCCGCGCCGCAGCCGGCCTGACCGGATTTTCTCGCTAGGCTGCGGCTTCTTTGTTGAGCTCGGCGCCGAACAGCTGTTCCATCAAGCGCGCGGTTTCGGCCTTCATGCCGACTGCGTAGGGCGCGATCGCGGCGGCGAATTCCTCGGCGGTCTGGTAGCGGTCTTCCGGCTTGAATCCGAGCGCGCGGCGAAGGATCGGGCCGGCGGGGCCCGGCAGCTGATCGAGTCCGGCGAGGTCCTGCTCGGTCGGTCCGCAGGCGGCCCGGTAGAGCACGTCGAGGTCGTTTTCGCCCGAGTAGAAGAGACACCCGGTCATGCAGTAGTAAAGCACCATGCCGAGCGAGAAGAGATCGCTGCGCGCATCGACGTTCATGCCGCGTGCTTGCTCGGGCGACATGAAGTTCGCGTTGCCCTTCACCAGGCCCGCCTGTGTCTGAGCCTGGCGCCCGGTCTGCGACTTGGCGATGCCGAAGTCGAAGAGGCGAACGTCGCCCGCGAGGTTCACCATGATGTTGCTGGCCGAGACGTCACGATGGACGATGCCCATCGCGGTGCCCGTCTTGTCCTTCTTGCCGTGCGCGTAGGCGAGGCCCTGCAGCGTCTCGTATCCGATGAAGTAGACGATCCGCGGGTCGAGACAGAAGTTGGTCTTCTCGATGCAGCGAGTGGACAGCCGCATCAGATCGCGGCCGATGACGTACTCCTGCGCCATGAAGTACTCGTCGCCCATCGTCCCGAAGTCGAACACCGGCACGATGTTCGAATGCAGCAGGCACGATTGGATGCGGGCCTCGTCGATGAATTGCGAGATCGCTTCGCGGTCGCGCGCCAGCTCGGGCCGCAGCCGCTTGACCACGAACGTGCGCTGAAAGCCCTCGGCGCCATGAGCGACGGCGGTGTAGACCTCGGACATGCCGCCCACCCCGAGCAGATCGATCAGGCGGTAGCGCCCGAAGGTGCGCGGCTTTTCCGCCGGCGCCAGGTGGGTCGCCAGCGGCGTGAGCTTGTGAGGCGGCGGCGCCGCCATCGGGCCATGGGCGTCCTGCTTACCGGTGCGAACGTCGATGCTTCCCGCGTTTACCTGGCGGGCCCTGCCGGTGGTGCCGAACGGGATCGTGTTCTCCTGCTGCAGCACCGCCGGGACGGCGGTGGGGCCCTTGCGACCGAGGACGAGGAGGACCACGCCGCCGGCCAGGAAGAGCGCACCGAGCGCCCATGCGACGACTGGCTTGCCGCCGCCGGCCGCGCGCGCCATGGGACGGACGGCCCAGAGTTTGAGACCCGAATCGAGATCCTGCCCGGCCGCGACCCAACCTTCTTCAGCGCGGACGACGAAGTTGTCGCCGGCATGTTTGGCGAGCTCCGCCAGCGTTGCGGTCTGTTCAGCAGACGAGGCCGTTACCAACGGGCGGCCTTCCGCTGTGATGGCGAGGCCGAGCTGTGAGCGGTCGGCGAGGCCGCGCAACATGCTTTCGTCGAAGGGCTGTCCCAAGACGAGAACCGGGGCGACTTCTTCGCGTTCGTCGATTCGCGCTGCCGCGATCTGAACTGGGCGCCCTGCCACCAGCGCCATGCCCGAAGCGATGCGGGTCTTGCGCGCTTGTGCAACGATGGCCCGGTCCTGCTCGCCGATCGCAAGATCACCGAACGACGCCACCGAGCTGCCAATGACGACGCGGGTAAAGGGGAAGCTCTGTCGCTTGGCCCGCCACCAGTCTTCGGTCGCGAACAGGTCCACCAACGTCGTGCCATCGACGCGATTTTTGATCGCAGCGCGCAGCGGCTCAGTGCCGGCCGCCTCGCTGGCGGAACCCTCGAACAGCTCGAAGTGTGCGCGCAGAACCTTGGCGGCTTCCTTGCCCGTGTCCTCCGCAGTCTGTCGCGCTGCCGCCGGATCCACGCCGGGGCCAAGCAGCGACGGGCCGACCGCAACCGCGGCCACCCCGAGTGCGACGAGGCCGAGGCCCCCCGCGAATTTCACCATATTCGCCATGCCGCCTCTTTCGCCTATTCGTTGTACGAACCGTAGGGCTGGCCCAGCTTGTTGGTGTGGGCCTGCGGATCCGTGTATTCCAGCGCGAAGGTCGCTCGGCCGCCCGCCGCCGTGACCTCGACCTTGCGTTGCGCGGGCCGCAAGCTCGGGCTCCAGACCACGAGGTTGCGCGTGCCGACCGGGACGCCTTCGATGCGGAAGGTGCCGTCGGGGCGAACCTTGGCGAAATGCCGGTTCGGGACCACCAGGACGTGCGCGCTCATGCGCTGATGCATGTTGCAGAAGACGTCGACGACGCCCGGCTTGCTCATCACCACCGATCGGGTGGTGTCACCCGCGCGGTAGCTGCCGAGGTCGAACGGATTGGTCGGCGAGTTGGAAAAGACGTTGTGGAAGACCGGGTCGAGGTTCGGGAAGGTGACTGTCGTCCCGATCGGCACCACCGTGGCGCGCGGGTGGAACTGCTTGTTCTCTTGCTTGATCTCGATGTTGCCGCTGCCACGTGGGCCGCGGATGCCGTCGACATAGACGTAGACGTCGCGCACGTCGCCGCCGGGAACCTCGACCTTGCCCTCGACGATGCCGGTGCGCCCCTCGGAGGTTTTGGCCGGCATCGCGGGGGCGGGACCTTTGCCGCGCTTTTCCTCGGTCGGCACGTTCGGCATGCTCGGCACTGCCGGCATGGTGGCCGCCGAGCCCTGGCTCGACAGAAGCTTGAGCAACATGTCGTAACGCTGCTGCTCGGTTTGCATGAGCTGGATGAGGAGTTGCCGTTGTTCGAGCACCTCCTGCTGAAGCTTGGCGAACTCGGACCAGGTCGGTCCGGGCCGCTCGGCCTGTTCGTTGGCGAAAGCAGGGATCGTTGCGGACGAAGCCAGCGCAGCGAAGCTCGCAGCGGCGAAGGCTCTGGGGAGGATGGTGCTCTTACGAAACATGCTGCTCACCTTTCTCAAAACGAAAACAAAAGGCTCGACGTGAAGACGTCGTTACGAATGCCCGGGATGGCGCCGTACTCACCGTTGTGCAGGTACTCGAACTTGAGGGCGATGCGCTGGTGGAGGATGGCTTTGGCGCCGAGGGTTCCCCGCCAGGACTTCGTGACGTAGGCGCGGTTGGCGCCTTCCATGGATCCGGGATCGCCGAGCCACACCAGCGCGTCGCGGAACTCCCCGCGCGCGACGATGCCGAACATGCCGGTCAGCATCCAGTCGAGCTCGAGGTAGCCGCCGTTCTTGAGATCGAGCCCGTAGACGTCGTCGGCAGGCTGGCCGGGGGCTTTGCCTTTCAACCATTGCGCCTTGATATCGATGCCGCCCACGTGGCCCATGAGATCGACGCCGACGAACCACATCGCGTGACGGCTGTCGCGAGCGCGATCTTGCGCGCCGTAGGATCCCGAAAGCCCGAGCTCG
>JANNNO010000416.1:0-7503 GCA_031398585.1 Myxococcales bacterium | reverse complement strand
CGTCGCCCACCAGCACCAGCACGGCGTGACGCTGCCGGCTCACTTCGGCGAAGACCCGAACCACGTCGTCGACACGTTTGACGGGTCGGAAGTTCGAGACGTGGATGAGCACGGCGGGCGCCTGTCCCTGCGCATCGGGATCGCCCGCCCGACCGAGCAGCGCCCGGCGATCCGGCGGACGTGCGGGATCGGCGGGCGCGAATCTCTCAGTGTCGACGAAGTTCGGGATCACCTCGATCGGCACGCTCCCCGGCACGTCGAGGTTATCGTAGGTGGCCTGGCGCAGGTAGGCCGAGGGCGTCGTGATGCCGTCACTTTGCACGATGGAAAATCGCGTGATGGGCAGGAAGCTCGGATCGTTGCCGACGAGAGTGATGTCGGTGCCGTGCAAGGTGGTGACGATGCGGGGCGCGTCCACACCGAGGATCTGCCGGGCCAGATAGGCGCTGGTCGCGTGCGGGACCGCGTAGTGCACGTGCAGCACGTCCAGCCCTTCGTACCGGCTCACCTCGACGATCTTGGAGGCGAGCGCGAGCGTGTAGGCGCTGTTCTCGAGCAAGGGATAGGTCGGCATCGGGACCTCGTGGAAGGTCAGGTTCTCGACCAGGTGATCGAGGCGACTCGGCACCCCACGCGACAGCAGATGAACGCGCGCACCGCCAGCCGCGAGCGACAGACCGATCTCGGTGGCGACGACGCCGCTGCCGCCGAAGGTCGGATAGCAGACGATGCCGACCCGCAACGCGCGGTCGGTCACCGCGGGACTCCGAAGAAGAGCGCTCCGGTCGAAGGATTGTCCCGGAAGTGCTGCACGGGATCCTTGAGTCCGAGCTGACCGCGCGCCAGGTAGGGCTCACCCGCGGCGACGCCGATCATGGCGCCGTAATAACGATCGCGCGCGGTGAACGCGTCGTTGGTCAGCGGCGAAGCGATGAGCGGGCGTGCGGTGAGGGGCGCGGCGGGGGCGGGAGGTGGCGGCGGGCGCAGCTGGCTGCCGTAGGCCGCGATGGCGGCGGCCTTCTGCTCGACGTGCGCCGAGATGTCGACGATGAAGCTCGGCGCGAGCTCGTAGCGCATGGGGTAACGCAACACCTCGAGTGGGCTGTAAGGCGGCAGCGCGGGATCGTCGCCGGTCGGGAATTTGCGCACGCCCGCAAAGAAGATGGCTTTTTCCAGCAGCGCGGCGGCGGCCTCGTGGTCAGGGTGTCTTTCGTGTCGCCAGGGGATCACGACGACGGCGGGACGCAACCGGCGCAGGACTGCGACCAAGCGACAAAGCTGCGACAGCTCCGGACGAGCATCGGCGGGCGCGTCGTAGCCTGAGTAAGGATGGATGAAGCCATCGGGAAACCCGAGGTTCTCGCGTACCTGCAGACCGAGCATGCCAGCGGCGCGGGCGGCCTCGACCGCGCGGGCCTCGGGCGTGCCTGAGCTCGCCAGCTCGCCGCGCGACAGGTCGACGATGCCCGTGCGATGCCCGCGCGCGGCCGAGAGTGCCAGCAGGCCGCCGCAACAGAGCTCGACGTCGTCGGGATGGGCGCCGAACGCGAGCAGGTCGAGGGTTGCAGACGATCCCGATCCGGGAGCAAGAGCGTCGGTCACGGCGTGATGTCCTCGATGGCGGTGGCGAAGGGAACGATGCGATCGGCGACCGCACGGGCAAAGGCTGCGGGACCGACCGCGGCGGCGATCCAGGGCCAGCCGTAGTGGCGCTCCTGCGGCGTGCGGCCGGGACAGAGATGCGCGCGTAGCCTCTCCACCCGATCCAGCGTCGTGGTATCGCGACGTCCGAGCGCCCGCGCGTACTTTTCGATCAGACGTTCCACGCTGTGTCGGATCCCTGCGCTGGTGCGGCCGGCGGGCTTGGCCAAAGTTGTATCGGCGGCGTTGAGCACGGCCGTCAGGCGGTCGAGCGCGGGATGCAAAGCCGCCTGCATCTCGGCGGTGAGGGTTGCCGGCGCCGGCAGATCCCCTTGCCGGGCGGCAAGCGCGGCCAGGCGAGCCTCGATCTCGGTGTCGGGACGCTCCAGATCCCGGGCCTCGAGCCCCAGCGTGGCGAGGAGCTGCGCACTCTTTGGATCGACACAGCGAAAGCGGGCGCGCAGCACCGGCAGCGGCTGTGGCAATCCGAAGAGATCGTAAAGCGGAGGCAGCTGCGCGAAATAGCCAAGCTCGGCCGGTCCACCAACGTAGGCGGCCGTCGGGAACAGAGTGTCCTGCACGATCGGTCGCAGGAGTGCCGAGGTGCTGAAGCGCAGCGGATCGTTCGTGAGACAGTCAGCAAGCTCGGCGTCGCTCACGCGCGTCGGACTGCCCGCCAGCTGCCACGCGTTGTCGCTGCCGCCGCCCTCGCGCCGCTCGAGCCTATGACGGGGGCCCGAGGCGCTGCCCTCGTGAAAGAAGACCAGCGCACAGTCAGCCCGCGTCGGTACCTGCTCGTCGAGTCCCGCGGCTTCCAGCTCGGCCTTGCGCGCGAGCAGGGCCTGCGAGATCGCAGGTTGACGCTCGATCGCCTTGCGGTAGATGGGCGCAGCGAGTGCGGCGACGGCCGGGGTGCGCGGATCGAAGACGATGAGCCCATCGTCGGCGAAGAGCTCGGCAATGAGGCCGCCGAACGCTCGCCCGATGGGAACGCCGGGGCGATAGTGGGCGCGCAGCGACCTCATCACGTCGTCGGCCCCGGGGCCCATGCCGAGCGCGTCCGAGAGCGCGGCGAGCGCAACCTCGACGTCGTCACCGAGACAGACGTGGGCGACGGAGCTGCGCGGGCTCAATGAAGGATCCGGAGCGACCGTCACGCGACAGGGCTGGCTGCGTGCGGCCAGCGCGTGACAGTCGGCGATCTCGGGGAAGTCGTGGTCTTCGGTCTGCAGCCAGAAGACGGGAACCGCGGGCACCCCGCTCTCTCGCTCCAGCGCCCGCGCGACAGCAACTGCCGTGGCGGCCTTGTAAAATGTGTACAAGGGGCCGAGGAAAAGCCCCACCTGCTGCCCGGTGATGACCGCCACGGTACCGGGACGGGCGAGTGCGGCCAGGTGACGTTGTCGCGCGGCGCTCGTCGGCCACCACGCGTCCTGTCTCCGCAGCTCGCCGAGCAGCGCGGAACTGACCGCCTGACTTTTGACCTCGTTCACACGCGCCGCACGTGCGCCCGCATCGCGGAAGTCGCGCGGAAGCAATCTTCGTGTCGCCGGGTCGCCGGCCAGCAGCGATGCGAGAAACGGGCGGCCCATCGGTCTCGCTTGGCATCGTAGCATCTCGATGATGGGAGTCGACGGCCGCAGGGCTTTGCCTATACTCGCGACCGCGATGCGCCCCCGCGCCCCTTCTGCATCCCGCCCCGCCGGTTGGCCTGCCCGCGCGCGCACCCGCCGCCCTGGCTCTTCGGTGTACGTTGGCCTCGCCTTGCTGACTTTCGCCCCGCCCCTCGCCCCACCCGAGCTTCACGCCGCCCCACCGGTCGAGCCGAGCTCGGCGGAGATCGCCAAACGCCTCGATCGGCTGGCCGTGCTGGGTAGCGTGCTCTACGTCGCCGCGCACCCAGATGACGAGAACACCAACCTGCTCAGCTATCTCGCGAACGGTCAGCTCGTGCGGACGGCCTATCTCTCGCTCACCCGCGGCGACGGCGGACAGAACCTGATCGGCAGCGAGCAGGGCGTCGGCCTCGGCATCATCCGGACGCAGGAGCTGCTGGCGGCGCGCCGGACCGACGGTGCTGAACAGCTTTTCACGCGGGCGCGCGACTTCGGTTTTTCCAAATCGGTCGACGAGTCGCTCAAGGTCTGGGGCGAAGAGGAGATCCTTGCCGACGTCGTCAGCGCGATTCGACGCTTTCGCCCCGACGTGATCATCAACCGCTTTTCTGCCAGCGGCGGCGGCCACGGTCATCACACCGCCTCGGCGCGGCTATCGGAGCGCGCGTTCAAGGCAGCGGCCGATCCAAAATACGCGCCAGCGGACCAGCCGCGCCTCTCGCCTTGGCAAGCGACGCGGCTGCTCTGGAATCGCGGCGGCGGCGAGGCCGGTGGCTTGCAACTCGACGTCGGTCTTTACGATCCCCTGCTGGGCAAGTCGTACGCCGAGATCTCGGCGGACAGCCGCAGCATGCACAAGAGCCAGGGCTTCGGCGCGGCCAAGCGGCGCGGGCCCATCATCGAAGCCTTCGAGGTGATCGCCGAGGCACCGGGTAGCAAGGCGGCCAAGCCGACGACGCCCTGGGAGGGGGTCGACTGGACCTGGCGGCGGATCCCCGGCGGCGACAAGATCGCCAAGCTGGTGAAAGACGCCCGGCAGAGCTTCCGCCCCGAGGCGCCATCTGCGTTGTTGCCGGCGCTGATCGCCATCGACGCCGCCATCGACGGGATCGGCGATGCCGATTGGAAGAGTCACAAACGCAAGGAGATCGCCGAGCTGGTGGCGGCCGTGACGGGACTCTTCGTCGAGGCGACGACCTCCCACGCCGGCGTGGTGGCCGGTGACAAGATCGGCGTGACCATCAACGCCCTGAATCGTTCGCCGGCGGCGTTGACCCTGCGCGAACTTCGTCTCGTCGGGCCCGCGCTCGGGGCGGCGCCCGTGACGATCGCGGTCGGCAAGCCGCTGCCACAACACGCGCCGCAGAAGTTCGAACGCGAACTCACGATCCCGCCGGGAACGTCGGCGACCGGCCCCTACTGGCTTCGCGAAAGTCCTCTGCCGGGACGTTTCGAGGTCAAAGATCCCTTGCTGGCGGCGTTGCCCGAGAATCCGCCGGCCGTGGCGGTGGACGCCATCGTCGAGACCGGCGGTCGCCGCTTCGTGCTTCGTTACCCGGTCCAGCACAAATGGACCGATCCGGTCGAGGGCGAGCGGCATCGTCCGCTGGAAGTGGTGCCCGCGGTTTCGGTGGCGCCCATCGGGGGCGCGCTCCTCTTTCCCGATGGCAAGGCTCAGACGCTCGGGGTGCGGGTCAAAGCCGCGAAGGCCAACACGAAGGGGACGCTGCGCCTGGAGGCCCCCGCGGGCTACACCATCAAACCGGCCACCGCCCCCTTCTCCCTCGACGCCGCCGGGGACGAGACCGAGCTGCGCTTCGCCGTGCAGCCGCCCAAGAAGCCGATGTCGTCGGCGATGTCGGGATCGTTGCGCGCGCTGGCCAGCGTGGCAAACGCGGGAGGCGCCACGGGCAACGTCGACGGCCTCTCGCACAAAGTCGACTTCATCAGCTACCCGCACATCCCCATCCAGATGATGTTGACCCCCGCCGTGGTTCGTCTGGAGCCAGTCGATCTCGAGCGCGGCGGGCGCCGCATCGGCTACATCCCGGGCGCGGGTGACGAAGTCGCCTCCAGCCTGGAACGGGCCGGCTGGCAGGTGACAATGCTCGACGACGCCGCCCTTCAAAGCGCGTCGCTCAAGGCGTTCGATGCCATCGTGACGGGGGTCCGCGCGTTCAACACCAATGACCGAATGCCGCAGCACCATGCGCGGCTCATGGACTACGTGAAGGGAGGCGGCACTCTGGTCGTGCAGTACAACACGGCCAACCGCCTCTCGAAGGTCAGCGATCGCATCGGTCCGCTGCCCTTCGACATCTCTCGCGACCGCGTCACCGACGAGACAGCGGCGGTCCGTTTCGAAGATGCCGCGCACCCGATCTTCCACCACCCCAACAAGCTCGGCCCTGCGGATTTCGAGGGCTGGGTGCAGGAGCGCGGCCTTTATTTCGCGAGCAACTTCGACAAGGGCTGGGAGGCGCCGCTTTCGATGGCCGATCCGGGCGAGTCGCCCTCGCGCGGCAGCTTGATCATCGCGCGTCACGGTCGTGGCGCTTTCATCTATACCGGTCTCGCTTTCTTCCGACAGCTTCCCGCGGGAGTTCCCGGGGCTTATCGACTCTTTGCCAACTTGCTCGCCCATGGCCGAACCAACCGACGCTGATCCGTTCGATAAGGCTGCTTCCCCCTCCCCGCCGTCGGAGAAGCCGGCGCAGGACTTCCTCGACGAGGCCCCGCCCTTCTGGAGCTGGCGCGCGATCTACCTGCTGGTCGCGGGAGCGCTCGCCGTCCAGATCGTCGTCTACGCCCTCTTGTCGCGGGTGACGAGTTGACCGCGATCGACTGGATCGTGCTCGGCGGCACGTTGCTCTTCATCGCCGTCTACGGCATGTGGAAGGCGCGCGGGGCACAGACCACCAGCGAGAGCTACCTGCGTGGCAGCCATCAGGACAAATGGCCCACCATCACGCTCTCGGTGATGGCGACGCAAGCAAGCGCGATCACGTTCCTCTCGACGCCGGGTCAGGCCTACGAGGACGGCCTGCGCTTCGTGCAGTTCTACTTCGGGCTGCCGCTGGCGATGATCGTGCTCTCGGCGTTCGTGGTGCCGCGCTACTACCGCCTCAACGTCTTTACCGCCTACGAGTTCCTCGAGAGGCGCTTCGACCTCAAGACGCGCCGGCTGGCGGCCTTCCTCTTCCTCATCCAGCGCGGGCTCGCGGCCGGCATCACCATCTACGCGCCGTCGATCATCTTGTCGAAGGTGCTCGGCTGGTCGCTCAACGCCACCAACATCGCCGTCGGCAGCCTGGTCATCATCTACACGGTCTCGGGTGGCACGACCGCGGTCAGCCAGACGCAAAAGCAGCAGATGGCGGTGATGATGGGCGGCATTGCCGTCGCCTTCGCCTGGGTCCTGTGGCAGCTGCCGCCGCAAGTCTCGTTTGGCGACGCTCTACAGATCGCGGGCGCGATGGGCAAGATGAACGCCGTCGATTTCTCGTTCAACCCCGACACGCGTTACACGCTCTGGTCGGGCCTCGCCGGCGGCTTTTTCCTCGCGATGTCGTACTTCGGTACGGATCAGTCGCAGGTGCAGCGGTATCTCTCGGGCAAGTCGATCACCGAGAGCCGCCTCGGGCTTCTCTTCAATGGCCTGTTCAAGATCCCGATGCAGTTCTTCATCCTGCTGGTCGGATTGATGGTGCTGGTGTTCCACCAGTTCGAACGACCTCCCGTCTTCTTCAACGAAGCGGAATGGCGCAAGCTGGACGCCACGGCAGCGGCCGGCGATGCGCGTCGGATCGAAGCGGCCCACCAGCAAACATTCGAGAGCAAACGCGCCGCGGTCTTGAAGTTCGAGGCGGCGCTTGGCAGTGAAGACGACGCCCTGGTGGACAGCGCGCGCACCGAAGTGGCCACCGCCGCCCGCGCCGCGCAGGCCATCCGGCAAGAGGCGCGAACCTTGGTCAAGACCGCGATCCCGCGCGGCGAGGACAAGGACAACGACTACGTCTTTCTCACCTTCGTGCTCGAGCGGCTGCCGACGGGGCTCATCGGGCTTCTGCTCGCGGTGATCCTCTGCGCGGCCATGTCTTCCAGCTCGAGTGAGCTATCGGCGCTGGGATCGACCACCGTGGTGGACTTCTATCGCCGTAGCATCCGCCCCAACGAGCCCGACGCACACTACGTCCTGGCGGCCCGAGTCTGCACGGTCTTGTGGGGCGGCGTGGCGCTCGCTTTT
>JANNNO010000164.1:0-2897 GCA_031398585.1 Myxococcales bacterium | reverse complement strand
AGGCCGACGATGGAGCCAGCGGCGATGGGAGCGATGTACGAGTGGTGTCGGAACTGTTCACGGGCGGCCACGTTGCTGAGGTGAACCTCTATCACCGGAAGGCCCACGCCCGCCAGAGCGTCGCGCAGGGCAACGCTGGTGTGGGTGTATCCTCCCGGATTGATGACGATCGCCTGGGCGCCCCCGCGCGCGGCGTGAATCTTGTCGATGAGGGCGCCCTCGTGGTTGGACTGGTAGCTCTCGACCCGTACGCCCAGCGCCGGGGCATGGGCCGCCAGCTCGGCGTCGATGTCGGCGAGGGTCGTGTGGCCGTAGACCTCGGGCTCGCGGGTGCCGAGCAGGTTGAGGTTGGGTCCGTGAATGACCAGCACGAGGGGGCGCTTGTCAGCGCCACGGGTGCCGCGGGGGCCCGACGATGCCGCCGTCTTCACAACTCGGCCCGGATCTTCGGCGCCAGCACGCGCAATGCGTAGCGGGCTTTGCCGAAGGACGCGCCAGGCCGCAAGGCCAGCGCCAGGAAATACTCGTCCGTCAGCGCTCTGACCACGACGACGAGCTTGTCGGCGCCCACGGTCACCTCGCCCAGGGTGCCGACCTCGAGCAGCTCGGCCGCGCGACGGACCTGACCTATGACGTGCGCCAGCTCCATGCCGACCGTCTGAATGTCGGTCTCCGTCTTGTCGACGTCCTTGCGCGTGTACGACTCGACCGAGATGCCGTCGAATCCCATGAGGATCCCGGCCACCCCGCCCTCGACCCGCTCGACCAGCTTCTGCAGACTGTCTCGGAACATCCGAATCGCCCTCGGTAATTAGACGCGGGCCCCTGGGGGTGTCAAGAAGCGTGAAGGCCGCGCAATGGCGCTTTTCGGGACGACCGGCTACGGACCGACGGGCGCCGCGCCGGGCTTCAAGGCCGGAATTCCGGGGCAGACCAGCTTTTCGCCCGAGGCATCTTGCGCGCAGCAGAGCACGGGACCGTAGTCCTGCGCCGGGTTGCACGGGTTGCCCTTGTAGGGGTTCTCGACCATGCGGTCGCAAGCGAGGACTTTGGGTTGGCTCGACGAGAAGGAGAACTCGGCGTAAGCGCCAGAGAAGCCGGTCTGGAGGCAGCCGTAGCAGACACGGATCGGGAACTCGAACGGGTCGGACTGGATGCTGGTTCCGCCGTGTCGCCCCTGGGCGCGCATGTTGATGCGGAACTTGACCGTCTCGCCGAGGGACGGGTCGAGCTTGCGGCTGACAAAGAGGTCGCGAATCACCGCCGCGTGGCAGGCGCGCAGACCGACCAGCGACAAGGCGCCGCGCTCGCCCGGGTTGAGGTTCGCGCTCGAGGCGTCATTGAAGGTGGGCGGGCAATTTGCCGGCCAGGTGACGTCGATCGGCGCCATCACCTTGATCTCGGCACCGGTGAGGCTGACCCGATTGGGCTCGATCGAGCTGTTCTCGGCGGTGGAAGGCAGGTTGTTCGAAACCAGCGGATAGATGTTGTACCCGTAGGGCTTGTCGAGCCCGACGTCGAGCACGCCTTCGACGAGCCGATCGGTGCCGCCGCTCTCCTGGCTGATGAGGCAAGCCTCGTCGACCTTCTGCAGCTGCACGATGGTGAGCGAGTCGTTGGCGTCGGTGCACGATGTCGCCAGCGCCACCGAGCCAAGCCCGGCCGCGAGCATCACGCCCCATCGCCCCAGCCCGTCGTGACCCATGACGCTTTTGCGTTCAGACCGCTTCATGACTCTTTCCTCTCCAGCAACTTCGTGATCTCGTCAGCAATGTCCGCCGGGCTCTTGGCCTCGGTCTGCACCGTGTGATGCGCGCGTGCATAGAACGGCAGGCGCGCGGCCAGCAGCTTGCGAGCCGCCGGCAAGGGATCTTCGCCATCGAGCAAGGGCCGACCGGATCGGCGCCCGGTGCGCCGCAGGACCTCTTCCACCGAGGCGGCGAGCGCCACGACCGTACCGGCCGCCAGCATGATGCTGATGTTGGGCTCACGGCAGGGAGCTCCACCGCCGGTGGCGATCACGGCTGCCTCCTGGGTGAGCGCGCGTTCCAGGGCCTCACGTTCGAGCTGCCGGAAGGCAGGCTCGCCGTCGCTGCGAAAGATGTCGGGGATCGATCGCCCGGCGGCCTCGACCACGAGATCATCGAGATCGACGAAGGCGCGGCCGAGGCGAGCGGCAAGGAGCCGCCCGACCGTGGACTTGCCGGTGCCCGGAAATCCAATGAGGACGATGGGTCGCAAGGTATGTGGCAAAGCGAGATCATTGTCCGAGCGATCGGGCGCGGTTGGCAATGCGTGGGGTGATGAAAACCAGGAACTCGGTGCGATCGTCGTTCTCGCGGCGGGTGCGGAAGAGCGCGCCCAGGACCGGCAGGTCGGCGAAGAACGGCACCTTGGCGTACGAGAGGCCGGAGTTGCGCTGATAGATGCCACCGATCACGGCGGTGTCGCCGTCGCGCACCAGCATGCGCGTGTTGGCCTCTTTCTTGAGGATGGTGGGATCGCCGCGCGCGCCGGTGTTGACGAAGTCGGGCTCGTTGCGGGTGACCCGAACCTCCATCATCACGGTGCCCTCGTTGGTGACGTGGGGCTTGACCGTCAAGTTGAGCTTGGCGTCGACAAAGACCGTCTGCACCCCCTGCGCGCTGACCACCGAGATGGGGATGGAGACGCCCTGCGAGATGGTGGCTTCGTGGTTGTCCAGGGTGGAGATGCGCGGCGATGACAGGATGCGCACCTGGCCGGTGGACTCCATGGCCGACAGCCGCAAATTCAGATTGAAAGCCCCGCCCACGGACCCCAGCATCAGTCCCAGCGCGCCGCCGCTGCCCGAGCCGACGGCGGCGGGAAGGTCGACGGCAAAGTCCGGGCTGGCGGCGGGCGGCAGGTTCACCAGG
>JANNNO010000317.1:0-27973 GCA_031398585.1 Myxococcales bacterium | reverse complement strand
GCACACCGTGGTGCGCTTCGAACTTCGGCGCGAGGCCGCGGAGGATCGCAATCGTGTCGTCGACCGAGGGCTCGTCGATCACGACGGGCTGGAAGCGACGCTCGAGCGCCTTGTCCTTCTCGATGTGCTTGCGGTACTCGTCCAGCGTGGTGGCACCCACACAGCGCAACTCGCCTCGCGCCAAAGCCGGCTTGAGCATGTTGGCCGCATCAACCGCCCCTTCCGCGCCGCCAGCGCCGACCAGTGTGTGCAGCTCGTCGATGAAGAGGATGATGGTGCCCTCAGCGCTCGCGATCTCCTTGAGCACGGCTTTCAGGCGATCTTCGAATTCGCCGCGGTACTTCGTGCCCGCGATGAGTGCGCCGAGGTCGAGGGCGAGGATGCGTTTGTCCTTGAGCGACTCGGGAACATCACCGGCAGCGATCCGCTGGGCGATGCCTTCCACGATCGCGGTCTTGCCCACCCCGGGCTCACCGATCAGCACCGGGTTGTTCTTGGTCCGTCGAGAGAGCACCTGCATCGAACGGCGAACTTCTTCATCGCGGCCGATGACCGGATCCAGCTTTCCCGCCCGTGCGGTCGCGGTGAGGTCGCGCGTGTATTTGGCCAGGCTCTGGTATCGCTGCTCGGCTTCCGGATCGGTGACCCGCTGCGATCCTCGGACCTCGTGCAGCGCCTTCATCAGCCCGTCGCGGCTGACGCCCGCTTCGCGCAGGACGCGCGAGGCAGCGCCGAGATCCTTGGCCACCAGGGCCAACAAGAGGTGCTCGCTCGAGACGTAGTCGTCCTTGAACTCCTTGCTCTGGCGTTGCGCCTCTTCGATATGGTCCTTCAGACGGCGTCCGACATAGACCTCGGCCGTGGCCCCGCGGACCTGCGTCTGCTCGGCAAGCAGGTTTTCCACTTTGCGAGCGATCGCTTCCGGATCGGCGCCCAGCTTGCGCAGGAGCGCCGAGGTGACGCCGTCTTCCTGTGCGACCAGCGAGGAAAGCACGTGCTCGGGCGTGACTTCCTGATGATTCCGCTCGCTGGCGAGATCCCGAGCGCTGCCCAGCGCCTCTTGCGCCTTGATGGTGAAGGTCTCGAGTCGCATGCATTTAGAGATAGGCACCGCGTCTTGCGGGACAAGGGGCGCCCAGACGATCGCCGTCGGGAAGGCGACCAAAGTTCTCGGGCGGCGAAGCGGTGCATTGCGGCTGCGGAGGTCGCGCGGTTGAAGTCATCCCTTCTCGGCGCGAGCCCAGCGTCGCCATGCTGGAAGCGTCGCGCGCTTCGGCGTAGATTCCGACCCCGTGTCGTACCTGGTCCTCGCGCGCAAATACCGCCCGCAGCTCTTCGAAGATCTGGTGGGGCAAGAGCACGTGGCGCGGACGCTGAAGAACGCCATCGAGCGCAATCGGGTCCACCACGCTTACCTCTTCACGGGGGCGCGCGGCGTCGGAAAGATCAGCGCCGCCCGCATCCTTGCCAAAGCCCTCTGCTGCGTGAATGGCCCGACCGCCACGCCGTGCGGCGAGTGCGACTTCTGTCGGGAGATCGTGAGTGGGCATTCGGTCGACGTCGTGGAGATCGACGGCGCCTCGAATCGCGGCGTCGACGACGCGCGCACCTTGCGCGAAGCGGTTCGCTACGCCCCTTCGCGCGGTCGCAAGAAGGTCACGATCATCGACGAAGTTCACATGTTCACGACGGAGGCGTTCAACGCTCTGCTCAAGACGCTCGAGGAGCCTCCGGCACACGCGGTCTTCATCCTCGCGACGACCGAAGTTCACAAGATCCCGATCACCATCCTGTCGCGCTGTCAGCGTTACGACTTCAAGCTCATCCCGACCGGGCGGCTGTCCGAGCACCTGAGTGGCATCCTCGAAAAGGAAGGCATAGCGTTCGAGCCCGAGGGACTCCGCCTGGTAGCGCGGCAGGCGGCTGGATCGGTGCGGGACGCCCTCTCACTGCTCGATCAGGTGATCGCCTACGTCGGCGATGCGATCCTGTCGCACGACAAGGTCGTCGAGGTGCTCGGGGTCGCCGATCGTCGGCTGCTCGCCAGCCTGTTTCAGGCGGTGCTGGCGCGCGAGCCGGCGACGGCGCTTCGGCTGATGGCGGACGCCATCGATCGAGGCATCGATCTGGTGCAGCTCTCCCGCGCGTTTCTCGGCTTCATTCACGACGTCGAGCTGGCGGGGCTCGTACCCGCATCCCCGCCGGGAGCGGCCGCGGGGTCAGCGCCGGGCCTCGACCTCCTGGATGTGACGGCGGACGAGCTCGCGGAGCTACGGACGCTCGCGACAGCGGCGCCCAAAGGACTTTGCACCAGTTTGTTCGACCGCTGGATGCGGGCGGTGGAAGAAGCGGGCAAGTCGCAGACCGCGCGTCTGTTGCTCGAGATGGCGCTGGTCGAGCTCTGCCAGACTGAACCGCTGCTGCCACTCGGCGATCTGCTCACGCGTTTGGGCGAGCTGGAAGAGCGGCTCGGCAGAGGCAGCCCGCCGCGTGGGGGCGGGGCGGATCCCGGCGGAGGTCCGCGACCGGCCGGACAGCGGGGCGGCGCACGAGCGCTGGCGAGCACCGAGGCACCACCGGCGCGCGATGCCGTAGCGCCCCCGACCAGTGCACCGGCGGCTCCTGCTGCAGACCCTGCGAGCGGGGCCGCTCCCCCGCCGGTCGCACCCGCCGCAAGCTTTGCGAACCCAAGCTTTGCGAACGCAAACCCAGCGCAAGCAAACCCAGCGCAAACAGGAGCGGGCGCAACCCCCGTCTCGCCGCGGCCGCAACCCCCGCGCGGGGACGCACCTTCGGCAGCCCCGGCACCTCCGGTGGTGACGGCTTCCGCCAGCGCGATCGCCGCGAGCTTCGAGCCCGCGCGCCCCTCGCGCAACGGCACCGCCGAGGAGAAGTGGGGCCGTCTGCGCGTGCGCATGCAGGATCGGCCAGCGCTGGCGGCCGCCCTCGATCACGCCGCGGTCGATGCGTGGGAAGACAGCCGCGTCGTGCTGTCGTTCGCCGATCGACTCCTGCTCGACCAGACCGAAAAAGGCCGCAAGCTGATCGAGGGCGCTCTGCAGGAGATCTGCGGCGGGCCGACCACGTTGCAGTTGAAAATGGGCGGAGGCGCCCGGCCCATGCTCCAGGCCGAGAGCGTCGTCCAGGCCGCGAGTCAGGCCACCGATCGCAAGCGGCTCATGGAAGAGGCGAAGGCACATCCGATGATTCGCAAGGCCGAGGAGGTCTTCGGGATCTCGGCGCGGGAGATCAAGGTTCAATGAACGACTTCGGCAACCTCAAGGGACTGTTCGAGACCGCGCAGCGGCTGCAGGCCGAGATGGCGCGAGTCAAAGACGAGCTCGGCAGCAAGAGTGTCACCGGCGAGACCGGCGGGGGGCTCGTCCGTTGCACCGCCAACGGCAAGGGCGAGATTCTTTCGCTCGAGATCGACCCAGGCGTGCTGGGTGCCGAGAACAAGAAGATGGTCGAAGACCTGATTGTCGGCGCGATCAACGTCGCCCTCGATCGGGCGCGCCAGCTGGCTCAGGACGAGATCGCGCGGGTGGGCGGGGGCCTGCCGCTGCCGCCGGGGCTCTTCGGCGGCTGAGCCATGGCCGGCGGTACCGCAGGACCCATCGCACGGCTGATCCAGCAGCTTGCGAAGCTCCCCGGCGTGGGCCCCAAGACGGCGGCACGCCTGGCTTTTCACATCCTGCGCGCCCCAGCCGAGGATGCGCTGGAGCTGGCCAGTGCCATCGGTGAGCTTCGGGCGCGGATCCGCTTTTGCGGGCAGTGCTGGGACTTCACCGAAGACGACCCATGTGCGCTCTGCGCTGACGCCCGCCGGGACGCCGCCACGATCTGCGTGGTCGCCCAACCGCAGGATGTGGTCGCCATCGAGCGCACGGGGGGCTTCCGCGGCCGGTACCACGTGCTCCACGGTGTCTTGTCCCCTCTCGATGGCATCGGACCGGAAGACCTTCGTGTGGACGAGCTGGTTCGCCGGTGTGGGCGGGACGACGTCAAAGAGGTCATCGTCGCCACCAACCCGAGCGTAGAAGGCGAGGCGACAGCGGTCTACCTGGCCAAACTTCTGCGCCAGCTGGGCGTCCGGGTCAGCCGGATCGCCACAGGGGTGCCCATGGGCGGCGAGCTGGAATACGCAGATCGTGCCACCTTGGCCCGGGCGATCGAAGGTCGCCGCGACCTGTGACCCCTCCCGGCCGCTGGACCGACCGGGCGGCAGGTCGCCTGGCCCGGGCGTCCCTCAAGTCAGGTCCAATGTAGGCCGATGAGAGGGCGTGATTTGCGATCACAAGGGAAGACCAGCTGGCCGGCGACGCCCGAGAAGCGTCCTTCGCCTATCGGCTCAAATGGATGGAATCCTTTCCCGGGCGCATACTTGAAGATGTGGTCGCGTGGTGTTAATGGTGGGCTCCTGATCTTGATGTGCGCGAGAGCTTAGATGACCGGCCCCGATGTGATGTTCCCGGAGGAGCAGGAGCTGATTGCAGTCGTCTGCCAGCGCCTGCACCGGGACGCCAACGCCAAGGCGGTTCTGCTCATCGGTCGTGACGGCCAGCCGATCGCCGATGCGGGCGACGTCACCGAGCTCGACGTGACCAGCCTCTCTTCGCTCACCGCGGGCAACGTGGCCGCGACCGGAGGCATCTCGAAGATCCTCCGTGAGAAAGACTTCACCAGCCAGTTTCACGAGGGCGAAAAGACCCACGTGCACATCACGCTGGTTGGCGGACGTGCCATCTTGGTGGTGCTGTTCGACGAACGTTCGTCCCTCGGCCTGGTTCGCCTGCGGGTGAAAAAGGCGACCGAGGAGATGACTCGGCTCTTCGACGTCGTGACGAAGAAAGCCGCCAGCAGGCAGGGCATGTCGGTGCTGAGCGAGATCACCGACAGCGACATCGACAATCTGTTCAACGACTAGGCTGCCAGGACGAGGGAGGCCCGGTGAGCTTCATCAACTACTCCTCTCGCGAGATCAACTGCAAGATCGTCTACTACGGTCCCGGTCTGTGCGGGAAGACCACGAACCTGCAGTACATCTACGCGAAGACCAGCCCGGACGCGAAGGGCAAGATGATCTCGCTGGCGACCGAGACCGAACGAACTCTGTTCTTCGATTTCCTTCCGCTTTCGTTGGGTGAGATCCGCGGGTTCAAAACGCGGTTTCACCTCTACACGGTTCCCGGTCAGGTCTTTTACGACGCCAGCCGAAAACTGATCCTGAAGGGCGTCGATGGCGTCGTCTTCGTGGCCGACTCCCAGGTGGAACGCATGGAGGCGAACATCGAGTCGCTCGAGAACCTGCGCACCAACCTGCAGGAGCAGGGCTACAACCTCGACAAGCTCCCCTACATCATCCAGTACAACAAGCGCGACTTGCCGAACGCCGCGAAGATCGAAGAGCTGCGTGAGCTGCTCAACCCGACCAAGATGCCGGAGTTCGAGGCGAGCGCCACGACCGGTACCGGTGTCTTCGAGACGCTAAAGGCGGTCGCCAAGGCCGTCCTGTCCGAGTTGCGCAAGGGCGCTTGATTCGCCGACTTCCCTGCCGCTTGGGCGACAGGGAAGGGCGCGGCTCTCCGACTCAGCGGCGCAGACTGAAGCGACCGAGCACGGCCGCCAGGGCGGCATGTCCCGCCAGCCAGGCCCGGTCGAGCAGGTCTGGCATGAACCTCACGTCGAGCGCGCCGGTGAGTGCGGCCACCGCCAGGGCCCCCGCGACGCCGAAGGCGAGCCCGCCGACCAGGCCGCGCAACCGCGGCACCCCGCCCAGCAGCGCGATGGCGCCGAGAGGCAGAAGCGCGCTCCAAAGCAGAGGGTTGCCCTGAGCGAAGCCCGAGAAGGTCGCCGGGATCATCTCGGGCAGGCCGACAGTGAGAAAGGAAAGCGCCGGCGGCACTTGCACCAGCAGCGGCAGGAAGAAGAGACCCGCGGCGCCGATGACGAGGCCAGCCGGGAATCCCGCCCCGAGGCGAGCCAGGCGTCCGCGCTTGCGTAGCCCCAGCAGACCGACCCCAGCCAGAGCGGCCCCGAGCCCCAGACCGCCGGCACCCTTGACCCCACGTGCCCGGTCGAGCGCGGCGTTGGCGTCCACGATGCCCCAGCCGACCTTGTCGTCGATGCGCTTGGTATCGGCGTCAGCGATCTTCACATCGCCAGGCGCAGCGCCCGAAACCGCGATGCGGGGGGCCCGGGCCGTGGCGCGCAGCAGGTTCATCACCGCATCGGGCTGCGTGACACCGGCGCCGATGACCAATGCGGCGACTCCAGAGACATGCGGCGATGCCATCGAGGTCCCCATGAACATGAGGTACTCGATGCGGCGGATGTCGTTCGGCACGATGGTGTTCTGGAGGATGCCGTCGGGCTTGCCGTCCTTGTTCTGATCGACGTAGAGATCGCCTCCCGGTGCGGCCACGTCGAGCTTGATCCCGCGGTTGGAGTAGAACGTCGTTCCCTCGTCGAAACGGGTGGCGCCGACCGCGAAGACTTCGTTGTAGGCTGCTGGATAGCCGACGCGGCCGCCGTCGTTGCCAGCTGCGGCCACGACCAGGACGCCCTTCTTCTTGGCGTACTTGACGGCGTTGTGAATGGTGAAGATGGGGAAGGGCCCGCCGAGGCTCATGTTGATGACGTGAGCGCCGTTGTCGGCGGCGAAGCGGATCGCCTGCGTGACGCCGCCCAGTGTCCCAATGCCTTCGCCCGACAGCGCCTTGACCGGCATGATCTTGGCGCCGAACGCGACCCCGGCGACACCGAGGGCATTGTTGGTCGCCTGCGCGATGGTGCCCGCCACGTGCGTGCCGTGACCGTGGTCGTCATTGGCCGGCACGGCGTTGGTAACGAAGTTGAAGCCTTTGACGATCTCGATGCCCGCCAGATCCGGCACCGGGCTGACGCCGGTGTCGATGACCGCCACCACGACGCCGCGGCCTTGGCCCTTTTTCCAGGCCTCGGGCAGCCCGATCTGCTTGAGGTTCCATTGGTATCGAAAGCAGGGATCGTCGGGGAACCCGGCCGTCGTTGCCAGGGCCCCCTCGGCTTTGCCCTCGACGTCCCCAGGACCGCACGCCACGATCGGGTAGGGCGAGGCCGGTGCCGCCCGCAGGTCCGCAGGCAGCGACGCCGGGACATCCCAGTCGATGGTCTCGACGGAAGGATGTTTGGCGAGCTCGTCGCGGGCCGCCTTCGCCGCTGCGTAGGAATCGAAACGGATGCGGTAGAGCTTGTCGACGTCGCTGTAGCTCGACAGGGGCTCCTCGGCGAAGGCCGTCGCTGCCAGCACGTCGGCTCCTGCGTCGTCCTGGTAGTCGACCAGAAGGTCGAACTGACTGACGCGCGCCATCTCCTCGTCGAGACCCATCTGGACCTCGGCGACCTTCTCGGGCGGTGAACCTGCGTTCCAGACCCCGACGACGGCTACCGAGACGCCCGCCAGAACCAACCACGGCGCGAGGAAGGTTTTCATGCTGTTTCGAAGTATAGGCCGGGACTCCGCGCCACGCTCGTTCGCCCCCGGCGCCGTGCGCCGCCGCCGTGGTCGGTTGACCCTCCTCGGCTCTGGGGCATAGAGTCGCGAGCCAACCTGATGAAGTCCACGTCGCTGCGTTTCTGGGTCGTCTCGCTCGCCACTGCGGCGTCAGTATGTGGGGCGTTGACAGTGCTGGGTGGGCTCGTCGCCTTCCCACGGGTCGCCCTGGCGCAAGAAGCTGACGCTGTCGCCAAGGTGAAGGACCTGAACAAGAAGGCGGTCGACGCCTACGAAAACCTCGAGCTCGACGAGGCCCGCAAGTTCCTCACCCAGGCGCTCGACATGTGCGCCGCCGAAGGGCTCAACCGCCACCCGGTCAAGGCGACGACTCACCTCAATCTCGGCGTCGTGTTGGTCGGCGGACTCAAGCAGCGCGACAACGGCGTGAAGCAATTTCGTCGCGCGCTCGAGGTCGATCCCAACGTCAAGGTGCCCAAGCGCCTCACCAATCCCGAGATCCAGGCGGCTTTCGAGGCCGCCACGAAAGAAGGCGGCGAGGGCGAGACCAAGCCTGGGCCGGTCGCCGCGCCGACACCGCCGACTCAATCTCCACCGGCCAACGCCACGTTGACCGTGGCGCACGATCCGATCACCGAAGCGCGTCCTGGAGAGGCGCTCACGGTGCGCGCCAAAGTCGAGGGCAGCGCCCGCTTCGATAAGCTGGTGCTCGCGTACCGACCCGAATCGGGCACCGACTTTCTCGCCCGCGAGATGGACAAGGAGGGCGACGCCTACGTTGCCCGCATTCCCGACGTCGTCATGCGCGGCTCGACGATCGCCTACTACATCGAGGCGCGGGGTCGGGGTGGCCAGTCCGTCGCTCGCAATGGCTCGCCCGACGCGCCTCACGTGGTCTCCCTCGGCGCCGACAGCGCAGCGCCCGACCCGACCTCGGTGTCGGAAGAGGTGCCCAGAAGCAGCGGTTCCGAGCCGAGCGAAGGCACGAAGCTTTGGTTCTCGTTCGGCGTTGGTCTTGGCGGCGGCTACGCCAAGGGCCAGCCCGAGGTGAACCCGAACTACTGGGACATGCGTCTCGATCAGAAGCAGAAGGTCGAATTCGCGAACGTCGCGGTCGCCAAGCTCCTGCACTTCAACCCCGAGATCGGGTACTTCGTGTCGCCGCGATTCATGCTCGCCTTGCAGGCCCGCTGGCAGTACCTGACCGGCGCCTCCGAGGTGCACTTCGCGAGCTGCCGTCCCAACGGTGTCTGCCAGCCTTCACCGGGCGCCTTCGCGCTCTTGGCCAAAGCTCTCTACCTGCTCGAGGCGAAGGGCGCCTTTCAGCCCTATGTCTCGTTGTCTGCTGGCGGCGGCGAACTTCGCTACGTCGTGGACATCAGCAAGTACCGGCTCGAGGGCTGCGGAGGCAAAGGCGCCGACGGTTCGGCCTGCTTCGACACCCTCGTCGCAGGTCCGGTCATGCTCGGCCCGGCCATCGGCGCCTGGTGGCAACTCTCCGGACCGCTCTACCTGACCGGCAACGTGAACGCGCTGTTGGCCCTCCCGAAGGTCGCGGCCAACCTCGACTTCAATCTCGGCCTTGGCTACCGGATGTAGCCTTGGCTACCCGAGTTAGCCTTGGCTACCCAACGATGTAGCCTTGTTGGCTACCCGACGTAGCCTTGGCTACCGGCGTAGTTGGCCTCAGGTGGTCTCGGGCACCCAGAGCGGCTCGGGCTGTCCATAGACGCGCGCGGCGTGGCGACCGAGGACGAAAAGGGCGTCGGACAGCCGGTTCAGATACGGAATGACCTCGGGGCTCACTGGCTCCTCCGCAGCCAGGCGCACGGCCAGCCGTTCGGCACGCCGGCAGACGGTGCGGGCCAGGTGCGTGTACGCCGCCACCCAGCCGCCACCTGGCAACACGAAGCTGCGGAGCTCCGGGAGCGATTCGTTCCACGAGTCGATCTCCCGCTCGAGCGCTTCGATGTGGCGGGTCTCTATGCGCGGCTGCTTCGGGTGTCGATCGGCCGGCAACGTCGCGAGATCGCTGCCTAGGTTGAAAAGCTCGTTTTGCAGGCGCTTGACCACGGAGAGCATCGGCACCGCTTCTTCCGGCATGGGCGGAGTCTCGAGCGCCGTGCGGACCAGCCCCAAGCAGGCCGACAATTCATCGACGGTTCCGTAACACTCGATACGCAGGGTATCCTTGCCGACTTTCTGTCCCCCCACGAGACGCGTCTGGCCGGCATCTCCGGTTTTCGTGTAGATACGATTGAGCCGAACCATGTCGAAAGACTTACCACGGAAGCCAGCTGACACCGCTGGAGCAGGCCTTGCGCCGTCGGCCGCGCGTGCGCCGCTCTTTTCGCCACCGCCGCGCGCGATCCTGATCGACGCCGGTTTCACCTTGGTCTCCTATGAAGGCGCGGCGGTTCAGCGTCTGGCGGCCGCCGCCGGCGTCGAGGTCTCAGCGGCCGAGGTGGAAGCGACCGAGCCGACCTTGCGAGCGGAGCTGGCCCATCATGACTGGCCGCAACGACCGGGTTCGCAGGCGCCCGTTGCAGGCGGTGCGAAGTTCTTCCGCCGCGTGCTCGACTTGGCCAAGGCGCGAGTCGTGAATGGCACGCTCGACCAGGCGGCCGACCACATCTGGAGCCAGCATCTTCTCCAGAACGTCTGGAGCCGTCCCCTCGAGGGAGTGGAGGCCGCCCTCGGCAAGCTCCGCGCGATCGGGCTTCGCCTCGCCATCGTCTCCAACAGCGAAGGCACGGTCGAGGCGTTGCTCCACGGCATGGGCCTCGGTCATCACTTCGACGCCGTCGTCGACTCCTGGCACCTCGGCGTCACGAAGCCCGATCCCGCGATCTTCGCCCACGCTCTCGAACGCCTGCAGGTCGATGCCGCTCACGCACTCATGGTCGGTGATTCCATGAAAGCCGACGTCGGGGGCGCCATGGCCGCCGGGATTCGCGCGGTGCTCATCGACCCGCTCGATCTTCACGTCGATGCGGGTGTGCCCCGCTTCACGACCTTCGCCGCATTCGCGGCCGCCGTGGTCGCCGACGTTCAGGCTGCCGGCGGAGCGTAGTTCAGCACGACCACCTCGGCGACGGCGCCTCGCTTGTCGCTCTTGGAATTGATCGAGCGGCGCGCGAAGACCTGCCGGATGTCGAAGCCGCGGTAGGAGCTCGCGGACCAACGGCGTGTCGCTGTTGGACAGCATCAGCTTGCAGCCGCGGGCGTCGAGATCGCGATAGACCTGCGCCAGCTCGCGCTGGTCAGGCTCGCCGAACGAGCCTTCGGTGTAGGACGTGAAGTAGCTGGTGTCCGACAGCGGCACGTAGGGCGGGTCGAAGTAGACCAGGTCGTTGCGTTTGGCCCGGTCGCGAACGGTCGAGAAGTGCCCCGTGTCGATGCCCACGAGCCGTAGGGACGCGCTCGCGGCTTTGAGCAGATCCGCGTCGAGGATGGCCGGGTTCTCGTAACGCCCCATGGGTACGTTGAACAGGCCGCGGCTGTTGACTCGGTAAAGGCCGTTGAAGCAGGTCTTGTTCAGATAGATGAGACGCGCGCCCCTCTCGGCGAGCGTCATCTCCGCGAGCGCCTCGGGCGCGATGGCTCGCACCTTGTAGAAGTGCTTCTCACCGTGTCGCGTCCGGTGTTTGGTGAGTTCGGTGATGACGTTGTCGACATCGTCGCGCACGGCCTGAAAGGCAGCGATGAGCTCGGCGTTGTTGTCCGAAAGCGTGCAGCGTTGCGGCTGCAGCCGCGATCTCACGTCGAAGAACACGGCGCCGCTGCCGAGGAAGGGCTCGTGGTAGCCGCGGACGTCGGCCGCCGGCGGGTAGAAGGTGGCAAAGACCGCGCGCAGCTGCTTCTTGCTACCTGCCCACTTCAGGAACGCGCGCGCCGCGATCGGTTCGGAGGGCGGCAGGGCCTTGCGGGGAACTCTGGCGGCAACGGCGGGCATGAAGAGCGGCGGCCTCATTAAACTTTGCTAGAAGTCGCACCACAACTCAAAACGCGAGCCCCACGCAAATGCCCACCCTCGATGACCTGCAGAAAGTTCACGAAGCCGCCCTCGACGATCTCATCGCGCGACAAGGGGGCAAGGGCGCCGAGTCCGACTGGGCGCTGACTCGGGCGCTGGTCCACAAGGCCATGCACCTCGTGGCCGAGCGACGAGCCGCCGAGTTCTGTGCCGTGGCTACCTACCTCGCCGAGATGATCGGTCACGTGCACGGGCTCTGCCATCCCGGCGATCCCGAAGCCGCGTCACACGGCGGCATGCACTGACCGCCGCCTTCGAGCCAACCCCGTAACCGCGCGCCCCCACTCAAGTTCGCGGCGGCTTTGCCCGAAAAGGCGGGGCACACCCACAGTGCCCCCTGCGGACGCCTTTTTTGTGGCGGCAGCGAGTCGCGAGAATTAGACTGCCGCGCCTTCAGCACCCGAAACCGGCGAGAGGAACGACGCACCCATGGCCGCTATCACTATCGACAAGGTCCGCAACATCGGCATCTCGGCCCACATCGACTCGGGCAAGACGACGCTGTCCGAACGCATCCTCTTTTACTCCGGTCGGATTCACAAGATCGAGGAAGTGAAGGGCAAGTCCGGCGTCGGCGCGACGATGGACTTCATGGACCTCGAGCGTGAGAAGGGCATCACCATCCAGTCGGCAGCGACCTACTGCGAATGGGAAGGCTACAACATCAACCTCATCGATACGCCTGGGCACGTCGACTTCACCATCGAGGTCGAGCGTGCGTTGCGCGTGCTCGACGGTGCTGTGCTCGTGCTCTGTGGCGTCGCTGGCGTGCAGTCGCAGTCCTACACGGTCGATCGGCAGATGCGGCGCTACAACGTCCCGCGCCTGGCCTTCGTCAACAAGCTCGACCGTGCGGGCGCTTCGGGCAAACGCGTGGCGGATCAGCTCAAGGAGAAGCTCCGCCATCACACCGTCGTTACCCAGATGCAGATCGGCTTCGAAGATCGCTTCGAAGGCATCATCGATTTGATCCAGATGAAGGCGCACTACTTCGACGGCGACAACGGTGAGGATATCCGCATCGAGGAGATCCCGGCTGCGTTGCTCGACGAGGCCAAGGCGGCCCGCCGCGAGATGATCACCTCGCTGGCCGAGGTCGATTCGGCGATGGAAGAGAAGTTCCTCATGGAAGAGGACCCGAGTGTCGACGAGCTGCGCGCCGCGCTTCGCCGCGCGACCATCGCGCTCAAGGCGACGCCTGTCTTCATGGGCTCGGCCTACAAGAACAAGGGCGTTCAGCTCTTGCTCAACGCGGTCAACATGTTGCTGCCGAACCCGACCGAGGTTCAGAACATCGCTCACGATCAGGACCACGAGGAAGCCAAGATCATCCTCGAGAGCGAGCCCAAGAAGCCGTTCGTCGGCCTCGCGTTCAAGCTGGAAGATGGGCGCTACGGTCAGCTGACCTACATGCGCATCTACCAGGGCTCGATCAGCAAGGGCGACTTCATCGTCAACTGCTCGGCCAACCAGAAGAAGGTCAAGGTGCCGCGCCTCGTCCGCATGCACGCCAACGACATGCAGGACATCGAACGGGCCACGGCCGGTGACATCGTCGCCCTCTTCGGCGTCGAGTGCGCCTCGGGCGATACCTTCACCACCGGTGCGGTCAACTACACGATGACCTCGATGCACGTACCCGACGCCGTCATCTCGCTCGCGGTGGCGCCCAAGGACAAGGGTTCAGTCACCAACTTCTCGAAGGCGCTCAACCGCTTTACCAAGGAAGATCCGACCTTCCGCGTGAAGCGCGACGAGGAGTCGGCCCAGACCATCATCAGCGGCATGGGCGAGCTTCACCTCGAGATCTACGTCGAGCGCATGAAGCGTGAGTACGGCGTCGAGACCGTGACCGGCAAGCCGCAGGTCGCGTACCGCGAGACCATCGGCCAGAAGGCCGACTACAACTACACGCACAAGAAGCAGACCGGTGGCTCCGGCCAGTACGGCAAGGTGGCGGGCTACATCGAGCCGTTGCCTTCGGATCACCCGACCGGCTTCGAGTTCGTGGACGACATCGTCGGCGGTGTCATTCCGCGCGAGTTCATCCCGGCCTGTGACAAGGGCTTCCAGGAGGCGGTGAAGAAGGGTCCGTTGATCGGGTTCCCGATCGTCGGCGTCAAGTGCGTGCTCAACGACGGCTCGTCCCACCCGGTCGACTCGTCCGAAATCGCGTTCCGAACGGCGGCCCTCATGGGCTTCCGCGAGGCGTACATGAAGGCCAAGCCGACGATTCTCGAGCCGATCATGCTGGTCGAGCTGCAGTTCCCCGAGGAGTTCCAGGGCGCCGTCATGGGGCAGGTCAACCAGCGCCGCGGGACCATCATCTCGTCGGAAAAGCAGGAGTCGTTCGTCGTGGCTCAGGCCGAGGTTCCGCTGAACGACATGTTCGGCTACTCGACCGACCTCCGCTCTGCCACGCAGGGCAAGGGGGAGTTCTCCATGGAGTTCAAGCGCTACGCCGAGGTTCCCCGGCAGCAACGCGACGCCATGGTCGCCGAGTTCAAGACCAAGCGCGAAAAGGAAGCGGCGGCGCGCTAGGCCCCGCACTGAATCTGGTTCAACCAAAAGGGTCGGCAAACGCCGGCCCTTTTGCCTTTCTGCGGGAAACATCAGCCACGAGACGCGGCGACTCGTCACCGATTGACGTGACGAGTACGGTCATGGGCCACGGAGGGTGGCGACGCGGTCACATTCCCGTGATATACGCGAGCCTCTCAGATGGCCGCGGCCGCATTTTACGACCTCGACGGAACGCTGGTTCGCACGAACCTCGTGCACGTCTTCGGGTACAACGCACGCAACCAGCAGGGCCTGCTCAGAAGCGTGGTGCGTACCGCCACGACCCTCGCGAGCGTTCCCTTTTTTGCGGCCGCTGACTTCTACAGTCGGCGGCTGTTCAACGATCTCTTCTTCAAGCGCTACAAGGGCGAATCCGAGGACCGGCTCCGCTACCTCTCCGAGGAGCTGTTCGAGAACGTGCTCAAGCCGGCGATTTTTCCGGGAGCCTATGAGCTCATCGACAAGTCCAAGCGGCTCGGCTTGCGGCAGGTCCTGGTGACGGGCGCCATCGACTTCACGGTTGTCCCGCTGGCGCGCCACCTCGGCCTCGACGACTGGGTCTGCAACCGACTCGAGTTCGTCGATGGCAAAGCGACCGGAAGGCTCTTGCCGCCGGTGATGGCGGCGGCGACCAAGGCGAGCTGGATGCGCGTCTACGCCGAGCGAGAGGGTCTCAGCCTTTCGGATTGCTACAGCTATTCAGACAGCATGAGCGATCTGCCCATGCTTTCGGTCGTGGGGCATCCCGCGGCCGTCAACCCCGACTACCGCCTGCGCAACACGGCCTTGCAACACGACTGGCCGATCCTCGACCTGAGGTAAACGTCCCGAGGCAAATCATGCGAGAGCGCGAACCACGACCTCTGCGCGGACCCAAGCCGCGCCACAAGGAAGACGACCAGGTCGTCTACATCGACAGCAACTCCGCGCCGCGGATTCTGTTTTCCGGCGAAGATCTGCTGCTCGAAGACCTGCCGATCGGCACCCGCGTCGTCTATCCCAAGCCGCCCATCGAGGGACTGGTCAACCCGGGCGCCGCCATCCGCTATGCGCTCAATCACCCTCTCGAGGCCGAGCCGCTCTACGCGCAGCTGGCCCCTGGGATGAAGGTGACCATCGCGCTCGACGACATCAGCTTGCCGCTGCCGCCGATGGTCTTGCCGGACATCCGGCAGGTCATCCTCGAGATCCTGCTCGAGATGCTCGACGCCAATGGCGTCGACGACGTTCACCTCATCATCGCGACCTCGCTGCATCGCCGCCTGACCGAGGGCGAGATGAAGCGCATGGTCGGCAGCAAGATCTTCAACGCGTTTTATCCCGACCGCTACTACAACCACGACGCCGAAGATCCCGACGGCATGGTGAACCTCGGGATCACTGACCACAACGAGGTGGTCAACATCAACCGCCGCGCGGTCGAGAGCGATCTGCTCATCTACGTCAACATCAACCTGGTGATGATGGACGGCGGACACAAGTCGGTGACCGTTGGCCTGTGCGACTACGAGAGCTTGAAGCCGCACCACGAGCCGCACACCATCCGCGCGTCGGACTCCTACATGGATCCGAAGAAGTCGGCGCTCAACACCAAAGTCGAGCGGATGGGGAAGATCGTGCAGGAGCACATGAACGTGTTCCACATCGAGACCGCGCTGAACAACCGCATGTTCGGCGATCAGATCTCTTTCCTCGGCCGCAACGAGGACGAGTTCAGCGAGGTCGACCGGCTCAAGTTCGAAGCCATGCGCTGGTCGCTCTCGAAGTTGCCATCAGCGGCCAAGCGAAAGATGTTCCACGGCATTCCGTCGCCGTATCAGCTGGTGGCGGTCGCTGCTGGCAAGACCGACCCGGTGCACCGCGAGATCCTCAAGAAGAACGAGGAGCAGTACTACGTCAAGCTGCGGGGCCAGAGCGACATCGTCATCTGTGGCGTGCCGTTCATCTCGCCCTACAACGTGAACTCGGTTCTCAACCCGATCCTGGTTCAGGTGATGGGCCTGGGTTACTTCCACAACTTCTACCGGGGCAAGCCGGTGCTGCGCAAGGGTGGGGTGCTCATCCTCACGCATCCCTGTTACGACACGTTCGATCCGGTTCATCACCCGAGCTACATCGAATTTTTTAATCGCCTGCTGCCCGAGACGCGCGACGCGATGGTCTTGCGCCACAAGTACGAAGAAGAGTTCGCGAAGAACCCGAGCTACATCGAGATGTATCGCCGGGGCAACGCGTACCACGGCGCGCACCCATTCTTCATGTGGTACTGGGGCGAGAACGGTCGTCAGCACACCGGCAAGGTCATCGTCGCGGGGGCCGAGAACGCCCACGTGCCGGCGCGCCTCGGCTGGGACCGAGCCGAATCGGTCACCGAGGCCATCGCGATGGCCAAGAGCTACGTGGGCCCATCGCCGTCGATTACGATGATGCACCACCCGCCGATCGTCATGGCGGACGTCGAGTAGATGCGCACGGGAACCAGCAACGGCCAGGGCGGCACTTCGCCCCCCGGCTCCGCCACCAGCATCGGCAAGACGGCTCGTCCGCCGCTGTCGCTGCACGAGATCTACCGTGGCCGCAGCGTCTTCATCCTGGGCGCCACAGGCTTCGTCGGCAAGGTCGTCCTCTCGATGCTCCTGCATCGTTTCGAGGAGATCCGAAGAGTCTACGTGATGGTGAGGCGCGGGTCGGGCACCAGCAGCGAGGATCGCTTCTGGAATCACGTCGTCGCGTCCCCCACTTTCGATCCGTTGCGCGAGAAGTACGGCGGCGAGGCCGGCCTGGCGGCGTTCCTGCGCGACAAGATCCGCGTCGTCGACGGCGACATCACCGAGCCGCACCTGGGTCTCGACGAGGCGGGCGCAGCGGCGGTTGCCGCCGACATCGATGTCATCCTCAACTCCTCGGGCAAAGTGACGTTCAACCCGCCTCTCGAGGCTGCGTTGCGCACCAACGTCGAGGGGACCAAGAACGTCATCGCTTTCGCCAAGCAGATGAAGCGACCGGCGCTGATCCACACGTCGACTTGCTTTGTCGCGGGCAACCGCTCGGGCGAGGTCTGGGAGAGCGAGGAGCTGGTCGGCTACTACCCACGGCACAAGGACATGCCTGGGACCCGCTTTTCCATCGAGCAGGAGATCGCCGACAGCGATCGCATTGCGGTCGAGGTCCGGGCTCAGGCCGAGGACGCCCAGATCGTGGCGCAGCTGCGCGAGAAGGCGCGCGCCCGACTGCTCGAGCAGGGCCGCGACCCTGACGACGAGGGCGCGCTCAAGCTCGGCCTCGCGCGCGAACGCAAGGACTGGATTCGCCAGGAGCTGACCGACCGGGGCGTGAAACGCGCGGCCGAGTGGGGCTGGCCCAACATCTACACCTATACCAAGAGCATGGGCGATCAGCTTGTCGCCCGCGAGACCGGCATCGCACGCTCGATCGTGCGACCGGCCATCGTGGAAAGCTCGATGAGCTACCCCTTCCCGGGGTGGAACGAAGGCTTCACCACTTCGGCGCCGCTGGTCTACTTGGCGCTCAAGGGCCAGAACCTGCTGCCGGTCAACGAGCAGCTGATCCTCGACATGGTGCCGGTCGATCACATCGCCGCCGGCATGATCATGGTGGCGGCGCAAGCGTGTGTCGAGCAGCCCGAGCTCGTGCACCAGCTGTCGAGCGGGGATCTCAACCCTTCGCGCATCAACCGCGTGACCACGCTGACCGGTCTTTACAAGCGCCGGCGCTTTCAGGACAAGGAGACCGGGAACAAGTTCATCAACGCGCTGGCAGCGCGCATGGAGTTCCGGCCGGTGAGCTACGCGGAATACGACCGCTGGTCGATTCCGCTGTTCAAGCGCATCGCCGACGGGGCGTCCGCGGCGCTCGACAAGGCCCGGCCGACCTGGGGAGGGGGGCGCTTCGCGGAGATCGTCGACCGCCTCAAGGACAAGATCGACAGCGTCAAGCGGGTGACCGACGAGGCTCACAGCAACATCGATCTCTTCCTGCCTTTCATTCAGGACAACGCGTACGTCTTCCGCGCCGACAACATTCGCGCCTTGCGCGATCGCCTGCCCGAGGCGGAACGCGCCGAGATCGACTGGTCGCCCGAACGGATCGACTGGTACACGTACTTTCTCGACGTGCACTTCCCCGGCCTGCAGCGCTGGGTGCTGCCGGAGCTCGACCAGACCTACGCCGCCAAACCGAAATCGGTCTACGCCTATCGCGATCTGCTCGAGCTGTTCGACACGACGACCAAACAGCACGCCACGCGGGTGGCTCTGCGCATGGAGCGGGGCAAACGCGAGGAGATCTACAGCTACGAGAACCTGCAGGAGCTGGCGACGCGGGTCGGGACGTTCCTCGTAGGACAAGGCGTGACCGCCGGCGCACGCGTGATCCTGTACGGCAAGAACGCGCCCGAATGGTCGATGTCGTACTTCGGCATCCTCAAGACTGGTGGCGTCGCCGTTCCGGTCTCGCACGAGTCATCGGTCGCGGAGCTGGTAAACATCGCACGGGCATCGGGTGCCGCCGGCATCATCATCGGCGACGATCTGCTGCAGAAGCGGGCCGGCCTGCGCGCGGCACTGGGCGACGCGGGGCTGACCACACGGGTCTGGCCGTTCGAGGAGGTCTTCACGCTGCTCGACGAAGAGGTCGAGGCCGAGCGGAAAAAGTCTCTCCTCAGCCGGATTCAGCCCGATTCGCTCGCGTCGCTCATCTTCACCTCGGGCACGACGGGCAAACCCAAGGGCGTGATGCTCTCGCATCGCAACTTCACCTTCATGGTGGCGGAGCTGACGCGCGTCTTCGAGTTCGGTGTGACTGACGGCATGCTTTCGGTGCTGCCGCTGCACCACACCTTCGAGTTCTCGGCCGGTCTCCTCATGCCGCTCGCGCGGGGCGCCCAGATCACGTATCTGGCGGAGCTCAACGGCGAATCGATCTCGGGGGCGCTCAAGAAGGGACACGTCACGGCCATCGTCGGCGTACCTGCGCTGTGGGAGCTGCTCAAGCGGCGCGTGATGCAAAAGCTCACCGACAAGTCGGCGGTGATCGAGCCGGTGGTCAAGGCGCTGGCCGCTGGCAACTACGAGCTGCGCACGCGCACCGGGATCGATCTCGGCATGCTGCTTTTCCTGCCGGTGCACGCCGGCTTCGGCGGTCGCATCCGCTACCTCATCAGCGGCGGCTCGGCGCTGTCGCCGGAAGTGATGAAGGCCTTCCAGGGCATGGGCTTCAACTTCTACGAAGGCTACGGCCTCACCGAAACCGCGCCGGTCCTGACCGTGACGCCGCCCAAGAGCAACCCCCTGCCCGGATCGGTCGGCAAGCCTCTGCCCGGGGTCGAGGTCAAGATCGACAACCCCGACGATCACGGGGTGGGCGAGGTGATCGCACGCGGCAAGAACCTCATGCTGGGGTATTGGGAGGATCAGGCGGCGACCGACGGCGCCATCCGTGACGGCTGGTTCCACACCGGCGATCTCGGGCGCTTCGACGACGACGGGAACCTCTACCTCGTTGGTCGCTCGAAGGACGTGATCATCGATTCCAACGGTAAAAACGTCTATCCCGACGAGATCGAAGATCTCTACAAGGGCTCGGGCTACATCAAGGAGCTTTCGGTGGTGGGCGTTCCTGACGGCACCGCCGAACACATCGGGGCGGCCGTGGTGCCGAACCTCGAGCACGACTCCACCCTCGATGCCGCCGCCGTACGGGCGAAGATCGAGGCGCATTTGGCCGAGATCTCGGCGACGCTGCCGTTCTGGAAGCGGATCAAGACCGTCGAATTCTGGACCGGCGATCTGCCCAAGACCGCCAAGCGGTCGGTCAAACGCCGTGAGGTCGCGGCGGAGCTAGTGAAACGACGCGAGGCCGCGCAGCCCGCCACAGCAGGCGCCGATCTCGTCGACCGCGGGGTCGGCTGGTTCCTCGACCTGGTCGCAGTCGTAACCGGCAAGCCCAAGGGGAGCGTCGGCTGGAAGAGCAAGACCAGCGAGCTCGGCTTCGACAGCCTCATGTACAACGAGCTCGCCGAGGCGATCGAGGCCTCGGGCCTGTCGCTGCCCGAGGAGATCGACTTCGCGGGAGCTGCCGACGTCGCCGGCCTGCACGAGCTGGCGACCAAGGGCCGTGCGGCAGTCGCCCGACGACATGACGGCGACAGCGCCTTGTCGTCGAAGTCGTCCGAGATCGAGATCCCCGACGTCGTCGCGCAGGTGGGCAAGCGCGGCCTTGGCGTGATGCAGGAGCTGCTGTTTGCGCGCCTGTTGCGCACGGAGGTCGAAGGGCGGATGCACATCCCCGCCAACATCAACTTCATCGTCGCCGCCAACCACGCTTCTCACCTCGACCTTGGCGCGATCAAATCGGCGCTGGGCGAGACCGGACGCGATCTGGCTTCGCTGGCGGCGGCCGACTACTTCTTTTCCAACAAGTGGAAACGCGCCTACTTCGGCAATTTCACCAACCTCGTCCCGATGGAGCGCACCGGCGCGATTCGCAAGTCGGTGAGCGACGCCGAAGCGGTGCTGCGGCGGGGACGCAACTTGGCGGTGTTTCCCGAGGGCACGCGATCGCTCACCGGGAAGATGGCCGATTTCCTCCCGAGCCTGGGCTACCTCGCGTTGCGGGCCGAGGTCGGCATCTTGCCGGCCTACATCGAAGGTTCCTACGAGGCGCTGCCCAAGGGCAGTGCGATGCCGAAGAAGCGAGACCTCAACGTCAAGTTCGGACCGTTCCTCAGTGCGCGCTTCCTCGCACAGCTGACGGGCGAGCTTTCGCAGTCCGAGGGCTCCAAGCTGATCGCGGCGCTGACCCAGAGGATCGTCGAGGGTCTGCGTGATGGTGTCGGGACGGCAACCGCCGATGCCGCCGCCATCCGCGCCGCGTGGAAGGGCGAGCAGCTCGGGACCTGGACCCGGACCACGGGCGCGCCGATTCGCAACGGCCGTACTTCCCGCGTGGGCAAATACCCGCCCGCCGCGAAGGCACCCGCGATCAAACAGCACGGCGGCCATCACCCCCACCACCACGGCATGCATCCGCATCACCCGGGACCTGCGCCGCAGCCGGCGAGCAAGAAAGAGGAGCCGTCGTGAGCGGTGAAAAGACCCTCGTCACCGGGGCGACCGGCTTTCTCGGCGCGCATCTCGTCGGCGAGCTGGTGCGCCGCCTGCCTGCGGGCACCGTCCGCGTCTTCGCGCAGTCGCGTTTCACCGGTCCCGACGCCTCCAAGGTCGAGGTCGTCAGTGGCTCGGTCACGGATCCCGCCGCGGTCGAGCGGGCGGTCGCCAACGTCGGCCAGATCTACCACCTGGCGGGCTTCGTCTCGCGCAAGCCCGAGGATGGCGCGCGCATGTACGAAGTGCACGTCGAAGGCACCCGCCTGCTCTGCGCGGCCGCTCAGAAGGCGGGAGTGCGGCGCATCCTGCTGGCGTCGACCAGTGGGACCATCGCCGTGGCCGACAACGAGAACGCGTCGCTCGACGAGAGCTGCGATCCCCCACTCGCCCTCATCGGTCGCTGGCCGTACTACGCGAGCAAGTATTACCAGGAAGAGACCGCGCGCCGCGCGTGCGACGACAAGATCGACCTGGTGATCGTCAACCCGAGCCTCTTGCTCGGGCCCGGCGACGATCGCCTCTCATCGACCCGCGACATCGTCTCGTTCCTCGCGCGGGACATTCCCATGATCCCAGCTGGTGGTCTGAACTTCGTCGACGTGCGCGACGTTGCGGCCGTCTTGCCGATCGCCATGGAGCGCGGGCGCAACGGTGAGCGCTACCTTCTCGGTGGTACCAACTGGTCGTTCGCCGATTTCTTCGGCCGCCTGGAGCGGCTGACCAAGGTCTCCGGGCCTCGCTTGAAATCGCCCAAGGGCAAACTCGCCGTGATCGGCGCCGAGGCCTACAACGCCGCCCTCAAGGTGATGGGGCGGGCCGCGACGCTCGACCCGGGCGCGGTGGACATGGCCAACCACCATTGGTATTTCGAATCGACCAAGGCGAAAGACGAGTTCGGCTTCGTCGGGCGCGATCCCGCCGAGACCTTGCACGACACGGTCAGCTACATCCGCAGTCACATCCTCGGTCGCAAGCCGCTGGTGGCAGGCGGACGCGCGGCGGTCTGACTCAGAACCGGAGCGCGAGCGCCGACGGCACGATCTCGAAGGTCGCCGGAAGATATCCCGGCGTTTCGCCGTCGAGCTCGATCGGGATCGGCGCCGAGCCCGCCACCGGTGCCACTTCGATCCGCCGCGCTCGCGCCGAGGAGATCTGATCGAGCCCGAGGTGGTTGCCGCTGTAAACGCTGCTGATCCGGCGCAATAGCTCGAGCCGGGAGAAGTCGCCCACGACGACGAGATCGAAAAGGCCGTCGTCGAGGCAGCTGGTCGGACAGACCTTCATGCCGCCGCCGAAATAGCAGCCGTTGCCGATTGCGGCCAGGCGCGTGGTCCGTCGTTGTGGTTCGCCCCCATCGACGGCGATGGTCACCTCGACGTTCTCGTACGCCATCAAGGACGACAGCGTGGCGCCGAGGAACGACGCCTTGGCTCCCAGGCGTTTGGCCGAGCGGTTCGCGCGCTGAGCGACCTCGGCGGAAAAGCCGAACGAGGCGATGTTGACGAAATGTCGTGTGGTGCGGCTTCCGTCAGCCAGCGTGAACGTCGCCCGGCCCGCGTCGATTCGATGAACCGGCGACTGTTTGATGTGACGGGCGGCTGCCCCGACCTCCTCGGGCAAAGCGAGGGTGCGGCGAAAGTCGCCCCCCGTGCCACGGGGAATGATCCCGAGCTCGGCCTTGCCACCTGCCCGCAAGATCCCGTCGGCCACTTCAGAGATGGTGCCGTCGCCGCCGAACGCGACAACGAGCCGCCGACCGGCGCTGACCTCGTCCGTGGCCAGGCGGCTGCCGTCGCCCACGCTCTCCGTGAATCGCGCGTCGAACGGACCCAGGCCCTCGGTGAGCGGTCCCACGAGCTGCGCCCAGCGCCGCTCGCTGAGACCGCCGCCCGAACGCGGGTTGACGATGACGACCGGCTTGTCGGCTTCCAAACGACGGGCACCATATCACGCTCGCCATCGGACCAGGCCCTTGCCGATCGGCGTGTTCGCCGACCGGGCGTGCTAAACCACGCGCGGTGATCGTCGGCCTCCTGCTCGCTCTGGCCACCAGCGTTGCCTGGGCCTTCGGTAACGTCTTCATCCAGCGCAGCGGACAGGCTCTCGGAGGCCCGCGCGCGCTCATCTGGGCGCTCCTGCTCGGGGCAGCCATGAGCGGGATCGCCGCGCTCCCCTTCGACCAGCGCCCGGCCGCCTTTACCGGGCCCATCACTTTTTGGCTCGCGGCCGCCGCTGTCAGCGGCCTGGTGGCCTACGCGGGGCTCTTTTACGCCTTCGCCCACGCCAAACTTTCCATTGCCGTGCCCTTCGTCTCTTGCTGGTCGCTGGTGGCTGGTGGGCTCTCACTCACGGTGTTCGACGAAGCGATCCGGCCTGGCCAGCTCCTGGGCGCCGGCATCGTGCTGGCCGGGGTCGTCCTGGTCTCCATCGCCGCCGGTCGCGGTGAATCTGGGGCCGATGACGGTCCGCGGGCGACCGCGATCGCAGCCGATGGCACGCACAATGACCGCTCAGGAACCGTCGTCTCGCGCTGGAAACCACCGGTGGCGGCGCTCCTCTCAGGCATCGGCTTTGGCGTCATGATCCCGGCGATGGCACAGGTGCAGCCCGCCGCCGGCTCGTTCGGGACGGCGGGTGCGGTCTACCTTCTCGGCCTCCTGCTCGCCGTTCCTCTTGCGTGGCGCGCGGGGGTACCGCTCGCGCCCCCCGATCGAGCCGCCTGGCCAGCGGTGATCGGAGCTGGCGTCTTCGAAACCGTGGGGTTCGTGTGCGTCAACGCGGCTGGTCGATACGCCCCCACCGCCGTCGTCGCTCCCGTGGCGAGCCTGGCGGCCGCCCTGACCGTGGTCTACGCCGCGGTCTTCCTGCGAGAGCGGCCTGGCAAACTCGCCTTCTCCGGCGCTCTCCTGGCGAGCATCGGCGTGGTGGTCCTGGCGCTCTGAGGGGCAACGTCGTTGCCAGGATGTGGCGTCGCCCTCTTTGAGGACGGCGCCGCAAGATCGTAGACTCGGAGCCCATGAACAATCTGGAATCCCTGCGTAAGTACACCACGGTCGTCGCCGACACCGGCGACATCGAGGCGATCGCCAAATACAAGCCGCAGGACGCGACCACGAATCCTTCGCTCCTCGCCAAGGCGGCTCAGATGCCGCAATACCGCGCCCTCGTCGACGAGGCGCTGGCGTTTTCGGCCAAGGCCAGCGGCGATCAGCATGCCCGCACGGCGCTCTTCATGGACAAGCTCGCGGTCAACTTCGGCTGCGAGATCCTGAAGCTCATCCCGGGCCGCGTCTCGACCGAGGTCGACGCCACTTACAGCTTCGACACCGAAGGCTCGGTGGCCAAGGCCCGCGAGCTGATCGGTCTTTACGCCAAGGCCGGCGTCGACAAGAGCCGCATCCTGATCAAACTCGGCAGCACCTGGGAGGGCATCCGCGCGGCCGAGCGCCTCGAGAAGGAGGGCATCCACTGCAACCTCACGCTGCTCTTCAGCTTCGCTCAGGCGGTGGCCTGCGCCGAAGCCGGCGTGACCTTGATCTCGCCCTTCGTCGGCCGCATCTACGACTTCTACCTCAAGGAAAAGGGCGTCAAGGACATCCCGATCGCCGAGGATCCCGGCGTCGCCTCGGTCGTTCGCATCTACAACTATTACAAGAAGTTCGACTACAAGACCCTGGTCATGGGTGCGAGCTTCCGCAAGGCCGACCAGGTCGTGCAGCTGGCGGGCAGCGATCTGTTGACCATCAGCCCCGAGCTTCTGGCCGAGCTGCACGGCCGCGACGGAGAGATTGCGCGCAAGCTGACCGTCGAGACCGCCAAGGCGAGCGCGGGTGACAAGATTCACCTCGACGAGAAGACCTACCGGTTCATGCACAACGAGGATGCAATGGCGGTCGACAAGCTGTCCGACGGCATCCGCCGCTTCAACGCCGACGCGCGCAAGCTCGAGAAGTTCGCCGAGACCCTGGTCGCCAAAGCGGCCTGACCGGCGCCGGCTCGTTCGAGCGAGCCCCACATCGATGAGTCCGCTGACCGCCGGCCCTTCCCTTCGGGAGCGCGCCGGCGGATTCGTGCGCTTGGTCATCGTGCGTTGTCCGGGCCGTGGGGTAAGATGCGCGCCCCGATGGCTCACCAGTACATCTACACCATGCAGAATCTCCGGCGCGTTCACCCGCCGAACAAAGAGGTTCTGAAGGGCATTTACCTCTCGTTTTTCCCCGGCGCCAAGATCGGCGTGCTCGGCTCGAACGGCTCGGGCAAATCGACGCTCTTGCGGATCATGGCCGGCGTCGACAAAGACTTCTTCGGCGAGGCCAAGCCCGCCGACGGGACTCGAATCGGGTACTTGCCGCAAGAGCCGCAGCTCGATCCCAACAAGAACGTGCTCGAGAACATCGAGCAGGCGGTGGCCGCGACCAAGTCTCTGCTCACGCGCTTCGACGAGGTGAACGCCAAGCTCGGCGATTGCACCCCCGAAGAGATGGACAAGCTGCTCGAAGAGCAGGGCAAGCTCCAGGACGCAATCGACGCTGCCGGGGGATGGGATCTGGACCGCACGCTGGAGATCGCGATGGACGCGCTCCGCCTGCCGCCGCCCGATGCCGACGTCACCAAGCTCTCGGGCGGGGAGCGCCGTCGCGTGGCCCTATGCAAGGTTCTGCTCGAACGGCCTGACCTCCTGCTGCTGGACGAGCCGACCAACCATCTGGATGCCGAAAGCGTCGGGTGGCTCGAACAGTTCTTGAAGGAGTACGCCGGGACGATCGTGGCCGTAACCCACGATCGCTACTTCCTCGACAACGCCGCTGGCTGGATACTCGAGCTCGATCGTGGCGCCGGCATCCCGTGGCAGGGCAATTACTCGTCCTGGCTCGACCAGAAGCGCAAGCGCCTCGAATCGGAAGAGAAGGCGGAGTCGGCCCGGCAGCGCACGCTGGCGAGCGAGCTCGAATGGGTGCGCGCCTCGCCGCGTGCCCGCCAGGCCAAGAGCAAAGCTCGCCTGTCGGCCTACGAGGATTTGCTGGCGCAAGAGGCGCAAAGACGGGAGGAGAACGTCGAGATCAGCATCCCGCCCGGCCCACGCCTGGGCGATCTGGTGATCAAGGCCGAAGGGCTGAAGAAAGCCTACGGCGACAAGCTCCTCTTCGAAGAGCTCTCGTTCAACCTGCCTCGCGGTGGCATCGTCGGCGTCATCGGCGCCAACGGCGCGGGCAAGACGACCATGTTCCGGCTCATCACCGGACAGGAAAAGCCCGACGGCGGCGCCCTCCGCATCGGCGACACGGTGAAGCTGGCCCACGTGGACCAGTCACGCGACTCGCTCGAGGGCAACAAGACGGTCTTCGATGAGATCGCTCAAGGCGCCGAGTACCTCGAGATCGGCAAGCGCAAGATCCCGACACGCGCCTACGTGTCGGGCTTCGGCTTCAAGGGCACCGACCAGCAAAAGCTGGTCAAGAACCTCTCGGGCGGCGAGCGCAACCGGGTCAACCTGGCCAAGCTCCTGCGCAGCGGCGGAAACGTCCTGCTGCTCGACGAGCCGACCAACGACCTCGACGTGGACACGTTGCGCGCGCTCGAGGACGCCATCCTCTCGTTCGCGGGATGCGTCGTCGTCATCAGCCACGATCGCTGGTTCCTCGACCGCGTGGCCACCCACATGCTCGCCTTCGAGGGTGACAGCCGGGCTGTCTGGTTCGAGGGGAACTACCAGGACTACGAGGCAGACCGTCGCCGCCGGCTTGGCGCCGCCGCGGATCAGCCGCACCGGATCAAGTACAAGAAGCTGATTCACTGATACGATGAAGGGGATGATCCCCGAGTCTGAACTGGCGCGGGCTCTGGCCCGGTGGAAAGCACGCAAGCTGGGCCTCCCCACGCCCGCGGTGACGGAACCCGAGGACATACCCGCGCCGGTCTTCGAAGAGACCACGCGAGTCGCCGAGGCGCACTACCACCAATCCGAGGTGGAGACGCCCCCGGCCGAGGTCCACCTCGCCGACGGCGACTTCGAAGATCACACCCGGCGCTGACGGACGGAGGACGCGTTCAGCGTCGAACGCCGGTGGACTCGGGCCTGCTGCAGGCCCGCCATCGGGCGGCGAGCGACCCGACGCTCAGAAGTAGAGGCGGACCCCTAGGTAGCCTTCGATCTCGAGATCCGTGTAGGGCACGACCACGATCCCGGGGGCCACATCGAAGAAGACCTCGAGGAAGTTCGAATTGTCGAATGTCAGGTCTAGCCCTATCGGCATGCGGGCGGCGAGGACCACGTCGTCGCCGCGCGAGTCGTTGCCTGCCCAGATCCGACCGCCAGGCCCAAAGTGCCAGTCGAGTCGTGCCGTTCCCCGGGCCAGGGTGTCGTACCAAAGGTAATCGGCAAAAACGCCGACATATCCGAACGAGTTGCAGTTGTAGGGGGGGCCTCCGCGACAGCGACGACCGAGTCTCCAGAAGCTGAACCCGAAATCGATCGCGTTGCTGCCGTCGAGAAAATATTTGCCGACCAAGCTGGAAGGCGCGCCGAGCGCGAACCCGAGTCCGAGTGTGCGGCGATTGCCGACCTCGGTGGCCTGCGCCGGCGAAGCCATCAGGGCGATGACGGCGGCCAACAGCCCGAACCACGAAACGCGTTTCATCGCCTCATCCTACTCGACTGCCGGCGGCGCCAGATGGCGGGTTCGCTTCGCATCGCTTGCCGGGGCGGTGCTGGCGGGCGCGCTCGCGTTGCTCGCCTGTTCGAACGAAGCTCCC
>JANNNO010000281.1:0-3214 GCA_031398585.1 Myxococcales bacterium | reverse complement strand
CCACACGACGGCTCGCGAGTCGAACATTGCTTGGCGGCGGCCTGCTGGCCCTCTTCATCGGGTGCACGCCCGCTCCCGGCGGCGAAGGAGCGCCCGACCCGGGTGGCTCGGGTGGTGGCAAGGCGAGCGGCGGCGCGGGTGGCGGCAAGGCGAGCGGCGGTTCGGGCGGCGGCGCCACGGGTGGAAGCAGCGGCTCGACGGGGGGGAGCAATGGTTCGACGGGCGGGAGCAGCGGCACGACCGGCGGGAGCACGGGCTCCAATGGCGGGAGCAGCGGCACGACCGGCGGGAGCACGGGCTCGAACGGCGGCGCCGGCGGTTCAGCGACGGGCGGTTCGGGAGCGGGTGGCGCGGGCGGTGCAACCGACGCGGGCGTGCCGAGCCCGACGCCGGAAGCGGGCACCGGCGAGACCGGCACTGTCACGCCGAGCGCGCCGGGGCAAGGCCCGGTCGCCGAGGGCAAAGTCGTCTTCTCGCAGGACTTCGAACAGAACATGAACGGCATGACCCGTTCGCCGAATGGGTTGCCCGAGGATCGCGCGATGATCGTCGACGATCCGCTCAAGGCGCGCGGCAAGGTCGTGCGCATCCACTGGCAACAGGGCGACAACTTCCGCACTTCACCCGGGACCGAGCCGCGCAGCTGGTTCTCGAGCGCACAAGGGTACACGGTTCGTCCGGGGACCGTGGTCAGCGTCGCCTGGGGCTTCATGTGGGAGAACGCGAACATGGGCGCTCACTTCGCCCAGATCATTCGCGACGGTGGCCCGCTCTGGATGTTCGGTGTCGATCAGGGCGGCAACGGTAGGGCCGCCGTTCACCGGGGCAGCGGCGCCAGCCGTACGTTCAAGATCGAGCCGATGAAGTGGTACGACTTCCGCGTCGACACCGACTACAAAGGCGGCGGCGAGATCAAGTTCTACGTGAACAACGAGCTCGTCGGCACCGGCCGCGGTGACGGCGGCGCTCCCGCGCGTTTCGACTGCGGCATCTACTGGATGAAGAACGGGCGAGCGACCCGCACCGTCTACGTCAGCAACGTCAGCATCGGCGAAAAGTAAATCCCGCGGCGGTCGGCGGAGGGCGCGTTCGATACGCGACACCACCCGTCGACCGCGATCGGTCTTCTGGGAACATCGATCAGAGAGAGATCTTCAGGAAGCGTTCGATCATCGCATTGACCTGGTCGGGCACTTCGACTTGATGCATGTGCCCCGCCCCGACCGTGCGGCCGATGACGATCTGCGGGCAGACTTCGCGCAAACGTGGAGCATCGACGGGCATCACGCTGCCGATGTAGAGCATCGGGATCCGGCAGCTCTTCGCCGCCGGGAGCGGATCGTAGGCGAGGAAGCCTTCCCAGGTCGCTTCCAGGACGTGTTGGGGTGTCTCGAGCAGCGCCTCGTGCAGGCGTTCCCGCCGGGTGGGGTCGTCGGTCGGCAGAAAGATCAGCCGATCGCACAGGGTGGCGATCGCATCGCGGTAGCCGGGCGATCGCAGTCCCTCCAGGAACTCTGTGAATGCCTGCTTCACTTCTGGCGGGGGAAAGGCAGGCGCGTCGAGCACCACCAGCGCAGAGAACTGATCGGGACGTTGCGCGACCGCCTCGAGGCCGATGGCGCCCATGGAATGGACCACGAGAACCGGTTTGGCGAGTCCCAGCTCCCTTGCGGTGAACCCGACCTCTTCGGCGATCGCGGTGACTGAGTACGGCCCGGACGGCTTGTCGCTGCGGCCGTGGCCGCGCCGATCAATCGCCACCACGCGGTGCCGTAGCCGAAAATGTTCCATTTGAGGCGCAAAATGCCGAGCGTCGCCGCCAAAGCCGTGCACGAACAGCATCGGCGGCCCTCCCTGTCCCGCCTCGTCGTACGCCAGCCGAACGTCGTTCCTCATGATGTGAGCCATGGTCGGTCCTTTCGTGTCGTGTTTCGTCTCGTGCATGGCCAGTCGGCCGGCACGAGGAACGTACGGCGCCGGCACGTGATCGGACGACATGGGAGATCCGCCATTCTGCTTGGCCAGTCGCGACGGTTGGTGAGGGCAACCATGTAGCAAGCCGCGTTGCCGCGGCTGGCCCGTCACGCGGCAAGGCAGAGACTAGGCGCTGACCAGCTGTCTGCGAATCGCGTAGGCGGTCGCGGCGGCACGTCCGCGTGCGCCCGTCTTGCCGTAGATGGTGGCGATGTGTCGTTCGACCGTGGCCACGCTTATCGACAGCCGGGAGGCGATCTCCTTGTTGGCCAGGCCACTGGCCAGGTAGCGCAAGACCTCGACCTCGCGCGGGCTGAGTCCATCTGGCAGCGGGGCATCGAGGGACGCTTGCAACCGCAATGCTGAATCGATCCAGCGCTGCATGCCAAAGGCGCGAAACTGCCCCAACGCGCTCTCGAGGCGGCGATGCAGCGCGGGCGTGCTGCCGGCCCCGACGCGGATCCAGGCCGCCGCCTCGTCGTGGTCGATGATCGCCGCGATCGGGCGCCGACCACTCGCGATGAGCTCCTGCCGAGCGCGCTCGAACAGCGGCGTGGCTTCGTGCAGTCGGCCGAGCAGCGCGACCATGCGGGCGGCGCTGGCGTGACCGTGACTCCAGCAGGCACAAGCGGGTGAATCGAGGCTGGCTTGGGCGAAGGCGAGGTAAGCCTCGGCGTGCTCCTTGGCGCCGAGGGCGAAGGCCGCCGCAGCACCGCAGTCGCGGCCAGCAGCCCACTCGTTGAGGTCCTGCGGGAGCTGGGCCAGCGCCTGCAGATGCACCGGAAACAAGACGGACGCGCGCTCGTGGTCCGCCGCCGCGGCGGCTGCCACCAGGGCGAGATTGAGCGCAACGAAGGAAAAAGGAGTCGATCCAGCGCGGCTGGAGGCGAGGAAATGATCAAGAGTCTCCAGCAGTGAAGGGTCGCTTTGCACCAAGTAGGCAAGGGCGGTCGCGAGCGCGAGGGGACCCACGAGATGCAGGCGGTGCATCGATCCGAGTCGGCGGCCGAGTTCGCCGGATCGCGTGGCTGCCTCCCGCGCCTTCGATAGATCGCCGAGCACGGCCGCGCAACAGCCCGCTATCACCAGCCCCGCCACCTCGAACGCGGGCGATCCAATCCTCATGGCCAGGACGCACAATTCCTCGGCCTCCGCGCGTGCGCCGTGAAAGTCAGCTGTGCGAAAGAAGCTGTCGCGAGCGCAGATGTCGCGAGCGCGGAGGATCGCGGCGGGGTCCTGC
>JANNNO010000248.1:0-3561 GCA_031398585.1 Myxococcales bacterium | reverse complement strand
CGCCGCCTGGGTCCTCGGCAGCCGCCGGATCGTGCTCAACCTGCTCATCGGCGCCGTCCTCTCGGTCGGCACCTGGTACGGCTTCTACGTCGGCCTCGGGGTCCCGATCCCCGCCGGCATCCTGGACGGAGTGCTCTGATGGACAGCCTCTCGATGCTCATCGACGGGTTCGCGAACGCGCTGACCCCGACCAACCTGCTCTTCGCCGTGCTCGGCGTCATGCTCGGCACGGCCGTCGGCGTGCTGCCCGGCATCGGGCCGGCCATGACGGTCGCGCTGCTGCTGCCGGTGACCTACAACGTCTCGCCCAGCGCCGCGCTCATCATGTTCGCCGGCATCTACTACGGCGGCATGTACGGCGGCTCGACCACGTCGATCCTGCTGAACACCCCCGGTGAGTCGTCGTCGGTGGTCACCGCCCTCGATGGACATGCGCTCGCGCGCAAAGGCCAAGCCGGCCTCGCGCTCGCCACGGCGGCGATCGGGTCGTTCGTCGCAGGCACCGTCGCCACCTTGCTCCTCGCCGTAGCCGCGCCCCCACTGGCCGAGATCGGCCTACGTTTCGGCCCCGCCGAGTACTTCGCGCTCATGGTGCTCGGACTTGTCGCCTCGATCGTGCTCGCTCGCGGATCCCTGCTGCGGGCGTTCGGGATGATTTTGATCGGCCTGCTGCTGGGCCTGGTCGGGACCGACGTGAATTCGGGCGCCGAGCGCTTCACGTTCGATTCGCCCGAGCTCGCCGATGGCATCGGCTTCGTGGTGCTGGCGATGGGCGTCTTCGGGCTGGCCGAGATCATCGACAACCTTGCGCGGCCAGGCGATCCGACGGCGCCGATCTCCTCGGTGGTCGATCGCTCGAGCTGGGCCAACCGCGAGACGTTGCGCCGGATCGCACCGCCCATCGCCCGAGGAACCATCCTCGGCTCCCTGCTCGGCATCCTTCCCGGCGGCGGTGCGATGCTGGCGTCGTTCGCGGCCTACGCTCTCGAGAAGCGCCTCGCGCGCCATCCTGAAGAGTTTGGCAAGGGAGCGCTGGCGGGCGTGGCTGCGCCCGAAGCCGCCAACAATGCCGGGGCGCAGACCTCGTTCATACCGATGCTGACCCTCGGCATTCCCTCCAACCCGGTGATGGCGTTGATGGTCGGTGCGCTCATCATTCAGGGGATCACGCCGGGCCCGGCGGTGATGACCGAACGGCCCGAGCTCTTCTGGGGCCTGGTCGTCTCGATGTGGATCGGCAACGTCCTTCTGGTGGTGCTCAATCTGCCGCTGATCGGGCTCTGGGTGCGCCTCGTCGCCGTGCCCTATCATCTGCTCTTTCCGGCGATCCTCGTCTTCTGCGCGATTGGGGCTTTCTCGATCGACGGCAGCGTCTTTGACGTCGGCCTACTTGCCGCCTGCGGAGCCGCCGGTGTGATCTTTCGACGCCTCGGTTGTGAACCGGCGCCGATGCTGCTGGGCTTCATTCTTGGGCCCATGATGGAAGAGTATCTCCGGCGCGCCTTGCTCTTGTCGCGCGGCGATCCCACTGTGTTCATCACCCGCCCACTGGCCGCCACGCTGCTGGGACTTGCGCTGGTTGCGCTCGGGCTCATGCTCGTGCCGGCGTGGCGAGGCACCCGCGCCGCCGCCTTCGAAGCCGAGCGTTGAGCCGCGGGCGACAAGCCCTGCCGCTCGTGCGAAAATCGACGTTCACCGGAGAGGTCGCCATGATTCTGCTCGCCCGTCTGGATGAGACCACGCTGCGCACGCTGCTCGAGGAGCTGCTGCCGATCACGATCTGGCTCGACGCCGAAGCCGATGGCTTGCCCAACCGCGATGGCCGGTCGATCCGGATCGATCCCGCACAGAGCATCGACTTCGTCGCCGGCGAAGGGCTTCGCCTGGTGACCGGCGGCAAAATCCGCTGGATCGCCGCCGGTGTGCCCTTCGAAGCGACGCTGCTATCGGTGCAGCTCATGCTGCGGCCTCAGATCGTCCCCGACAAGCATGGAGGTCGCCTCGTGTTCCGCCCGCAGCTCGAGGCCGCAGATCTGAAGAACGTCCCGGCTTTCATCGATCGGGGCGTGGTGAGTCTGGTCAATCGCCAGCTCGAGGCACGTGCCGACGAGGCAGCATGGGACTTCGGCCGCACCCTCGGAATCAAGGCGCCCGTACCGCCAACGCTGGAAGGTGTCTCGTCGCTGGCCCTCGATGTTCGCAACGCCAACCTGCAGATCTTCGACGACGCGATCGAGCTGGGGCTGACGATCGCGATCGACTTCATGCGAAGCGGGCAGGAAGTCCCGGCAACGCCGGCAACGACTCCGCCCGCGACGCCCCCGGCGGCGGGTACGACATGAAGAGACGCGACCAGCCGCTGTCACGGCGGACGGTCCTGCGCGGGGCGCAGATCGTCGGTGTGGCCGGGCTCGCCCCCGGCCTGGTTGCTTGCGGCGACGACGAGGGCAGCGGGCCGATCGAGATTCGCTTCGACCACGGCGTCGCCAGCGGCGATCCTCTGCCCGACGGCGTGATTCTCTGGACGCGCGCGACGCCCGCGCGCGACGGCACCATCCCCGTCACCTGGGAGATCGCGACCGAGGCCACGTTCGCCGCGCCCGTCAGTACCGGAATGTTCGAAACCAGCGCCGCCCGTGACTACACCGTTAAAGTCGACGTGCGCGGTCTCGAGCCGGGCCGCACTTATTTCTATCGCTTCAAAAGCGGCTCGCGCAGCTCGCCGATCGGACGCACGCGGACCGCACCCACCGGGATGGTGGGCCGTGCCCGGTTCGCCGTGGCGTCTTGTTCCAGCTTTCAGCAGGGCTATTTCCACGCGTACCGCGCGCTGGCGGCGCGCGCGGAGCTCGACGCCGTCATTCACCTTGGCGACTACATCTACGAGTACGGTCCCAACGACTTCGGCCGCGCGCGCGGGGCCGAGCCGCCGCGCGAGATCGTATCGCTCGCCGACTACCGCGTGCGACACGCGCAGTACAAACGCGACCCCGATCTCCAGGAGGCGCACCGGCAGCACCCTTTCATTACCGTCTGGGACGACCACGAGAGCGCCAACAACGCCTGGGCCGAGGGCGCACAGAATCACATGCCGGACACCGAGGGCGCCTGGGCCGCGCGCAAGGCCGCCGCTCAGCGTGCCTATTCAGAATGGATGCCGATCCGAGATCAGGCCGACGTCGCGCGCATCTACCGCAAGCTGACCTGGGGCGATCTCGCCGATCTCATCCTGCTCGACACACGCCTGTGGGCGCGCACCGCCAGCGCGCCGCTGCCGATCGCGGCGCCCCCGCCCGAGATGCCCGGCGTGACGCTGCTCGGGGACGAGCAGGCGGCGTGGTTGGAAGCGCAGGTGACGGAGTCCAAGGCGCGCTGGAAGATCCTGGGGCAGCAGGTGATGGTCGCCAATCTGATCCTCTCTCCCGGTACCATCGTGAACCTCGACCAGTGGCACGGCTACCCGGCCTCGCGACGACGGCTGCTCGAGTTCTTCCGCAGCAACCCGGGCCACAACGTCGTCGTGCTCACCGGGGACCTTCACACGTCATGGGCCAACGAGCT
>JANNNO010000240.1:0-3837 GCA_031398585.1 Myxococcales bacterium | reverse complement strand
CCTCGACCCGGCGCAGTTCGAGCCCGTCTATCCGCAGCCCGGCGAGCGGCCGGAAGACGGCCAAGCCCCAAGGTGAGGCAGCCGTTTGTCCTTGCCGAGAGGATCCTCAGCGATGATGACTGGGGCGATCGCCACGGGGAGCCCTGCCTTCAGACCCGCCGTCGCCACCACCCGAACCAGCTCGCGCGTCGATGCCGGCTCGCCCTCGCTCGGTTCGACCGCAAGCGAGTTGAAGCCCGCCTCGCTCCCGAGACGGATGATGCGATCGGGGCCGAGCTTGTGCGGCGGGCGGAGGCGGGTGGAGAGCGAAAGGGTCGGGGGGGGCACGCGGGAGCAGAATACCCGAAGCACGGTTCAACTCGGTGGCGGCCTGCTCCCGTCTCGCCCCACCGCTTCGCCGTCAAAGCGGCGGCGGCTCCACGACCTCGGCTAGAGAAACTTGGCCAGCACCAGCAGACGGCCGAAGCTGAAGCCGCCGGCTTCGCCCCCGGCGCTCAGCGCAACATCCAGGAATTGACGCTGGTGATCGATCGCCTTGGTGAAGGTCTGGGTGACGTGCACGACGACCTCGTTCAGCGCCGCCTCGTCAGGGTTGGTCTCTGGCGGCGCCATCGGGCGCGCGACCAGTCTTGGATGGCCGACTGTCAGAAGGTGCAGGGCCGCCACCTGAACCAGCATCCGGTAGAGGTACTCGAGCAACGAAGCGACCTGGGTGAATGGATTCCGCAGCACGAAGTGCTGGCAGTAGTTGGCGAACAGGAGTTCAAGCCGCGAACCAATTCGCGACTGCAGAGCCTGGCGGCGTCGCGCATAGACCGCGAAGAGTTGATCAGGCGTAACCGAGTCCTCGGCGCTGGCCGGGCGCCCGAGCGCCTCTTGCTGCAAGGACGAAAAGACTGCCCGCAGGAGGTCGGCGTAGCGCGGGCTGTGGTGCAGCTGCTTACGCTCGATGAGCAACGTCGCCAGCATCGCCGCCGTATCGGCGCCAGGCACGTTGATTCCTGACAGATCGCGATCGAGCGTCTCCAGAAAGCCGCGCGTCTCGACCTCAGCCATCTCGAGACGCAGCCGCCGTTCCGCGAAGCGAAGCTTGGCGCCGACGAACTCGGTGGTGCCGGCGTGAAAGAAGGGGCCGACCCTCTCGGCGAAGTGGGCCGCTGCCACAAGCCGGCTGGCCAGCGGCACGTCGGGGCGACGAATTAGGCGCAGCATGAACTCGCGAATTTCGAGAAAGAAGTGCGAATAGGCGTCGTCTGGATCGCCGTTCACGGCGGCACCGACGTAGGGGCGGGGCAGCATTTCACGATCCGTCTGCCGGAGCTCGAGCGGCTGCTGTCCCAGCAGGACCAGGCGACTGACCTCGGGGCATGCGAGCGAGGCGCCGATCTCGAGCCGCCCAGCCACTGCGAGCGCGGTTCGCGGGAAGATCGAGCAGGCGGTGGGCAGAGCCGGCTCACCGGCGGCCGCTTGAACGCCGCAACGGCGGTCGGGCTCGAGCAACGGGCAGGCCCCCTGCTCGTTCATCTGAATCTGCGCGCGATGACCGGTTCCAGGCGAGGGCTGTCCCAGCACGACGAGCCGGTGAACGTGGCGCTGACCCTCAGGGCTTGCCGCGAGGGTCGTTTTGAGTCGCTCGATGCTCGGCGGGTCGAGTGATACGGCCCAGCCCTCGCAACACGTGTCCTCGCATTTTTCGGCGATGCACGTGAAGGCGGCCACGGCCGCTGTCGTGACCTGCGGAAGGCGCGCCGGATCCCTGACGGCAGGTGACCGAGGAAGGGGCGCGGCCCCAGCGACTGGCTCTTGCGGCGGCGTAAAGTCCAAGGTGCACCGGCAAACAGCAAGTGATGTGCCCAGCCTGGCGTCACAACCCTGGCACTTCGGGAGGCCGTCGCTGGGCGCGGCTCAGAATCTATCGCCGCGAGGATCCGGTACGGATTGGGCGGAAGCCCAGCGTATGTCGGCGGATGGCGTACCTTGAGCTCATCGATCGGTATGGCCGACCTGGGCGCAGGTCTCGAGGCCAGCAGAGCCGCGGCTTCGTCTTTGACAGCGATTTGCGCAACGGTATAAAACCGGACCCCGTCGGGAGTCTCGCCGCGGCGCCGATCGCACTTCGTTCCCGACGCGAGTCTCTTTCCCGCTGCCCTTTCGAAACCTTCCGCCAGCGCCCTTCAGCCCTCAGCTTCCTCCCGCTCTCCTCGTTTCGTCGATCGCGCCGGAATTCGGCGTTTCCCATCCCGGCGCCTCTTCACCGGCGCCTTCGCCCGGAGCGTTCATGAGCCCAGCTTCGCCGCACCGAGATCCTTCCGGCCCGGCACTCGCCGCTTCCCGCCACCCGGTGTCCATGGCCCTTGCGGCCGCCGCCGCGGCTGCGCTCTTGGTCACCAGCGCGCCCGCGCAGGCCCAGGAGGTGGGCAAGCTTCGCAACGCCCCGATCGACCTGCAGGTCTTTCGGCCAGCGGTCGACTCCAAGGGCTTCATCACCCTCAACGCCTCGCAGATCTTGGCGCCGAAGGACTTCTCCTTCGGGCTGACGCTCACCTGGGCGCGCAAGCCGTTGTCGTTCGAGGGCACGGTTCAAGGTGAGCGCTCGACCTGGGCGGTCGATAACCTCATCACCCCGACCTTCCAGGGCGCGGTCGGCCTGTTTGCTCGCCGGCAGATCGGCCTCGAGCTCGGCGTCTCGCTTCCCGTGGCCATCCTCTCGGGCAAGGCGACACCGCTCGACCCGAAGATGCCGGGGACCAATGACGACTACGAATACGGCTTCGACGGGCAGGGGCTCGGAGACATCGCGATTCACCCGAAGCTGCGTCTGTCGAACGCCAGCCGGAACACGATCGGCTTTTCGCTCATCCCGAGCATCGTGATCCCGAGCGGCAATACCGACGCTTTCCTCGGCGAGGGCAAGTTCATCTTCCAGCCTACCGCGGTCATCGACACCGAGCTCGGCCACCAGGGCTGGTTCCGCGCCGCGATCAACGTCGGCGCGCGGTTGCGCGTGGGCGGTGTACAGGAGTTCATCGAGAACGAAGCGTCCTTCAACCGTCCCTCGCTCGGGACCGCCCGCAACACTCTGCAGGGCATCCGGGTCGGCAACGAGGCGCTGGCCGGACTCGGCCTTTCGTTCGGCATCGTGCCGCAGAAGTTCGACGTCGTCGGTGAGGTCTATTCGTTCACCGGTCTCGGCGACAACATGAAACTGCCCTCCGGCGAGAAGATGAAGCCGGGGGTCGAAGCCATTGCCGGCATCAAGCTCTACCTCGCGCGCAACTCGTTCTTCGAGATCGGTGGCGGCTGGGGCGTGCTCGGTGACTATGGCGCTGCCAAGGCCGGCCGCATCTTCGTCGGCTTCATCTTCGAGCCGTCAATCGGCGATCGCGATCACGACGGGTACAAGGACGACGTCGATCTCTGCCCCGACGATCCGGAAGACTTCGACGACTTCGAGGACGAAGACGGCTGCCCGGATCCCGACAATGACAAGGAAGGCATCCTCGACGTCGACGACCAGTGCCCCAACGATCCCGAGACCCGCAACGGGTTCAAGGACGAGGACGGCTGCCCCGACAGCACCGACAACGATCGCGACGGCGACGGCATCCCCGACGACACCGACAAGTGCCCCGACGATCCCGAAGACAAGGACAACTTCGAAGATCAGGATGGCTGCCCAGATCCCGACAACGACAAGGACGGCATCCTCGACGTGGATGACCTCTGCCCGAACGATCCCGAAGACAAGGACGGCTTCGAGGACAAGGACGGCTGCCCGGATCCCGACAACGACAAGGATCGCATCCTCGACGTCAACGACAAGTGCCCCAACGAGCC
>JANNNO010000236.1:0-5701 GCA_031398585.1 Myxococcales bacterium | reverse complement strand
CTCGCCAACGACACCACCGGCAACGGCAACGACGGCAGCCTCCGCAACGGCGCCCGCTTCGCGGCGAGCCGGCGCCCGGGCGCGCGTCCCAACGATCTTGCGCTCACGCTCGACGGCCTCGATGACCATGTCGTCGTGACGGTCACGACGCTCCCGCGCATCGAGGGTGCCAAGTCGATCGCTTTCTGGTTTGCCGATGCCGCCCTGGCTGCACCCGCGGAGGGATCCCAGCAGCGTGCGTGTATCAACCTCCTGAGCGCCGAGCCCTACGCTGGCGTTCAGGTCGGCACGGATCGGGGACGGCTGGCGATGTGGCAACGCGGGCAGGACATGGGGCTCGTCACCGCGCCGACCCCGCTTTCACCCGCGGGTCACCACGTGGCCTATGTCTTCGACGGCAGCCTGCACCGGCTCTTCGTCGATGGCGCGCTCGTGGCATCCGCATCGGCGGCGCCGCAGGTGGGGCGGGTGACCATGATGATGATGGGCACTTACCGGGTCGGCTCCGAGATGTGCGGAGGGCAGATCGACGATCTGAGAATCTACGATCGCGCTCTTTCCTCCGCTGAGCTCGTGCAGCTGGCCAGCGCGCGCTGAACGGCGCGGGGGTGCCAAGCGCCACGGAGGCGCCTATCATGGAGGCGCTGATGAGCTCTCGCCCGCCTTATCACCTTCGCCCGCTCGCGATCACCGCTGACGATGCCGCCATCGAGGTCATCGATCAGACGCGGCTTCCCCACGAGCTGCGCACGGTTCGGCTCTCCACCGTGGACGACGTCGCCCGCGCCATCGAGGGCATGACAGTGCGTGGTGCCCCGCTCATCGGCGTGACGGCGGCCTATGGCCTGTGGCTTGCGTTGCGGGGAAGCGGTACCAACGAGGTGCTCGACCGTGCGTCCGCCAAGCTCGCGCGCACGCGCCCCACGGCGGTGAACCTGCGCTGGGCGCTCGACCAGGTGATCGCCGCCGTCCTGCCGCTGCCGCCAGGTGCCCGCGCCGACGCCGCTCGTGCGTGCGCCGATCGCATCGCCGCCGAGGACGTCGCCCTCTGCGCCGCGATCGGAGAGCATGGCCGTCCTCTCATCGAGCGCGCGCATGCCGCCATCGGCAAGAGCCGCCCCGTCAACGTGCTCACTCACTGCAACGCCGGCTGGCTGGCGACGCTGGAATGGGGGACTGCGCTTGCGCCCGTCTACAAGGCGCACGCCGCCGGCATCCCGGTCCACGTCTGGGTCGACGAGACGCGGCCGCGCAACCAGGGGGCCGCCCTCACCGCGTGGGAGCTCGGGCAACGCGAGGTTCCGCATACCGTCGTTGCCGACAATGCCGGTGGCCACCTCATGCAGCGCGGGCTGGTCGATCTCTGCCTGGTCGGCTCTGACCGAACCAGCGCCAGCGGGGACGTCTGCAACAAGATCGGGACGTACTTGAAGGCGCTGGCGGCGCGTGCACACGACATCCCCTTCTACGTCGGACTGCCAGGGCCCACGATCGACTGGACGATCAACGATGGCGTCGCCGAGATCCCGATCGAGGAGCGCGACGGCGACGAGGTCCGGCGCATCGCCGGGCGCGACCAGGACGGCATCTGGCGCGCGATCTCGATCATGCCTCCCGGCGCCGCCGTGGCCAACCCCGCCTTCGACGTCACACCGGCCAAGCTTGTCACGGCGCTGGTGACTGAGCGAGGTGTCTGCCCCGCCAGCCGGGAGGGCCTGCTTGGCCTTTACCCGGAACGCGGCTGAGCGATCTTCACGACCTGCGGTCTGGCGGGCCAAGCCGCTCTACGGCGTCGCCGTCGGCGCGGGCGTGGGAGGGCCGGGTGGGGGAGCGGGCACCGCGATCGACGGCGTCGCGAGCTCGACCGTCACCACCGGTGGGTGAGCCCAGTCGGTGAAGAAGCGTTCCATCGTCCCGGCATCCGGCTCGCCGTCCGAGACGACGAAGCGATAGCGCGAGACGTAGGGTTTGCCAGGATCGAGCTGGTGCCGGCCGACCTTCTGTGGCGCCACGCTGAGGTACGGCTTGTCGGGATGCAGGCGCAGCGGCTGCGGGTGGCGAAAGTTGCCGGGGTGATCGAGCACCGCGATCCCGACCGGCGCGCTCTCCACCTTGCCGCCCATGAAGACCCAGCGGGCCGTCGTGTTGTCCCCCGCCACACGATCTTTGCCCTCCGAAGTGAGGAAGCGCGGAGCGGCCTTGTCGAGCCAGGCGATGTGGCCACGCACGCCGAGACCTCCGTAGCGATACTCCGGCAGGACCAGCGGAGAGTTGCCGACCACGGTGTCGGTCCAGGTCAGATCGAACACGTGGTGCGGGCTCCTGCCCGGCAGCCGGTACGCGATGACCTTCCAGTCCTCCTCGATGACGACCTTGGCGGGATTGGCCAGCAGATCGGTGGAGTTCAGCTTCGCCGCGAAGCCGCCTGCGGCCGGTCCCGAGAACGTCGTGCCGATGGAGGCGTGATCTTTGCGCGCCTTTTTCTGCCCCATGTTCCAGAAGTCCGGCTTGCGCCCTTCGTATTCGGTCGACGTCCAGGCCGTCCAGATGCCGTGTTGATGTTTGTGATCCTTGGGATAGTCGTCGGTCACGGCAACACCTGCGGGGGTGAAGACCGGGTGCAGATAGCCGCCACGCACGAACTCGGGACCGATCTCGGGGCGGGGGGCGGCTCCCACGGCGCGATAGTGAAACGCGGGTCGGCCGGCGATGCTGATGCGCAGACCACTCGGCTCGGCCTTCACTTCGACGCCGCTGCCGGCAGCTGGCCTGCGCGCCTCGGCCAGGTCGAATTTGCGCACCTCCGCCTTGGCCAAGCGTGGGATGACCACGTGGGCGTCTCCCTCGGCGGTGACAGTCAGTGGCAACGGACCCCCCGGCCCGCGCAGCTCGAGGGCTCGACCGCCGAGCTCGATTGGCAGCTTGAACGTGGCCGGCGTGTTCTGGCGTGCATGATCCCCGGCCGCAATGGTCACCTTGCCAAGAGGCTTGCGCGGCGCCGCCTGGCTCTCCGGCACCCGCGCCAAGCTGATCGTCGTGATGGCGGCGGCGGTGAGCGTCAGACGGAAGCCAAGGCCTGGCGGGTAAGACATTTGCGGCGGAGTATAGATATAAAGGGAGCCGTGACGAACCCGGACGCAACGACGTGTGCCGATGGAAGCTGCGCGTGAGCCTGCCCGATGGCCTGTCCGCGTTCGGTTGGGACGCGCAATGGGCGCAGCTTTGGGGTGATCGGCTAGGCCTGGTCCCGGCCCGCGTGGTGCTGGAGCACGGGCGCTTTTTACGTGTCCATGACGGTGTTGCCGAGAGCCTGGCCATCGCGCGAGGAAAACTTCGTCATCAGGCCGACAGCGGCGCCGACATGCCGACAGTCGGCGACTGGGTGGCGCTGGCCCCTGGCGCCGGTGGCGACGGCCCGGGCGGTGAGAAGCTTGGCAGCATCCAGGCGGTCTTGCCGCGACGGGGCCGCTTTTCGCGCCGACGCGCTGGCGTGCGCGCGGTCGAACAGGTCGTCGCGGCCAACGTCGACGTCGTCTTTCTCATCATGGGGCTCGACCTCGACTTCAACCCACGCCGGCTCGAGCGCTATCTGACCGTCGCGTTCGCCAGTGGCGCGCGCCCGGTCGTCGTCATGAACAAGGCCGATCTCGCCGTCGACGTCGAGGTGAGACGGGCCGAGGTGGCGACGATCTGCGCGGGGGCGCCCGGCGGCGTCGGGGTGCCGATCCTGACGACCAACCTGCGGCAAGAGGGTGGCCACGAGGCCGTGATGCCGTTCATGACCGCAGGCGCCACCATCGCGCTGCTCGGATCGTCAGGCGTCGGCAAGTCGACGCTGCTCAATCGCCTCCTGGGCGGTGACGTGCAGCGAACCGCTGGGGTCCGCGAACACGACAGCCGCGGGCGGCACACCACCACGTTCGCGCAGCTATTCCGCCTGCCCGGCGGGGCGCTGGCGATCGACACCCCCGGCATGCGCGAGCTGCAGCTCTGGGAGGCCGACGAGGGCGTCGATGCGACGTTTTCCGACATCGAGGAACTGGCGGCGGCCTGTCGATTTCGCGACTGCCGTCATAGAGACGAGCCTGCCTGTGCCGTGCGGGCCGCCCTCGAGGAAGGTCGCTTGGACCGCGCGCGCTTCGCCAGCTGGGGCAAGCTGGATCGCGAGCTGGCCGACACCCGCGGACAACGTGGCCCCGGCAAGGGCCGCGGGGGACCGCCGCGCCGTCGCTGATTTTCTCTTTCAGCGATCGCGCGGCCGCTTGAAGACGAGCACGATCTCGCGTGTGAGCCAGGGCGTGGCGGTGTCGACGGCGTTCACCAGCTCCCACCCGTCGGAACCCTTTGCGTTTAGCAACGATTTCAATTCGACGGGATCGGCGCTGCCTAGCGAAAAGAAGCCACCGGTTCCAGCTTTCATGACCTCGTATTCCCAACGCATCGCCATGACCCTGCCTTAACGCAAGCTCGCCCAGGCGGCAAGGTCGGCCGCGGCTCCCGCATGGAGACGTTCACCCGGCTCCCAGCTCGTCGACCGAGGCCAGCCGATCGCCCTGCAGGCTGATTCGCAAGACAGCGCCGTTGGCGATGGGCGCGAACGGTCGGTCGAACGCTGCCGAGAGGAAGAGACGAAGCGCCCCGCCGTGGCCGACGATGAGAGCGCTGGCGCCGTCTTCGATGGTTGCGACGGCGCTCTTCACACCCTCGCCCATGCGTTGCAAGACCTGCTCGTGAGGCTCGCTCCCCGGCGGCATGATCCGGCGGTCTTGCTGGTAGGCCTCCCAGATCTCGGGAAATTGCGAGGCGCACTCGTCGCGGGTGAGGCCCTCGAACGCCCCGAAGCCGCGCTCGCGCAGACGCGGATCCACGACCACGGTCGGCACCGCAAGTTGCCGGGCGACGATCTGCGCGGTCTCTCGCGCCCGCCCGAGATCGCTCGAGAAGATGCGCCCCAAGGCAAGCGGACGCAGTCGCTCGGCCAGCGCCGCGGCCTGTTCGCGTCCGCGCTGGTTGAGCGCGATGTCGGTGTGGCCCTGCCAGCGCGCCTCGTGGTTCCAGGAGGTCTCGCCATGGCGGGCCAGCAGCAAGGTGCGCGGGCGAACGGACATCGCAAGCAGCATAGCCCGGTTGAGCGCTCACGTCCGGTGCGGTTGGGCAGGAAACCTCGCACGTGCGCGGTGTTCTTACCGCTACGGCGACGCCTCAGTAGACGCGGTCCTGCAGCGGCTGCCTCGCGCGGAAACGAGCGAGGTTGGCGAGAAAATGAGTGACGAGGCGATCCGGTTCGTCGCGGTGGCCGCCCGCCGCGTGGGGGGTGATCACGCAATTGCGGGCCTGCCAGAGGCCGTGGTCGCTCGGCAGCGGCTCAGGATCGGTCACGTCGAGATAGGCAGCGCTCAGTGTCCCGTTGGTCAGTGCCTGTACGAGAGCGTCCTGGTCGACGGTGGTGCCGCGGCCGATGTTGATGAAGACGGCGCCTGGCTTCATGCGCGCAAAACGTGCGGCGTCGAACAGCCGGTGGGTCTCGGCGCTACCAGGAAACAGGTTGATCACGAAGTCGGCCCCAGGCAGCTGCGCGTCGAGCTCGGCCAGCGGCACGGTCCGGATCGGCTCGTTGCCGCGTGGACTCCGGCGAACGCCGATGATCTCGAGGCCGAACGGGGCCAGCAGCTCGGCCAGCCGCAGGCCGATGGCACCCATC
>JANNNO010000196.1:0-9749 GCA_031398585.1 Myxococcales bacterium | reverse complement strand
CGCGCGCGGACCTCGATCTGCCGCTGGCATCGGCATCGGCACGGGGGGCCCCGCAAAAGGCGGGGCCGGTCGAGACGCGCGTCTCTGCTGCGGCCTCGGGTTGTCGCCTCTGGATCCCTGCGCACGACGGATGGCCGGGCGTGCGCGTGATGCGCGCGCGCCTGCCGCCGTCTTCGCGTCCGCGGCTCCTGATCTTCGAGCACGAAGGGCCCGCGAAGCTGACGCTCACCCCGCAGGGCGGTCCCTCGCAGATCTCGTTGCACGAAAGCGATGCCGTCTACACCCCCCGGGCGCGGGCCATTCCCCTGGCGGCCGGCGATCGCGCGTTCGATCTCGAGGTGCGGCTCGGCACCTGGGGCATGGCGACCGGTCTACGCGTCTTCGTGGTCACGGACGCCCCGGGATTCGTGGCACCCCGGGTGGCGCTCACCGAGGGAGCCGCCGCGCTGGTCGATCTCGCCGAATTGCTGGCCCACAACATCACTGGCGATGCAGACGCGGGCCTCACGATCGCGGCCCGGCTCGGGAGCCGCAAGCGGTTCGCCGCCGGCCTCGATGCGCTGGCTACCTTCATCGCCGAAGATCCGACGCGTCCAAGCCCGCTCACGCGCGCCGAAGCGGATCAGCTGCTGCGACGGGCAGCTGCGCTGACGCCGCCGTCGGTCCGCGCGTTGCGAGCGCTCGCGCAATCCGAGCTCGCGCAGAATCGCCCCGGCGCCATGACCCTGGCGGAGCAGGCGCTGGCGGCGAACCCCAATTTCTGGCCGGCAGCCGTGACGCTGTCCGAGGCACAGCGTACGCGCGGCCTGGAAAGGCACGCCGATCTCACGCTCGATCGCGCGCTGGCGGCTCTCGGGGATGACCAAGGGGCCTGTCCGTTGCTCCAGCGAGCCATGGACCGAGCGCGAGCCCGCAACCGCGTCGAGGAGGAGGCCACGCTGCTGCAGCGGCTCACCGCCTGCGACGCGCGCCACACGCCGGAAATCGATTGGCGGCTGGCCCGCAACCAGCCGGCCGCCGCCCGGGCGCTGCTGTTGCGCAAACAGGCGGTCAACGTGGATCCCACGGCTTACGTTGGCGACATGGCCCAGCTGGCAATCGCCGCGGGTGAGCCGGCCTCGGCGATCGCCTCGTTGCGCGCGGCGATCGCGCTGCGCCTGCGGGATCCCGGTCTGCGCACGCGACTGGGGGACGCCTACGCCGCTGCCGGTCGCGACGATCTCGCGGATCGGATCCTCACCGACAGCATCGCCGCCTTTCCGGCGGATCCAACCATGGCCAAACTCGGGCGTCTGCGCGGCATGCCCCTGCCGTTGGCGGCGTTTCACCGCGACGGTCGCGCCGTCATCGACGAGTTTCGCAAAGAGGCGCGTGAGTACGCCGCTCCGGCGGTGCTGGTGCTCGACCGGACCGTCCAGCGCGTGCTGCCCGACGGGACCACGGTCGTGCTCACGCACAACATCGTCAACGTCAAGAGCAAGGACGGCATCACCCGCTGGGGGGAAGTGCAGATCCCTGCGGGAGCCGAGATTCTGGCGCTGCGTACGCACAAACCCGACGGCAGCACGCGGGAGCCCGAGGAGATCGGCGGTAAGGAGACCATCTCGGCGCCGGACCTCGCGCCGGGGGACTTCATCGAGTGGGAGACGCTCGAATACCGCTCGGCGGCGGACGGCATCGCACCCGGGTTCCTTGCCGATCGCTTCTACTTTCAATCGGTCGAGTTGCCGCTGCATCTGTCCGAGCTCCTGCTGGTGACGCCACCCGGGCTCGCCATCGAGCTGCATCGAACCGCGGGAGCGCCGGCACCGGTCGAAAGCCAGCACCAGGATGGCGCCCGCGTCTTGACCTTCACCGCGCGGCAGATGCCTCAGTTGCACAACGAGCGTGCGTCGGTGCGTGCGGAAGACTGGATCCCTTCGGTGCGCGCCTCCGCGGGGATCACCGCGGGCGCCCATCTGCGCAGCCTGCGCGATGGCCTCTTCGGCGTGGCTCGTAGCTCACCTGCCTTGCGCGCCGAGGCCCATCGCATAGCCGACGCCGCGGGGCCGGATCGTCGGGCGATCGCAGCGGCGATCGTCAAATACGTGTCGACGAACATCGAAGCGGAAGCGAGCCTCTACGAGTCCGCGACGGCGACGCTGGCGCGCGGTCGGGGGAACCGAGCCGCGCTCATGGTCGCCCTCGCTCGGGCAGTCGGTCTCGATGCCGGATTCGCTCTTGTCCGCTCACGTGCGATTGCGCCCGCCCACGCGCCCGTGGTGCCGCAGGAACTGCATGACTTTGGCGATCTCCTGGTCCGCTTCACCAATCCGCAGGGACCCGCCGACTACGTCGATCCTCGCTACGAACACGCGGCTTACGCCTATCTGCCACCCGGCCTCGACGGGGCAGCCGCCCTGCTCATCGACAGCCACACGCACGAGATCGCCCGCAGCCACGCGCCCAGCGACGAACGACGGGTGGCCGTGGAGCTGACGGTGGACGAATCGGGACACGCGGCAGGGGCCGTGACCGAGCGACTGCGCGGATGGCCCGCCATCGAATGGGCCTCGTTCGCCAAGCAGTGGGGCGACGATCCGCGCAAGCTGCGCCAGGAGTTCGAGCAGCGCTGGCTGGGACAGCAGTTTGCCGGTGCGCGCCTGGGCGGTCTGGCGATCGACATCGATCCCGCTCGGCCGGGCGAGGCACAGCTGCGCTATTCCTTGTCCGGCCTGCCGTTAGCGACGCTCTCGGAGGGCTCTGCCCAAGGAACCATGGCCGCGCGAATCGCCCCTACGTTCTTCCGGAGCGCGGCCGGGCGGCGCTACGCCACGCTCAAGACGCGCAAGATCGCGCTTCAGATCTGGCACGAGGTGCCAACCTCTCTGCTGGCGCGCCTGGCTCTGCCGGCGGGCAGTTCTGTCGCTGATCTCGGCCGCAGCGGACGCGTCGAGGCCGCGATCTCGTCGCCTGGGGTGATCTTCTCCGAGCAACGAACCGTACGAGCGGCGGCGCCGGGCAAGGGGCCCACCATCGAGGTGCGCCGCCAGGTGACTGTGCCGCTCATCCGGGTGGAGCCCGGCGACTACGCCAAGTTTGCACCCGAGCTGCGCAAGATCGACAGTCTCGAGCGCAGCGAAGTCCAGCTCACGTGGCCGGCAGCCGCAGCCCCTGCCGGTGAGTCCGTTGGCGCCGGTGGCTGATGCCTGACGGACGCCGAGCAGGTAAGGTCGTGGGGCGATGAACGTGGCGGTGATCGGCTCGGGTGCCTGGGGCACGGCGCTGGCGGTTCTGGCCGCCGAGGCTGGCCACGAGACGCGGCTGTGGGCGCGCAGGTCGAGCCTGGCGGTCGAGATCGCCGCCGATCGGGAGAACCGTCGCTATCTGCCGGGGCGCAAGCTCGACCCGCGCATCAGCGTGACGGCGGATCTCGCGGTGGCCGCCGGGGGCGCTCGTCTCGTGGTGCTCGCGCTGCCAAGCCCGTCGGTGCGCGAGATCGGCGAGCGGCTAGCGGGCATTGCCCCGGCCGGCGCGATTGTCGTCTGCGCCTCGAAGGGGTTCGAGGAGCCCTCCGGGGCGACGCTCGACGAGGTGCTGGCCGAGGCCATGCCCGGCCACCCCATCGTGTTGTTGTCGGGACCAACCTTCGCGGTCGAGATCGCTCGGGGACTGCCTGCCGCCGCGGTCGTCGCGTCGCGATCGGCAGACGCGGCCGCTGCGGTTCAGGCCGCTCTTGCGATCGAGAGCTTCCGCATCTACACCTCGGAGGACGTGGCGGGCGTGGCGGTGGGAGGCGCGCTCAAGAACGTGATCGCGATTGCCGCCGGTTGCGCCGACGGCCTCGGCTTCGGCAACAACGCACGCGCAGCCCTCATCACACGAGGACTCAACGAGATGGGGCGCCTGGCCGCGCGCAAAGGCGGCGATCCGCTGACCCTGGCGGGACTCGCGGGCCTTGGCGATCTGGTCCTTACCTGCACCGGGGAGCTTTCGCGCAATCGCCGTGTCGGCCTTGCGCTCGCCGCTGGCGAGTCTCTCACCGACATCGTGGCCCGCCTCGGCCAGGTCGCCGAAGGCATCGATTCGGCCCGCATCGCTCATTCACTGGCGTTGCGCTTGGGCGTCGACATGCCGATCACCACCCAGGTGGCGGCGGTGCTCGCCGGCACGCGGACCGCACGCGAGGCGGTCGCCGATCTGCTCTCGCGCGAGTCGGGCTCGGAGCGGGGCTAACGCCCCCGTTCAACCCAAAATCAGACGGTCGAGTGCGAGCGCCAGGAAGAGCGCCGTCAGGTAGACCAGCGAATAGAGAAACAGTCCGCGCGCCCAGCGCTTGCTGGCGGGATCTTCGGCGGCAAGACCGACCCCGCGCAAGGCGATCGCGAGGAAGCCAAACCCAAGCGCCGAGGCGATCGCCCCGTAGATGAAGCCCGCCACGCCGAGCGGGTAGAGCAGGAGCGTGACCGCCACCAGCGCGAACGACGAGACCACCATCGTGATCCGGGTCGAGCGCGGGCTGCGCACCAGCGAGATCACGCGAAAGCCGGCGCCGGCGTAGTCCTCGGCGCGGAAGATCGCGATGGCGATGAAATGCGGGATCTGCCAGACGAAGAGCACGGCGAACAGGCCGAGGCCTGCCGCATCGATCTGTCCGGTCGCCGTCGCCCAGCCCATCAAAGGAGGCAACGCCCCCGGCACCGCGCCCACGTAGAGCGACAGGGGCGACTTCCGCTTGAGCGGCGTGTAGCCCCAGACGTACGAGTAAAAAGCGAGCAGACCGAGGCCGGCCAGCAGCAAGCCGCCGCCACCGAACAGCAGGGGCAGGGCGGCCGAGCCCCAGACCGCGCCGACACCGAGCGCGACCAGCGGCGACAGGCGCCCCTGGGGCAATGGCCGCCGCTGCGTTCGTCGCATGAGCCCATCGACGTCACGCTCGAGGTACATGTTGACGGCGTTGGCGGCGCCCACGATCAGCGTCGTGCCGAGCAGGGCCGCCAGCGCCCGCGCCAACGTCACCTTCACGGGCGCCAGCAGGAGGCCGCCGCCGAACGTGAAGATGACGAGCGCGGTCACCCGCGGTTTGCCGAGCTCGACGAGATCACGAAGCCACGCGCCGAGGCGCGGTCGCTCCGTGACGTCGGCATCCGCTGTCGCCGGCGCTGTCGCCGACGCTGTCGCTGTGGTCCTCATGCCCGGCTGCAAGGGCGGCTATTGTGCCTTGAACTCGAACTTGAGATCGACCGGCTTGCCGTCGGCGACGGTGATCTCTTTGGTCTGCGAGCCGTACTTCTCGTGCCAGGCCTCGACGGTGTAAGCCCCGGCCGGCAGGTTGGCGAGGCTGAACTTTCCGTCTTCCTTGGTGATGGCAAAGTGCGGGTTGTCCGTCACCAGCACCCAGCCAGTCATCCAGGGATGCACGTCGCACTTGAACTTCACGACGTCGCCCACGGTCGGGAACTTCTTCTTGTGGGGGCCCGTGCCCTGCACGTGAGGGACGTTGAACAGCGTGGATTTGCCCTTGTACGTGTGCACGTTGTGCATCGTCATGTCGCTGTTGCGGATCTCGACGGTCTGACCCGCTTGCGCCACGACGACGCGGGGTTGATAGCGACAGCCGGCCTGATCGACGATGGCCGGGTTGGTGGGAGGAGCCTCACCCGCCTTGGCGCCCTTGGCGACACGGACCACGACGTTCTTGAGCTCGCCGGCCTTGCCCGCGATCACCTCTTCGTCCTTGGCCGCCGGCTGCTTGGCGCAGAAGGGGTCTGACTTCATGTTCAGCTCGGCCTGGGCTGGAGCCTTGCCCACGAGCTTCACGCTGCCTTCGACCGAACCGGCGGCGAGGGCAACCGGCGCCATCGAGACCACGGCTCCCAGCGCGGCCGCCGCAAAGCCGAGGCGAAAGGCGGAGCTAGAGGAATGGGAATCAGCGAACGTGCGAGCCTTCATTTCGTGGTGCCTCTCCTTGCGCCGGGATGCCCGGTGCGTTGCCGGCGTCCTAGCAGCTGGTCTGGGACCCGTCAATCGGGCACCCCAGGCTTGCTGTCCGCCCGGCCGGTCCGAGCTGCCCAATGGACGCACGTCGCCGCCCAACCTTTCACCACGGCGGTCACGGCGGCGGCCTACGTCCAGAGCGAAAATGCTGCCCGTCGACACCGGTTCGCCCCTCGCTTCTCCCGATCAGGAGGGTTAATCTCCGCCGTCCCATGTCAGGCTTTTTGCCCGATCGCGCCGGCTTTCACGAGCTTGGCGCCCAAAAACCGGGTCAGCTGACCTTCGTCTATCGCGAAGGGTTGGCCGACGGGCTCACGCCCGTGTCGACCTACGCCCGGCTGGGACGAGGGCCCTATTCGTTCCTGCTGGAAAGCGTCGTGGGCGGGGAGAAGTGGGCCTCCTACAGCTTCGTCGGCGTGCGCCCGCGCAAGGTCTTCCGCGCACGCGGCACGTCGGTCGAGATCTTGGAGCCGCGCGGGGAGGAGTTCGTGGTGGTCGAACGCCGGGAAGAGCGGGACCCGTTCGCGGCTCTCGGCGCTCTGGTCACCGCGAATTCAGTCGCCGTTCCGCCGGGCCTGCCACGTTTCTTTGGCGGCGCCGTCGGCTGGCTCGGCTACGACGCCGTTCGCTGGTTCGAACGACTTCCGTCCCACAAACCGGATGAGCTCGGGCTGCCCGAGGCCTGTTTCGCGCTCACCGACACCGTCGTCATCTTCGACAACCTTCGCGGCACCATCAAGGTGGTGGCCGTCGTCGACGGGGGCGCCAACGATCTCGACGCGGCCTACGACGACGCCTGCGCGCGTATCGAAGGGGTGATGGCCAAGCTCGAAGGCCCGAGCGCGAACACCTTGCGCCCGCTCGACGTGACGCCGCTTTCACCCGGACAGATCCCCGAGCCGCGATCCAACACCGCGCGCGCCGACTACGAAGCGGGCGTTCGCCGCGTGCAGGAGTACATCAAGGCGGGTGACGCCTTCCAGGTGGTGCTCTCGCAGCGCTTCGACGTCGCTCGACAGGGCATCGATCCCTTCGACGTCTATCGCCTGTTGCGCGTGACCAATCCGTCGCCCTACATGTTCCACCTGGAATTTCCCGAGGCGATCGTCACCGGCGCTTCGCCCGAATGCCTGGTTCGCAAGGAGGGCGACAAGGTCGAGGTTCGCCCCATCGCGGGCACCAGGCGACGGGGTAAGACCGCCGAGGAAGACGCGGCGATGGAGGCCGAGCTGCGCAGCGACGACAAGGAGCGTGCCGAGCACGTCATGCTGATCGATCTCGGTCGCAACGACGTCGGCCGCGTCTCGGCGCCTGCCACGGTTCGGGTCGACGAGACCATGGTGGTCGAGCGCTACTCGCACGTCATGCACCTGGTCTCGAACGTCAGCGGCCGGCTGGCGCCGGGCAAGACCGCCCCGGAGGTGGTTCGCGCCGCGTTCCCGGCGGGCACGCTTTCGGGCGCGCCCAAGATCCGCGCGATGGAGATCATCGAGGAGCTCGAACCCGTGCGGCGCGGGATCTATGGCGGTGCGGTCGGGTACCTTTCCTATTCGGGCAACGCGGATCTCGCCATTGCGATCCGCACCCTCGTCACCCGGGGTGACACCATCCACGTCCAGGCCGGCGCCGGCATCGTGGCGGACAGCGTGCCCGCAACCGAGCACCAGGAATGCGTGAGCAAGGCCCGCGCCGTGATCCAGGCTGTCGAGATGGCCCGCGCCTCGAAAGGTCAGACCGATGCTGCTCGTCATCGATAACTACGACTCGTTTACCTACAACCTCGTGCAGTACCTGGCCGAGCTCGGGCAGGACGTGCGGGTCGTCCGAAACGATGAAGTGACGGTTGAACAGATCGTCGCTATGTCACCAGAACGAATCGTGATTTCGCCGGGTCCGTGCACCCCGAACGAGGCCGGCGTTTCGCTCGAAGTGATTCGCCAGCTGGCGGGCAAGTTCCCCATCCTCGGGGTCTGCCTCGGGCATCAATCCATCGGTCAGGCGTTCGGCGGGACGGTCGTGCGGGCGCGTGAGGTCGTGCACGGCAAGACGTCGCGCATCTTCCACGACGACAAGGGCCTCTTCGCGGGGCTGCCCAATCCCTTCGAGGCGACCCGCTATCATTCGCTGGTTGTGCGGCGCGAGGACCTGCCCGATTGCCTCGAGGTGACCGCCAAGACATGGGACGACGAGATCATGGGCCTGCGGCACAAGACCCTACCGGTCGAGGGCGTGCAGTTTCACCCCGAGTCGTTCCTCACCCTGGTGGGCAAGGATCTGCTGCGCAACTTCGTGACTCGGAGAGCCTCGTGACCGCAACCGCAGGCCCCGGCGTCGGGCTCGACGTTCGAGCGGCCCTGGTGCGGCTGATCGATCGCGAGAATCTCTCGGCCGACGACATGGCGTCGGTGGTCGGGCGGATCATGGACGGCGACGGGACGCCCGCTCAGGTCGGTGCGCTGCTGACGGCTCTTCGCATGAAGGGCGAGACCGTCGACGAGGTCGTGGGCGCCGCTCGGGCCATGCGCGCGCGCATGAAGACGGTGGCCTGTTCGGGCGCAGCCCTCGACACTTGTGGCACCGGGGGCGATGGGTCGGGATCGGTCAACGTCACGACGCTGGCCTCGTTCATCGTGGCGGGAGCCGGGGTCCCGGTCGCCAAACACGGCAACCGGGCGCTCTCCTCGAAGGCGGGCTCTCACGACGTCATCGAGGCGCTTGGCATCGATCCGGCGCCTGGGCCAGAGCTTGCCGGTCGTGCGCTGGCAGAGGTCGGCCTCTGCTTCATGTTTGCGCCCATCTATCACGCGGCGACCAAGGCGGTGGCCGGGCCGCGCCGGGAGATCGGCTTTCGCACCCTCTTCAATCTGCTGGGGCCGCTGACCAACCCGGCTGGCGTAAAATTCCACGTGAACGGCGTCTTCGCCCGAGATCGCTGCGAGTTCCTGGCTCGCGCTCACAAGGCACTCGGCGCCGAGCGGGCGTTGGTGGTGCACGGGACGGGGGGACTCGACGAGGTGGCTCCGCGTGGGCCGACCTTCGTCGCCGAGCTTGGCCGAGACGGCGAGATCCGTACGCGCGAGATCACGCCCGCCGACTTTGGTCTACCCGATTCGGACCCCGCAGGTCTGGCTGGCGGCGATGCTGCCACCAACGCGCGCATCCTGCGCGACACGCTGGCCGGGGCGCCGGGCCCCGTGCGCTTGTCGGCGCTGATGACCGCGGCGGTCGGCCTCTATGCGGTGGGCGCTGCACCTGACCTGCGCGCGGGTGTTGCGGCGGCGACGAAAGCGCTCGACGGCGGGCACGCTCTGGCCGTTCTCGACAAGCTCCGCGCCCTCACGCCGCTGCCGGCATCAGCCTGAGCTTGCGAGCGCCAACGGTTCATTCACTCACTCACTGTCACTTTTGCCCCGAACTCATGCCGCCCGCCGCGCGGGCCCCCGGACCGAATGATCCTCGACGACATCCTCCAACGCACCCGGCAGACCGTTGCCGAAGCCAAGCAGAAGCTCCCCCTCGCCGCGCTCGAGCAGCTTGCCCGGCAGGCGCCCCCGCCCCGGGATTTCTTCGGCGCGCTCAAACGCGCACGCCCGATTGCCTGCATCGCCGAGTTCAAGCGCCGATCGCCTTCGGCAGGCTGGATCCGTGAAGGCGCCGACCCTGCCGACATCGCGCCCCGCTATCAAGCGGCCGGGGCGGCAGCGCTGTCGATCCTGACCGACGAGCCGTTCTTCGGTGGCACGCTGGAAGATCTGCGACGGGCCAAGGCGGCG
>JANNNO010000175.1:0-15073 GCA_031398585.1 Myxococcales bacterium | reverse complement strand
CCTTGCGCAGCCCTTCACCGAGGAAGTCGTGATCGGTGCCGACGGGGTCGGTGAACGCCAGATCGTTGCGGGCAAAGCGGGCGACCGGGGGGCGACGCAGTCGGATTCCAAATCGTTGTGGTTGTAAACCAATTGGGCTGTGCGCGGTCGCCGCGAAGCGATGCCAGAACGCGGATTGAATGCAGCCGGCCTCGAACAGTTGCCGCACGCGTTCGAGGGCGTCGATGGTCTCCTGTTCGGTTTCGGTGGGAAAGCCGTACATGAGGTAGGCGTGGACCAGGATGCCGGCGTCGCTGAAGGCGCGGGTCACGCGCGCCACCTGCTCGACCGTCACCCCCTTGTCCATCAGCTCCAACAGGCGATCCGAAGCGGCCTCGAGACCACCCGTCACGGCGATGCAGCCAGATGCTGCCAGCAAGCGCGCCAGCTCGGGGGTGAAGGTCTTTTCGAAGCGGATGTTGCCCCACCAGGTGATCACGAGATTTCGGGCGATCAGCCGTTCGGCCAGCGCCCGCAGCGCTGCCGGCGGCGCCGCTTCGTCGACGAAGTGAAACCCTGTCTGCCCGGTCTCCTTGACCAGCGCCTCGATGCGATCGCACAGCTCGTCGGCGGGTGCCGTCTCGTAGCGGCCGATGTAGTCGAGCGAGACGTCGCAGAAGGTGCACTTTTTCCAGTAGCAGCCGTGCGCCACGGTGAGCTTGTTCCAGCGCCCGTCCGACCAGAGTCGGTGCATGGGGTTGGGCAACTCGAGCAGCGAAACGTAGTCGGAGAGCGGTAGCCCGTCGTAGGTCGGCGCACCGGTGTCGCGATGAGGGATGTCGTGCTGGGCGGGATCGGTCCTCAGAACGACGGCGTCGCCCTCGCGCACGAAGGTGCGAAAGAGCGCGGGCTTCTGCAGCTCCGCTTTGCCCCGCTGGGGCGGGGCGGAGCGAAGGTGCTCGAGCAACGTCAGCAGCGGCCGTTCACCGTCGTCGACGGTGATGTAGTCGACGAAGTCGAAGACGCGCGGGTCGGCGAGATCGCGCAGCTCGGTGTTCACGTAGCCGCCACCCAGCACGATGATCGGTGGCTTCGGCAGCGCCTTGAGCGCCTGGGCGATGCGAAACGCGCCGTAGACGTTGCCGGGAAAGGGGACGGTCAGCCCCAGCACATCGGGCGTGTGCTCGTCGTACAGAGCGCGCGCGACCTCGTCGAGCTGCTCGTCGACGAACGTCGGTTCCGCGGACAGAGCGTCGAGTAGGGGATCGAAAGTGGCGGCGCTGGCCGACAGCCGCTCGGCGTAGCGGGACAGCTCGAAGCGAGGGTCGATGCCGATCCGGATCACGTCGGCGAGATCGTCGATGTAGAGACTGGCGAGATACTTGGCCTGATCCTGTACCCCGAGCGCGCCGAAGAGAAATCCGAGGCGCTCGCCCGCGTCCGCGGCACTTCCCAGGGCAGCAAATCGGGGCCCTTCGGGCAAGAACTCACGGCCGGCGATGCGCAACGCGAGCGTGGGATCGCGGCCCTGGAGAAACCGGATGACCGCGTCGATGGTGGCGCAGTAGGCGGGCGCCTCGGCGAGAAAGCCCGCGATGGCTGCCGGCGCCTCGGCCCGCTGCCGTTTGGTCATCGCAGCGGCGCGCTCGCGCAGGATCGCGTCGATCCGAGTGAGCCCCGCTCGGGAGAAGAGCCGCAGGAAGAGTGCGAGGGCGGGATCCCCCTGGCGGGCCTCGACCCAGGGTGCGTGCTTGCGCAAGAATCCCGTCAGATACGCCGTCGCGGGATACGGCGTATTCAGCTGGGTCATCGGCGGCGTCAGCAACAGGACGCGCATGGACCGCAAGTTGTACTGCGTTTCCTTGTGGGAGGGAGCCTCTATAGACCCCTCCCACAAAGGGAAGGTGAAGGGAAGACTGCGATGAGGTCAGCCGTGGCTGCCCCTCGGGATCACGGTGCGGTGACCCCGGTACCCTCGATCAGCATGAACTGATCCTTGAAAGGTTGTTTCACCACGTCCTCGGGTATGCCCTCCACGACCATGTTCTTGTGGTTCGCGATCGCGCCCGAACTGGGTGCGTCTGCGAAGACGACAGAGATCGTGGCGCCCCCCTTGGCTTTTACGGTCACCATGTAGTCGAGCTTGTACAGCTCGTGGTCTTTCAACTTCTGGTCCTTGTTCAAGAACCAGACCTGCTTCGGGTCCGAGACTTCGATCTTGAAGACGCCGTACTGGCGGCCGTGTTCGGCCCCCGTGTTGCTCGGCATTCCGCCGACTTGCAGCCACGGGCTGGCAGGGTCGGCCATGCCGCCCTCGTAGATCCGCGGTTCGACCAACCCCCGGACGCGGAAAGTCACGTCGTAGGTCTTGGTTGCGTCTCCTTTGAGAGTGTCTTCGTTCTTCTGGTTCTCCATCGCCGAGGCGATCGGGCCGCTGGTACCGTTGCCGACTGTTCGCGTCAGCGTGATCTTGAAAACTGACTTCTGGACCTTCCCGAGAGCATCGAGGCCCCCGCCTGACGGCGGTGCCGTCTCGACGGGAGCTGTGTCCGCGCCAGCCGCTCCCCCCGTTGAACCCGATGCCCCACCGGTCATCGCGCTTCCACCGGTGCCCTGCCCGCCGGCTCCGCCCGTCTGAGGCGTCGTTCCGCCGGTTCCGCCGCTCGACGAAGGGGTGGCGCCACCGGTGCCAGGAGCGCCGCCCGAGGCGACGGCCCCTCCCGTGCCAGACGACCCTCCGCTGCCTGAACCGCCTGTGCCCCCGGAGCCCGATTTCCCGCCAGTCGACGGTGTCGAGCCTCCGGGCCCGCCCGATTCGGTCGGGGAGCAGGCGAGTAACAGCGTGACACCAAAAATACAAACCGAGCGCTTGCGCGCAAAGATCGTCAGATTCATCGAAATTCCTACCGCGTGAATTATGGGTGAGCGTGCCGAGCGAGCTGCGCTTCGGCCTAGGGCTGTAGTGGCCCGACCCACAGGAAACGATTCCGGAACCGGTTCGACTGCTGGAGTGCCCTGACGAGGCGCGTGTCCGGGAAGAGGCCGGTTAGTTCCGGCACCTTCCGCCCTCGCAGAACGCGTTTCCGGGGCTGTTCCCGCAGTCTCCGATCACGGTCTGGGGCGGGCAACACTGTCCGTCGGCGCCTCCCGAGATCGACCCGCAAAACTGGCATTCGCCCGATGCGTTGCAGAATCCTCCGCCACCGGCGCACAGTCCGAAAGTCTTGAGTGCCTGGCACTTTCCGTTCATGCAGCCACGGCAGACCTTCTGACCCTCACGCCCCGCCGCCCTCTCGGAGCAGCCCGGGTCGTCGTTGTAGTCCTCACATCGCCCGGCGGCGGAGCAGCGCCGACACAGCCCCCCACAGTCGCTCGCAGTTTGGCATTCGCGGCAAGCCCGGGTGCCGGAGTCGCAGCCCTTCCCGCCGCACCGAACTGTGGTTTCGACACATTTGCCGGTGGAGGCGTCACACGCGCCTGTCGTGGTGATGACGCTGTCAGTTCCGCAGCGCTCACCCCGCGTGCAGGTCGGGCACTGGAAGACGCACGCGCCGGATCCGTTGCAGACCTTGCCGCCCTCGCACGGACTCCCGGCCGCTTTGTTGGGGCCGTCGATGCATCTTGGTACGCCTGTCGAACACGATCCCACCCCGGATTTGCAGCGGTCTTGATTCAGGTTGCCGGTGCATCCCGAGGGCGGCGGCGAGCACGCGGCCGCACAGGTGCCCCCTTGGCAAATTTGGCCGTTTCCGCACTTGGAGGCGGCGTCTCGGCAGGTGCTGTTTCCTGCAGCGTCGCAAAACCAGGTGCCTTTCAAGCATTGGCTCTGCCCCGAATTGGACGTGCAGTCTCCCGTCTTGCACGCTGGGCCACACTCGCCCCCTCGGCAGACGTTGCTACCGCAATTGCTTCCCGCGCAGCAGGGTTGTCCGAGACCGCCGCACGCGGCGCACGTCCCCCCGCGACACACCCCCGCCGTGCACCTGTCGCCTGCGCAACAGGGCTGGTTCACTCCGCCGCAGGCGGCGCAGTTCCCGGCTGAGCAGATCTGGTTGTTGTTGCAACGAGAGCCGCCCATGTCCACGCACGTCCGCGCGGAGCCTTCACAGGCGAAAGTCCCAGGAACGCATTTGCTATGTCCCGGGTTGGAGTCGCACGAGCCACCGCCGGCGCATGGAGTGATGCACTGGGTTCCCATGCAGACCTTCCCACCCCCGCACGCGACGCCGCCGCAGCTGCTGTCGGCGCAATCCACTTTTCCGTCGCAATCGTCGTCAGCGCCGTTGCCACAGGTCTCCATCGGCACCTGCGCGTTCGGGACGCAGCGACCGCTACAGAGCGTTTCGCCGGCTGCGCACTTGCCATCGCAGGGCGCACCGGCGGCTGCGCAGGTCGTTCCGCATTTCCTCCCGCCGGGACAGTCGAAGTCGCATTTTCCGGCCGCGCAAATCGCACGGCCGGCGCCCGGTGCGGCGCATTTCGTGCAAGTGGTCCCGCAGGCGTCCGGATCGCTGTTCGACCTGCAAGTGTTGCCGCAGGCATGGAAGCCGTCGTTGCAGCGGATCGCGCACGTGGTGGCGCTCGTGCAGGTTGCTACCCCGTTGTCGCTGCTCGGGCACGGCGAGCACTGCGTGCCGCACGAAGCCGTGCTGTTGTTTGGCAAACACTTATCGCCGCACTGGTGATAGCCGGTTCGGCACTTCCAGCCACACTTGCCGGCGTCGCAGATCGCATCGGCGTTCTCCGGCGCCTGGCAAGGAGTACACGACGTTCCGCAACTGTTGACGTCGTTGTTCGAGACGCAGTTACCGCCGCACTCGTGTTTTCCGGTCGGGCATTCACCGTTGCAGGGAGCACCCGCTGCGACGCAACTCCCTGTGCTCTTGCACAGGACTTTTCCGTCGGGGCACTTCGACTGACAGGAGCCGGCGGCACAGGCGGCTTCGCCCCCATCTGGCACTGGGCATGGGGTGCAGGATCCTCCACAGGAAAGCGGACTGCTATCGGGTTTGCATTCATCCCCACAGCGATGGAAGCCTGGACTACAGGTCAGCTGGCATTGGACGCCATCGCACTTCGTGACCCCGTTGGGCGACGTCGGGCAGACCACGCAAGACGTTCCACACGCAGTCTTGTCATCGGCCGCTACACAAATGCCGTTGCAGGGATTCTTTCCCGAAGGGCATGTGCCGCCGCAGGGTGCACCCGCGTCGATGCATCGATCTTCGCAGGGCTTTTGACCGTCGGGACAAGCGACCCCACATCGGGTGCCGTCGCAGGTTGAACGTCCTCCGACCAGGGCTGCGCAAGGCTCGCAAGCAAAGCCGCAGTGATCAGGCGACCGGCTGTCGACGCAAGCGTCTCCACATTTGTGGAAGCCCGGTTCACAGTCGCGGTCAGTGGCAGGTGGAGGACTCGCTCCTCCTTGGCCACCCGCTTGTTCCGTGGAGCCACTGTTGCCCCCCCCTGTGCGCTTCCCTGGGGACCATCTACGGCGTGGGCGCTAGCAGCGTCTTTGGCGCGATCGAGGTCTTGTGCCTCGCAAGGTAAGTAAGGGTCTGCTTTTGGTCGGCTGCAAATCGGCCCATCTCGAAGGTTCATGCAGGAGGTGATGGCTCCGAGCGAGCAGAGCAGAAGCAGGCGCGAATAGACGTTCATTTTGGTGTTTCGGGGGCTTGGAGCGCCCGGCGAAAAATATTGCCGAGGGGCGCTGTGACCAGCCGGATAGTATCCGCGCGGCCTTGGAACACCAGAGGGAACTTCGTCAGCCCTAGGAGAGGTAGCCAGGAAGCTTCAGCGCGGGGCTGGCGTTCCCACGAGATCGCGGAAGATGCGGGTGTGGCCGGGTTCTTCGAGGTGGCGCTGGAGGATGTTGTCGCCGAAGTCGCCGTTGAAGTCGCGCCAGGCGGAGTGGACGTGGTTGGCGCCGCCCTGCTGGTTGAGGTACTCGATGAGGAACGACGGGCCCTGGATGCGGTAGTAGTGCGCCTGGCCTGACTCGAGACCGCCGGCCCAGAGGAAGGTGACCTTGTCCCAGCCGCCGTCCTGCACCTTCTTGAGTCGCGCGGCTGCCAGGTCCGCGGGCATGTTGTTCGCGTACTCGGCGACGATCTGACGAAGCGCTTCGCTCTCGGCGGGCGCCATCGCCGAGACCGCGAGCCCCACGGGGGTTCGCATCCTCTGCGCCGCCGGGCTGTCGGGAACTTCAAGAAGGCCTGAGGTCGCGATCGCCATGGCTCGCTTGCCCGCGTCAGCCGACAAGAGCTTGGCGAGAGCCCGCCCGAGATCTTCTTCCATGCCAAGAGCGCGCGTTCCCATCGGCGGCGCGCCCTGCACATTCATGGAGACGCGCGCCGGGTTGGTGCCGAAGAAAGCCGGGGCATCCGCGACCGCGGTGCACTTGGACAACGTGAAGTGCACCGAGAGGTGATGCCCTTCCCAATGCCAGCCCCAATCGCCTTGCGCCTCAGGCGTTCCGTAGACCGCGACGAAATAGCGCAGCGGATCTCGCGCCTGGCTGTTCTCCATCGCGCGCAAGACCAGCTCGAGCCCGCGGATTTTTTCAGCCTTCTCGAAGCCCGCTTGCGACAGCCCCGTCTTGACCAGCGCCAGCGCCAAGGTTCGCTGCGCTTCGGTCATCGATGCCAGCGGCAGACCCGGTCGATCGCCCGGCGTGTACTTGAAGTGTTTGCGATCGGCAAACGCCAGCGCCGCCTGGGCGCGTTTGGTGCCGTCGCCTTCCAGCGCCTTCAAGAACGCCGCCGCCGCATCGACCATCAGGCGGCAACGCGCAGTAACGTCGCCCGAACCGCCGGCCATATCAGCCGGCGCCGCTCCGCCATCACTTCCGCCAGCGCCCGCAGCGCCGCCGCCCGCGCCTCCCGACGCCGGCACGCCTGCGCTCCCTCCCGAGCCTCCGGCCGCGCCGCCTGATCCCGCACCGCCCGGCGTTCCCGCGCCGCCCCCCGAGCCCGTAGTGCCGCCGGAGCCCGCGTTCCCGCCGGAGCCCGCGTTCCCGCCCGAACCGGCGCTTGCTCCCGAACCCGAAGCGCCACCCGAAGCCGAGCCGCCGCCAGTTCCACCTGCCCCAGCACCACCTACGCCGCCCCCCCCGCTCTTGTCTCCACCGCAGGCGGCGGTCAGCGACAGCGCAAGCGCCAAGGCGACCGAGCTCCTCACGCTCCGCGGGCGGCTTGCAACCACGAGCTGGGACAGGGTCGGGCGATCGAACTTGGCGTCACTCATGGTGTTTCTCCCGCAAGGCTCGGACGTGAGCACCCAAGGAGTGACCTACATTGGCGCTCACCGCTGTAAAAAGCGCCCCCCACGCTTGAAAACGAGGGGCGACCACGCTCGTGCGGCGCCCAGACGCGAAACGAGGGCGACCACCCCTTCTGGTGTGCCGCCCTCGCTTTTCCGTCACGCCTTTGCGACGGGATTGCCAACTGCCGCCGCTACGGCAGCGGCGAGACGGAGGCCGCCTTACGGCAGCGCCGAGACATCGATCGGCAAGGTCTCGCCGTCGATGATCACTTCGGCGCGCGTGACCTCGTCGGGGGGCAAGTTGACCGCGATCTCGCGAGTCACGTCGTCCGACAACGTCGTCACCTGTGCAGGAACTTCGATCACGCGGCCGTCCGCCATGTGCAGCCGCGCCTTGCGCGTGGCCGTCATGCGGGCGCCCTCCACGAGCCGCCCCGGCACGATGCCGAACTCGGGCCGTTCACCCGGCGACGTGAATGCCTGCAACGAGCGCTCGAGCACGGCGTTGGTTCCCGGCGGGGTCGCCGCTGCAAAACCCGAGACCACGCGCACCCGCGCTTCGAGCATCTTCCAGGTGTAGTCGCTGATCCAACGTGGCCGGCAATAGCCCATCAGCTCCTTGAAGCTGCTCTTGCTCTTCAAGGTCAGCGTGGTCATCGAAAAGCCGTTCACGCCCATGTTCCCGGCCATGTACGGGAACATCATGTCGGCGCCCGAGGCTCCGCACGCCGGCGCGTGATTGCGGCCGTGGTTGTGGCCGATCTCGTGCGCCATCGTGTTCGAATTACCGTCCACCACTCGTTGCGACACGACGGTGATGCCCACCCGGCGCGAGCCATCGTTCTGCGAGGCACCCGCGCCGCTGGCGACGCCTGCGAAGCTGAAGTTGGTGTCGGTGCGGCCGACCAGCAGGTGGTAGTACTCCCACGGCTTGGCGTTGTCAGCGGTGCGCGCGTTCCGCAGCGCCGTGAAGCCCGCGCTCGAGCTGGTCATGCGCGCCTCGACCTTCAGCGGCTCGCGGAAGCGCAGATTCACCTTCTGCACCGGGTAGAGATCGTAAAGGTCATTTTCGAGCTTCTGCCGCCGCGCGGGCGTGTCTTCCAGAACTCCTGCGGGCCCGGTCATCGGCATCGCGACCACGTCGAGCACCATGCGCCCGGCCTTGATCGCCAGATCGGCGCCGCCCGTCTGAGGGAAGCGTGGCAACGGGCTGGGATCCGCTCCCGCCGCTTCACCGGCTTCGTAAATCGCCGCCGACAAGGTGATGCCCGGGCGGACGTCGGTTGCCGGCACGAGGAAGTTGATGGTGCTGTCGAGCTTCTCCGGATCGGAGGCGCCGGCCACCATCTTGATCTCCTCGACGGCTCGGCTCATGCCACCGCCTTCCAGAGTCAACACGCCCCGCAGCCGCCGCGCCGCAAAGCCCGCGCTCGGCGCCACGTAGACACGCACGAAGATCGGGCGGCCCTCGATGAGGGGCGCGTTCCGCATGCCAGGATCGATGACGTTGTTGCCTTCACCGATCTTGACGAAGACGCCCTGGGTGACTTCGACCGTGCCGATGGTCACGTTGCGCGCCCAGGGGCCCGCAGGTCCTGCCGTCGGTGAGCCAGCGTCGCTGACTGCCGCTGGCGGTTGATTGCCGCCGCCGCCCGAGCTGCCGCCGTTGCTGCCCGAAGGTCGGGTGTCCCGAGGCGCGCTGGCGTCGCTGACCGGCGCCGCCGCGTCGGCCTTGACCGGAGTCGAGGCGCCCCCAGCGCCGCCGCTGCCGGCCGGCACGCTGTTGCCGCCGCTGCCGCCCGAACCCTTGTTCCCCGGCCCGGTGCTCGGCGTCGAGGCATCGGGTTTTCCGGTGGTCCCGCCCGTCGGCGGTTTATCGGGATTGACGGGGGATGGCGAGCCGCCCGAACAGGCGAGGGCCGGCAGGAGGCAGGAGACGAGGAGCAGGGAGAGGGCACCCTGGGCGCCGGATCGTCGTTTCATACTTCACGTCCTTTGAGATTGGCTCGTGCCCCACCCGATCGACCCCGCCCGACACGCTGACGCCGCGGAAGTTCCCGCAGGAAAGGCGTCGTTTCACCGCCCTGGGGAGCAGCCCGCGGACTGGACCGCGGCGAACTCGTAAGTGCGCGGTGTGCTGCCTCGACCATTAAAAAATGTTCGGCTCGGCGAGACGGCCAGGACCTATATTTTTACGCCCACTTGGCCCGTCGAGCGGGCATCGTAGCCCCGAACCGCCACTGTGGCGCCCGCTAACTACGTACGCGATTGTTCGGCGTTGATGAACACCGGACGCTGGCGCCCCGAACAATCGACTGCCGCCATCCAGGGCATCACCCCGGTGGGACGGCCGTGAACGTTGTCATTGCCAACGAATCGGAGGGCATCCATGAGCGAATCGTCGCGTCGAAATTTCCCCCGCCGCAAGTTCCTCAAGGCCTCCGTGATCGGCGTGGGCGTCGCGTCCGCATCGTGTGGGGAAGGCGAATCGGCCCCCGGAAACGCCGGGGGAGGCGCCACGCCGGGCATGCCTCCCTCCCAGGGCGGAAGCCAACCACCTGGCATGCAGCCCACTGGGATGTCGCCCACCGGAATGCAGCCTGCCGGGATGCAGCCGGCGGGCCCGCCCCCTGCGCCACCTGCGGGCCCTGGGCCCGCCCCCACGACTCCACCCGGACCCGCTGGCCCCCCCGCCGCTCCGCCGGCCATGCCGCCCGGTATGACGCCGATGCCGCCGCTTGGCCCCATGCCGATGACGATGACCGGCGATGCAGGCATGCCGATGCGGGCGCTTGGCAAGACCGGGCAGATGGTCTCGATCGTCGGCTTCGGCTCGGGCTCGCAATATCTGCGCGCCTCGGAAGTCGACGCCGAAAAACTCATCGCCCGCGCGATCGAGCTCGGCATCAACTACTTCGACACCGCGGGCAGCTACGGCAACGGCAACAGCGAGCGGCGCCTCGGCAAGTTCTTGGTGCCGACCCATCGGAACAAGATCGTGCTCGTCAGCAAATGCGGTGAGCGCACCGCCGAGGGCGCCAAGCGCGCGCTCGATCTGACGCTGAAGAACCTCGGCACCGACAAGCTCGACATCTTTCACTTCCATGAGATCAGCGGCGGCGACGTCGATCGCATCCTGGCAAAGGGCGGCGCTTACGAGGTCTATCAGCGGGCCAAGGAACAAGGCGTGATCCGCTTCATCGGCCTTTCGGGCCACTCCACCGGCGCGACGCTCGTCGATGCCATGAGGCGGATCAAACCCGACGTGATGATGTGCCCGCAGAACGCCGCGCGCGAGCACGGCTTCACCGAGAACGTGATCCCCTTCGGCCAGCAGAACGGCATCGGGCTGCTCGGCATGAAGGTAACGGCGCAGGACGGCCTGCTCCGCAACGGCGTCAAGGCCGACGAGCTGGTTCGTTACTCACTCTCGCTGCCGGTCTCGTCGATGATCATCGGCATGCGCAGCCTGGCCGTGCTCGAATCGTGTGTGAGCATTGCCAAGGCGCTCAAGCCGATGACACCCCCGCAGATGATGGATGTCTCGGGCAAACTCGCCGCGCTCGATCCTCGTCGCTGCTTGCCCTACCGGCGCTGGGGTTATCGCGACGGGCTCTGCTGGGGCTAACCTCTCCCTCGTTTCGGCTTCCAACAGACTGCTAGGATGACCGGGTGCTCGTCCCCGGGATCTGGCTCGCGGTCGTGTTTGCCGCTGCGATCGATGTCGAAGGTGACGTGGCGTGCCCCGCGCCGTCGGCGGTCGCTGCCAAGCTGCGCCCCTTGCTGGGCGTCACGGCGCCGGTGGGCGATCGGGTTCGGCTGACCACTCTCGGCAACACGCTTGTGATCGCCATGGTGCGCGCCGACGGGCGGCCCGCGGGCGTGCGCCACATCGGACTCGATCACGACTGTGACGAGCTTGCCGAGGCGACCGCCATCATCGTCGCCACCTGGCAGCAAGCCCCGCCGTCGGTCGCAGCCACCCGCCCACCTACCCCGGCCAGCGCGGCTACTCTCTCTCTTGCTGTCGCCTCGGTTGCGCAAGCGCCGCCGGGCGATCGGGGCTTTGGCGTGGCGGTGGGCGCAGGCGGCGAAGTAGCGGGCGGCCTGGTTCCCGCGCTCGCCATCGAGGCGACTTGGGGGCGTCCCGCTGGTTGGGCCGGGCACGCGCGCGCCTGGATGGCAGGCCGTCATCGCCAGGCGCTGTCGCGCGGCGAAGCGTTCTGGCGGCGCGCCGGCGTCAGCGTGGGGCCCGCCTTTGCCCTCGCGCTCGGCAGCGTCGCGGGCGAGATCGACGGCGGTCTCGCGCTCGCCTACCTGGGCGTGAGTGGCGGTGGGTTTGCCGCCAACGAGAGTCACGCGGCCATCGACGTCGGGGCCGCCACCGGGCTGCGACTGCGCTGGCGGGTGCCGGGGCGACCCTTTCTGGGGCTGGCGACCAGTTGGTTTCCACGCCGCACGTTCGCGGTCGAATCGGCCGCCGCGGCGAACGCGCCTGCGATCTCTGACGCGGGCGCTCCCTTGCCGCGCTGGCAATGGCTGGCAACGGCCGGCTTCGGTTTTGGTCGGTAAGGTTTCTGCTTCGTCCGTCACCGATGGCCCGTTCGACTGACACAGGAGGCCCGAGATGACGAGATTCCACGACCCCCGCCGACGATCCTTACGTCCCGCGAAAGCCTTCACCGCCCGCCACGGCACCGCTGCCGCGCTCTGTCTGGCTGCGGTCGTCTCCATCGCGGGTGCCGGTTGTGGGGATCGCCGTTTGCCGGTCGGTTGGTGGCCGCCGGGTCCCGGGCCAACCGTGCCGCCCGGCGCTGGCGGTGCTGGTGGCGGTCCGGTCGTGCCGCCCATGTCGATTCCCGGGTCGCCGGCCATTCCCCCGCCTCCGGTTGTCGCCACCTGCACCGTACCTCCCGCGCCGATGCCGGTACGTGGTTTCATGTTGTCGCGCCAGCAGCTCGCTGAACGGCTCGCGCACCTGATCTGGCGTGCGGCCCCCGACACGACGGTTCTGGCCATGGCGCAGACGGTGCAAAACTCCGCGCAGGTGGCAGATCTCGCGCGATTCATGCTCGCGGATGCCCGGAGCGAACAAGGCCTGGCCGCCCTCACCAGCCACTGGCTTCACCCCGAACGTGCGCTGTCTGCGGTGGCCAAGCCCGAGGCGGGGTCGGTTCCTGCTTCCTTGCGCGCGAGTATGCTGCGCGAGACGCAGCTGTTCGTGACCGAGAGCATGCGCAAGGGAGCCTCGCTCACCGATCTGTTGACGGCGCCGCACACGTTTGCCAACGCGGGGCTCGGTGCTCTTTACGGCGTCACCGGGCTGCCTGCCAATGAACATCGCTCGGTCGATCTCGATCCGAAGCAACGCTCAGGGCTGCTCACACACGCCAGCGCTCTGTTCGCGCATCCTCGCGCCACCAGCCGCGGGCGCTGGATCCGCGAGGCGTTCTTCTGCCTGGCTGTGCCGCCTCCGCCACCCGACGTCGATCTCAAGCTCGACACCGCGCCTGGCGCGACCTACCGACAGACACTCGAAAGAGCCCTCGATCAGCCCCAATGCGCCGCTTGCCACGTCATCCTTGATCCGCCCGGCTTCGCCCTCGAGAACTTCGATGGCCTCGGGCGCTTTCGGACCCTCGACAATGGATTGCCGATCGATGCCACCGGCAAGATCATCTCGGCCGAATCGCTGGAAGGGGCCTTCGTCAATGGAGCGCGCGATCTCGGCAACAAGCTCGGCGGCGCGTGCGAGGTGCAGAGGTGCGTGGCGCAGACCTTCCTTTCACACGCGCTGGCGCTCGACCTGGCCGACGTGAACGAGGTGGCCGTGCGCGAGGTCGTGGCTGGCACATTGGCTGGCGGCGGCTTTCGCCTGAACGATCTGATCTTGAGCGTGGTGCAGTCGCCACGCTTCCTCGCCCCATGACCACGTTGCGGTCATGCCGTCTCGAAGTCCTTGGACCTGCTCGCACGGTGATTGACCCAATCGGCGGCTGAATTGCCTCGCTCGATCGCTCCCCTGCCGCAAGACAAAGCCGCGCCGACGGCGTCGCCGGCTTGGCTTTCGTCGGGGGACGCGGCCCTGCCCGAGGCGAGGCGACAGACCCAGGCCGTCGACCTCGGGCAGGTCTACCGAGAGCACGCCGCCACGGTTGCGCGCTGGGCGCAACGGCTGCTGGGACCGCGGGGCGACGTCGAGGACGTCTTGCACGAGGTCTTCTTGATCGCGCACCGGCGGCTGCCGACGTTCCGGGGCGAATCGCTCGTGACCACCTGGCTCTATGGCATCACACAACGAGTGGTCTACGGCGTAAGGCGACGGGCCCGCTGGCGAAGCTGGTTGCACCTCGGCCGCGAGGGCGATGACATCGCAGGCGAGGCGCCGACGCCGCTGCGGGTACTCGAGGGGCAGCGAGCCGCTGCGCTCACCTACGAGCTGCTCGACGAACTGCCCGAAGCGGAGCGGAGCGCACTCATCTTGTTCGAGCTCGAGGGGCTTTCAGGCGAGGAGATCGCCGCCTTGACCGGTGAACGAATCGGCACGGTCTGGGTTCGGCTGTCGCGCGCGCGGGCCCGATTTCGCAAACGCTTCGTCGCCCGGGAACGGCGATCGCCAGGAGGATTGCCGTGAAACGAACGCTGAGCTGGCCACGACGTTGGCGCGACACGGGACCGCACACGCCCGCGCCCGTGCAAGAACGCCTGGCCGCGCCGGGTCCGTCTTCGTGTCCGTCTTCGAATGCCGACAGCGACGAGATCGACGCGCGGATCGGCGCACTTTTGCGCAGAGTCTCGCCGCCGTTGCCGCTCTCGCCAGCCCGTCAGGCGATGGTGGAAGGACGGCTCGGGCGACCGGCGATGACAGGGGGATGGCTGCGGCGGCGGCTCCGGGTGGCGCTCGTGTCGGCGCTCATCGTCGGGACAGGAGGCGTGGTCTTCGCGCGTCGGCAGGTCGGCGACCTGTGGCATCGGCTGCGGACCGACCGGCAGCAGGGGATTCGGCAGCCGGCTCCGTTGCCCACGCGATCTGTTGAAGCGCCCAGCGCGGTCGAAGCGCCTCGCCTTGTTGAAGCGCCCAGCGCTGGCGCGACTGTCGCCCCGATGGTCGCGTCGGGGCCGGCGGATTCGCGCGAAGCCGCGGCCGGCGCCGATGCGCAGGACTCGTCAGCCGCTTCGAAGCGATCGTTGCGTCCGACGAGATCGCGTGACCAACGGTCAGCGCGCACCATCGCAACGGCTACGCCGCCGACGCGCGGCGGTTCGGCTGTGATCGAAGACGCCGAGCTTGCTCGCATGCTTGCTCCCGCCATCGATGGAGATCTGACCGCGCACCAATCGGAGAGTGCGCAGCGGATCGCATCTTCCACGAAGACGCAAAAGCCGCCGGCGCAAAAGCCAATCTTGTTGCCCGAGCCCGAGGTGATCCGGCGTCTGCCCGTCGAACGTCCGGCGCCGGTGGTCGCACGAACGACGACGGGGCCGCTGGCGTCGGAAGCCACGCTGCTTCGCCGGGCTCTCGAGAGTCTGCGCCATGACGACGATCCCGCAGGAGCGCTGGCTGCTCTCGATCAATATCAGGCGCGCTTTCCCACCGGGCTGCTCCTGAGCGCCGCCCAGATCATTCGTGTTGATGGCTTGCTGGCGCTTGGCCGAAAGACCGAAGCGGCGAACCTGCTCACAGATCTCGACCTCGAGGGGCACCCGCGCCAGGACGAGCTTCAGACCGTGCACGGCGAGCTGGTCGCGACCAGCGATTGTGGTGCCGCCGTGGCCAGCTTCTCCGCCGTGCTCGCGCGCGCGCCCGGGCGGGTCCTGGCCCAGCGAGCCC
>JANNNO010000166.1:0-23578 GCA_031398585.1 Myxococcales bacterium | reverse complement strand
ACTTGCGCATGCGCAGGGTTTTGTCGTTGCCTTGCCAGGTCAGAAAGAGGTCGTTACCCAGCACCGCAGCGCTTGGACTTGCGCCCGAGGCCGGACTGATCTCGGCCTGCGCTTGATAGCCCCCGGCGCCGAAGACGTACTGCTGGAAGCCGCGGTCCGGGTTGTCCCAGTGGTAAGTGGGGACGAACGCATTCAAACGATCGCCGTAGACGACCAGCGCCGGCGTCAACATGTGATCCTTGCCGACCACCCACTTGTCGCGCCAGGTGACGCCGTCGGAGGTGCGCATGACGTTGAGCCGCCCCTCCTTGTCCGTGCCGACCCACGCGAGGTAAAGGTCGTTGCCCCATACAGCGACAGCCGCGCCCGCCACGGTGTATTCGGGCAGTGTCTGTTGCGACCAGGCGCCGTTCTGCCGCCGCAACATCACGATGCGTCCGTCGGGACCCCTGTGGCTCACATACAACTCGCCTCGCCAGACGACACCGGACGGATCCGCGTGGCTGGCGCCGCTGTCGCCGACCAGCAGGTCGTGGGAATCGGTGCTACCGGGCTCCTCGGGCGCACAGGCCGGCGACAGGGCCAGCGGGATGAGCAGCGCAACGACCTTGGGGGCGAGGGGCCAACGGCGAAGGGCGATCATGATTTCCTCCAGATCGGGTCAACGGATGACGGGTGGCGGGTTGACGGATGGCGCGACCTTCGAGGTGTCGCCCCGGCAAGGGGGAGGGTTGCGCGGCCGCCGTCTGGGAGGCCCGGAGGGCCGGCTGTTGCGGAAAAATCGGTGCTGTCCTGGCGATCGCCGTCACGGTTGCCTCGGCACCGCGGCGCTGGGTGCGCGTCACTTTGACGTTGCGGCCGTCGAGGGCGACGTAAGCTCGGGCGGATGTTGCGCAGGAGCCTGCTCAGCGCCATGGCGGTCAGCGCCGCGTCCCTCACCCGCCTGGCCCGCGCGGCGGAACCCACCGCCAGGAACGGCGCGTCCGCCTCGCCGCGCACGGTGCTGCTCAAGCTCGGCTGCCAGGAGGGCCCCACCACCGATGAACGCCTGCGTTTTTTTGCCCGTCACGGCGTGCGCCACATCTGCGCCTCGTTTGGCCGCCGGCCGCAGGGCCCGTACACCGTCAGCGAGCTTGGCGAGATGCGTGATCGCGCGGCGGGGCAGGGCATCCGCGTCGAGCTCGTGCGCCTACCGTTCCTGCGGCCATCGATGGCCGATCGCGATGGGCGCTCGGCCATCGTGCTTGGCCGCAGCCCGGATCGCGATCGCGATATCGACGAGGTCGTGACCACCCTCGCCAACTGCGCGCGCGTTGGGATCCCCGGCGTGACCTACAACCTCAGCATCCTCGGCTACCAGCGCAGCCATAAGGTCACGGGGCGGGGCGGTTCGCAGGCGACGGCGTGGCGCCTCGCCGATCCCGGTGCCAAGAAGAGCGGGCCCGCTTTGGCGGCCCAGGTGCCCGCGGATCTCTTCTGGGAGCGGATCGCTTATTTTCTCGATCGCGTGGTGCCCGCCGCGAACGAACATCGCGTGCGCATCGCCTGTCACCCCCACGATCCGCCAACGCCTCCCAGCTGGCGTGGTGTCGACGCCGTGCTCGGCACCGTCGAGGGCCTCAAGCGCTTCGTGGGCATCCGCGAGAGCCGCTACCACGGGCTCAACTTCTGTCAGGGCACGGTGGCGGAGATGCTGCAGGACCCGGCCAAGGAGATCTTCGACGTCATTCGCTGGTTCGGCACGAGAGGCAAGATCTTCAACGTCCACTTTCGCAACATCCGCGGGCGCCGTGACGACTTCGTCGAGACTCAGCCCGACGAGGGCGACATCGACATGGTGAAGGCGGCGCGCGTCTACCACGAGGTCGGCTATGACGGCATGTTGATGCCCGACCACGTGACCAAACATGCCGACGATCGCGACGAGCGGCAGGCCTACGCTTTCGCGTACGGCTACATTCGCGGCGTCATCCAGGCGCTGGGCGGTCGGGGCTGAGCAGCGCGCGCAGACCAGTGGCGTCGGCGTCGCTGAGTCCGACGGCTCCATCGGTCCTGACGAACCGGGCAGCATCGGCGCCGAACTCGGGCGCCAGATCGCCGTCATCGACCGCTGCCCAGGCGGTCACGTTGGGATGCTCGGCGAGCCAGGCGCGAATCTGGGCCGCGCGGCCGGGTACCGCCTCGTCAGAGATCGTCGTGTCCAAGACCACGCCGCGCCGGAGGCCGTGTGTGCGCAGCAAGTATTCGAAACCCGACAGGGTCATGGCGCCCGTCAGCACCATGTACCGCCAGGAAGACGAGACGACGACCTTGGCGTTCGTCGCGGCCAGCAGAGCGTTCAATCTTCGAACCAGATCCGGATCCAGCGACGTCGATTCCGCCTCGGTCGAGAAGGCCCCGCGATTGAGCACCCCGTCGATGTCGAGAAAAAGGATCTTCATGGCGCTCACACCAGGCGATCCAGCCGTCGCATCTCGGGCCAGCGGACGGCGGCGAAGCCGACCACACCCAAGGTAGCGAGGCCGCCCAGCGCCACCGAGGGGATCGTGCCCAGCAGCTTGGCCGCCAGGCCTGATTCGAAGGCACCGATCTCGTTGGAAGACCCGACGAAGACCTGATTGATGGCCGCCACGCGCCCCATCATGTGATCGGGAACCCGTAGCTGCAAAAGCGTGGATCGCACCAGCACGCTGACCATGTCGAAGGCGCCGCTCGCGGCCAGCAGCGCGACTGACAGCACGAACCAGCGCGACAGGGCGAAACCGATCATCGCAAGGCCGAACCCGGCGACCGCGAGCAGCATGACCAGACCCGCCCGTCGCATCGGGGGCGAGACCGCGAGGATCAGTGACGCTACGACCGCGCCCACCGCTGGTGCCGCTCGCAGAACGCCGAAACCACTGGCGCCGACCTTCAGGATCTCTTCGGCAAAGACGGGCAGAAGCGCCACGGCACCACCGAAGAGCACGGCGAAGAGATCGAGCAGGATCGCTCCGCGCAAGATGCTGTCCCCCCTGAGAAAGCGAATGCCCTCGCCCAGGCTCTGCAGGATCGGCGGACGGGTGGCGAGCGGCTCCCGCGGTGGGGGACGCAGCCAGTACATGAAGAGAAAGGCAATGGTGAAGAGACCCGTCGCCGTCAGGTACCCCGCGTTGGCACCGCCGACGGCGTAGACCACGCCACCTAACGCCGGTCCCAGCACGGCACAGAGCTGAAAGACGCCGGTTCGCCACGCGACCGCGCGCGCGTAGTGCAGCCGTGGCGCCAGCTGGGTCGACAGGGCCGCGCGGGCCGGCTGCAAGAAGCTGCGGCAGACACCGCCCGTGACGATGAGGGCATAGATAGCGACCTTCATGGCCGGAGCGGGCAGGGCGGATTGCGATGTCGATTGCCGGGTGAGGACGGTCAGCGCCAGCGCAGCGAGCGCGAGGACGGCGAAGGCGACCAGCGAGATCCGTCGGCGGTCGCGACGGTCGGCCACGTGTCCGCCGAAAAGCACCAGGCTGATGAAGGGGATCGCCTCGGCCAGTCCCACCATGCCGAGTGCCAGCGGATCGCCGGTCAGCTGGTACATCTGGTAGCCGACGACGGTGTTCTGCACCTGGATCGCGAGCGTGGCGGCCGCGAGGGTGAACAGGAAGGGAGCAAAGCCTGCGGACCAGAGCGAAGGTGGCGATGGCCCAGCAGACGGGGACGGGGGGGTGGACAAGACGGCTTCACTATACGGGCCAGTCGCGGCACGCGCTGACCATCTTCACGATAGAAGACGCCGCGTCTCGTCTTCGTGTTAGCGTCGGCGGGCATGGCACGACCACGTAAATCCACCGAAGCTGCCGCCGAAGAGCGGGCGCCGCTGAAATCTGCGCGGGGAGGGCCGAAACATCCGGGCGATGACGTCGGCGCCGCGGATCTCACCCGTCGGGTCGCCGGCAATCTGCGCGAACGACGCAAGCAACGAGGCATGTCCCTCGACGAGCTGGCGGCTGCCTCCGGGGTCAGCCGCGCGGCGCTTTCGCAGATCGAGACCCAGAAGAGCAACCCCTCGCTCTCCGTGCTCTGGAAGATTGCGGTGGGCCTTCAGATCCCGTTTTCCGAGCTGTTGGGAGATGCCGGCCCGACCGTCAACCTCCTGCGTCGGCAGGATGCGCAGGTCCTTCGCTCTTCCGATGGACGTCTCGAGAGCCGCCCGATCACACCGGCGGGTTTCTCGCGTGAGCTCGAGGTCTACGAGCTGCGCCTGTCGAGCCGCTCGAGTCACGCCGCCGAGGCACACGCACCCGGCACCCGCGAGCTCATCGTCGTGCTCGCAGGCCTCTTGCGCATGCACGTCGGCAACGACAAGTACGAGCTCGGTCCCGGCGATTCACTCGCGTTTCCCGCGGACCGCCCTCACGTCTACGAGAATCCCGGCGGCGCCGACGCCCGCTATCACAACGTCGTCATCTATGCCCGTTGACCGCCCGTCTTCGCCCGAGGAGAAGCCGCTCATGACTCTCGCCTTCGTTCGTCAGTTGGTTCTCGTTTGTGCTTCCCTCTCGGTGGGCTGTGCCGCTGGCAAGATGGCGGTGCCCGACGAGGTGGCGCGTTCGACTGACCTCTTCCCGATCCAGAATCGCAGCGTGATGACCGGATCGGCAGCCGATGAATCCTTCAACTTCGGTCCTTATCGCGCCAGCAACGTCGATCGGAAGTTCAACCGGAGCATCGGCCTGTCCCTGAAGCAAGGGTTCGAGGGTTTTGCTGCCGGCGAAGGCTTCGGCGGCCATTCCTTCGATTTCGTCGGCCCGGGCGGGCCTCTGCGGGGTGAGTGCAACACGCAGCGAAGCAAGACCACCGGCATTTATTCGGACAACAAACGAGCAGGCCGCGTGGCCTGTACCTGCGGTGGGGCAGGCGTCTACGGCGAGATCGACGTCGCGGGCCCCGCCGGCACCTGGAACGGCCAGGCGGCGCTGCACGGGTATCCCGCCACCGTGGTCTCGATCGACAAGTACGAAGGCGGCCTTCACTCCACCGATCCGATTGGCTTCGAGGTGCGCGGGCCGCAGAGTCCCTTGGGCGCGGTGGAGATACATCGCCCGGGCCGGGTCTGGCTCTCGCGCACGCTCGATCCGGCGACGCACGCCGAGCTAGCCTGTCTGTTCACCGGGTTGCTGCTCTACATCCCGCCTGATCCCGGTAACTGAGTTCCCGGCCTGGCGCGTTGCCGTGTTGCGCCGGCAGCAACACAGACGCAGCCCTGCTCCGCCCGGGGCAACTTTCCTCCAAGGACTTGAAACTCTCTCTTTTGAGAGACATCATTTCAGTCAACAGGAGGAATTCAGTATGCGTATCAGCGTCGTCGGCGGTGTCGAACGGATGGAACCGCGCCTGCAGTCGGTCGCCCGCTCCGCCGGACACGAGCTCGAGTTTCACGCCGGCCACACCAGTGGCACCTCGACCGCCCGCCTGAAATCCATGATCGAACGTTCCGATCTCGTGCTCATCGTGACCGAGGTGAACAGCCATTCGGCGGTGCTGAGCGCCCGCGACATCGCCACGCGGTCGGGGCGGCCCCTGCAGATCCTGCGTCGACTCGGGACCTCGCAGCTCAAAGCGCTGCTTCACTAGCTGGCCTGCGCAATCATGCCGCGGGTCCGTATGGTTTATTGGACATATGTCTCGCCTGGAGAAGATCGGCTTGACGTGAGGACCCTCTCCGGTTTACGAGATGGGGTGTCTGTTTCAGTGAAATCTCCGTGAGGCACCCCGTGTCGAAAATTCGTACCCTGCTCGTTCTGGCCGCATCGTTGTTGCTCGTGTCGCCGCTGGCCCGCGCGCAGGACCCAGCGGTGCCTGCCGCTCCGCCGGTGGAAGCGGCCCCTGCGGCCCCTGCAGAGATCCCGACCACTGCCGCCGCGCCGGCACCCGGCCTGGATCCCGCCGTCGAGGCGCGCATTCAGGAGATCGACCAGCGCGCCCTCATCGCCGAACGCAAGCTCGAGCTGCTCGACGAGGAGGCGGCGAAAGCCAAGGCTGCTGCGCCCGTCATCACGGTGAGCGACCGAGGCCTCGCTGCTAAGAGCGCTGACGGGAACTTCGTGGTCAAGCTCCGCGGCCTGATTCACGTCGACGGCCGCGAGTATTTGGACGACGCCGTATTGAGGCAATCCAACGCATTCCTGATTCGCCGCGCCCGCACCATCCTCGAGGCGAGCTTTTTCGATGTCGCCGACTTCCGCCTCATGGGTGACTTCAGCACGCCCGCCGCGCCACTGCTGGATGCCTACGCTGATCTGCGGCCGTTCCCTTGGCTCAAACTTCGTGTCGGCAAGTTCAAGCCGCCGGTCGGCCTAGAGCGTCTTCAGAGCGTCTCGGCCATCGTCTTTCCCGAACGCGCATTGCCGACCTTTCTGGTCCCCAACCGCGACATCGGCTTTCAGCTGCACGGCGTGCTGGGGCCGCAGATCGCGACCTACGAGATCGGCCTTTTCAACGGTGCGCTCGACGGCGGCTCGGCCGAAGGTGACAACAACTACGCCAAGGACTGGGCCGCGCGGCTTTTCCTGACGCCTTGGAAGTCCGACCCGTACAGCTTCCTGGCGAACCTCGGTGTCGGCATTTCCTATACCCAGGGCGGCCAGCGTGGGGCCGCCTCGGTCGCGAGCGGAACCACCCGAACCACTTCGGTGCCGAACCTGCCGCAGTTCCGCAGCGCCGGGCAGCAGAGCATCTTCCGGCACTCGGTCGACGACACCGTGAACAACGGCACCACCATCGCTGGTGGCCGCCGCACGCGTCTATCGCCGCAAGGCTACTTCTATTACGAGAACTTCGGCTTGCTCGGTGAGTACGTCCGATCTTCCCAGAAGCTCTTGAAGGGCACCAACGTTGCGACCTTGACCCACACCGCCTGGCAGGTCGCCGCGCAGTTGGTTTTCGGCGGAAAGCCCCTGTTCGAAGGCGTCACCGTGACCAATCCTTTCAATCCCAAGAAGGGCACCTGGGGCGCGCTCGAGCTCGCCGCGCGGTACAACGTGCTCGACATCGACAACGACGCCTTCCCCACCTACGCCAGCACCAACAACTCGGTGAAGGACGCCAAGGCCTGGGGCGTCCTACTGACCTGGCACTGGAGCCGCAACTTGAAGAACACCCTGGCGCTCGAGCACACCGACTTCGCCGGCGGCGCCGCGCGCGGTGCGGATCGCGCCGACGAAAACGTCCTGTTCCAGCGCATTCAGCTCGCGTTCTGAGCCGTTCGCTTTTACCCGTCCCGCTGTCCGTCCAGAGGAGTCAGTCATGATGCCATCTTCGGTTCGCTCGTCATTGCTGCGTACGCTCGTCCTGTCGCTCCCCGTCGCTGGCGTCGTCGCCTTCGGTCTCACCGCCGCGACGCCGGCGCGCGCCGAGGTCCAGCTGCTCAACGTCTCATACGACCCCACCCGCGAGCTCTACCAGGAGTTCAACCGTCTGTTCGCCACACACTGGAAGGCGAAGACGGGCGAAGACGTGAAGGTCCAGCAGTCGCACGGCGGATCCGGCAAGCAGGCTCGATCGGTCCTCGACGGCCTCGAGGCCGATATCGTGACGCTGGCGCTCGGCTACGACATCGATGCCCTCTCGGAGAAGGGCGGGCTCATCCCCAAGGATTGGCAAAAACGCCTGCCCCACAACAGCTCGCCCTACACCTCGACCATCGTGTTCGTGGTGCGCAAGGGCAACCCCAAGGGCATCAAGGACTGGGACGATCTGACCAAGCCCGGCGTCAAGGTCATCACGCCGAATCCCAAGACGTCGGGCGGCGCGCGCTGGAATTACCTGGCGGCCTGGGCTTACGCCGAGAAGAAGTTCGGCAAGGACGAAGCCAAGGTCAAAGAGTTCGTCGGCGCGCTCTTCAAGAACGTGCCGGTGCTCGATTCGGGCGCACGCGGCTCGACCACGACCTTCGCCCAGCGAAACATCGGCGATGTCTTCATCTCCTGGGAGAACGAGGCGTTCCTCATCCAAAAGCAGTTCGCCAAGAACGGCTTCGAGATCGTCGCCCCATCGCTCTCCATCCTGGCCGAGCCGCCGGTGACCGTGGTCGACAAGGTCGCTGGCAAACACGGCACCAGCAAGGTCGCCGAGGCTTACCTCAAGTACCTCTACAGCGACGAGGCGCAGGAGCTCATCTCCAAGCATCACTACCGGGCCCGCACCCCGGCCATCGCCGCCAAACACGCCAACGCCTTCCCCAAGCTGCAGCTTGTCACCATCGATGGGGCCTTCGGCGGCTGGGCCAAGGCGCAAAAGCAACACTTCGACGACAACGGGATCTACGACCAGATCTATTCCGCCGGCAAATGAGCCGACCTCGGGCGTCTGCAACACCGCCTCACCGGGATCACCTTCGGGTATAAGACGCCCCCCATGCCGCAGGAAGGTTCTGCCGCCGCCATCGGCGCCGCTCGGGCGCGCCGATTCTTTTCCCAGGGTTGGAGGCCCGGTGTCCTGCCGGGTTTCCTGCCGACCCTGTCGATCACCGTCCTCTCTCTGACCGCCTTGGTCCTCATCCCGCTAGGAGCGATGATCCTTCGCACCGCGGGCCTCACCTGGGCTGAGTTCATCACCACCATCACCTCGCCGCGCGCTTTCGCCGCCTACAAGCTCAGCTTCGGCGGCGCCTTCATCGCGGCGGCGATCAATACGGCGGCTGGCCTGCTGCTCGCCTGGATCCTGGTCCGCTACGAGTTCATCGGCAAGAGCGTGGTCGACGCCCTCATCGACCTGCCGCTGGCGATACCGACGGCGGTCGCCGGCATCGCGCTGACGGCGATCTACGCGCCCAACGGCCTTCTCGGCGAGACGCTCGACGCCTGGGGCATCAAGGCGGCGTTTTCCCGCACCGGCGTCGTCATCGCGATGGTCTTCGTCGGCCTACCGTTTGCCGTGCGCACGGTGCAGCCGGTCCTGATGGAGCTCGACCCGCAGGCCGAGGAGGCCGCAGCGGTGCTGGGAGCCTCGCGCTGGTTCACCTTCCGCCGCGTGATCCTGCGTGCCCTCATCCCGTCGCTGCTCACCGGGTTTGGCCTCGCCTTCGCGCGCGCCGTCGGCGAGTACGGCTCCATCGTCTTCATCTCGGGCAACATGCCGCTCGAGACCGAGATCGTCCCTCTGCTCATCGTCACCAAGCTCGAGCAGTATCAGTACGGCGAGGCGACGGCGCTGGCCGTGGTGATGCTCGTGGGAGCGTTCGCGACAATTGTCTTGGTCAACGTTCTCCAGGCCAAGAGCCGAAAAGGGGGAAAACGTGGCTAGCTCGGTCCCTGGCGTCGTCCCGGTCGCGCCGGAAGTGCGTCGCCGCGCTCGCGTGCGCACCATCACCGAACCGGCGTGGGTCCGCTATGGGCTCATCGGCCTCGGCCTCGCCTTCATCACAGTGGTGGTGGCGTTGCCGCTGATCTCCGTCTTTGCGCAGGCCTTCGAAAACGGCGTCGGCGCATACCTCTCCAAGCTCGGCGACGAGGAGACCTGGTCTGCGATCAAGCTGACGCTCATCACGGCCGCCATCGTGGTGCCCTTCAACACGGTCTTCGGTCTGGCCGCCGCCTGGCTCATCGCCAAGTATCGTTTTCCCGGCAAGAGCCTGCTGATTTCGCTGATCGACATTCCCTTCTCGGTCTCGCCCGTCATCTCGGGCCTCATTTTCGTGCTCCTCTTCGGTGCGCGCGGTCTCATGGGCGGCTGGCTTGCTGAGCACGACATCAAGATCATCTTCGCCGTGCCTGGCATCGTGCTGGCGACCGCGTTCGTCACCTTCCCGTTCGTCGCGCGCGAAGTTCTGCCGGTCATGCAATCGCTTGGCAGCGACGAAGAAGAGGCGGCTCTCGTTCTCGGCGCCGGTGGCTGGCGGATCTTCTTCCGGGTGACCCTGCCCAAGATCAAATGGGGTCTGCTCTACGGCGTCATCCTCTGCAACGCACGTGCGATGGGCGAGTTCGGCGCGGTCTCGGTCGTCTCGGGGCACATCCGCGGGAGCACGAACACCATGCCGTTGCAGGTCGAGATCCTCTACAACGAATACGACTTCGTCGGTGCCTTCTCGGTCGCTTCGTTGCTGACCTTGCTCGCGATTGTCACCCTCATCGCCAAGAAGATTGTCGAACATCGCCAGGACCACGGCGCCAATGCCTCCGGGATGCCATGAACCTCGTCATTGAAAAGCTCACCAAGCGATTTTCGGTCAAGGGCACGCCCGCCGTGTTCGACGCCAACTTCACCGCTGCCCCGGGCGGCGTGACCACGCTCCTCGGGCCTTCGGGTTCGGGCAAGACCACGCTCCTGCGGATCATCGCTGGCCTCGAGAGCGCGGATGAAGGCCGCGTTCTGCTCGACGGCCAGGACATCACGGCGGTCCCGGTGGGCAAACGCCGCTTCGGCTTCGTGTTCCAGACCTTCGCCCTCTTTGCCCACCTGACGGTGCGCGAGAACATCGCCTTCGGCCTGGAAGCCCAGGGGATCAAGGGTGAAGCGGTCAAGACCCGCATCAAGGAGCTGTTGGGGCTGGTGCAGCTCGATGGGTTGGCCGAGCGCTACCCAGATCAGCTCTCGGGTGGTCAGCGGCAGCGGGTCGGCTTCGCTCGGGCCCTGGCGCCGCATCCCAAGTTGCTCTTGCTCGACGAACCATTCGGAGCACTCGATGCCCGGGTGCGCACCGAGCTTCGTGCCTGGTTGCGCGAGCTACACGAGGCGACGCATCTGACGACGCTCCTCGTGACCCACGACCAGGAAGAGGCGCTCGAGCTATCGGATCAGATCGTTGTCATGGACAAGGGGCGTGTCCACCAGGTCGGCAGTCCTCGCGAGATCTACGACGATCCCAAGACCGCCTTCGTCGCCTCCTTCGTCGGAACCGCCAACGTCTTCCGCACCGAGGCCAAAGATGGGCGCGCTCAGGTCGGCTCCACGTCGATGACCATCGCCGAGGGCATTCCGGAAGGCGCGACCTTGTCGGCAATCGTTCGCCCCCACGATGTGCGGCTGCAGCCCGCTCCTGGGCCGGGGCCGACCGTCGAGCCCTCGGCACACCGGGGCGTGGGCCGCGTGCTGCGGGTGGCGCGTCTCGGCGCTTACGTGAAGCTCGATCTCAGGATCTCGAGCGGTGAGGAAGCTGGCGATCTGATCACCGTGCACATGCCGAGGCGGGAGTTCGAGACCCTGGGCCTCGCGGTGGGTGACGTCGCGCTCGTCGATCTCGACAACGCACGCATCTTCGTCGAGGACTTCGCGATCTGACCCGGCGCCCGTGTGACGGGCCTCACGTGGACTTCGAGGCCCGGAGCGCCGCTCGACGCCGCTGGCGTTCGCGTGCCGTTGCACGCCGGGGCAGGTGCTAAAGTCGCCGCCGTTTCCCTGATGATCTCGTTGCTCGATTCCCGGCGGTTCCTGCGCGCAGCTCCCGCTGCTCGGGTGGCGTCTCTCGCCGTCATCTCGCTGGGCTCGTGGGTCGCCTGCAGCCAGCCTCGCAACGTTCCGGTCGGCCCCTCGACATCACCAACTGGGCTTCCCGATGCCGCTCGACCCGTCGACATGGCGCCCGTCGTGGTGGTTGACACGGCCCCTGCCTGTCCCGGGCCCGCCTGCCCGCCAGTTTGCCTGCAGCCCCCGTGCGACGGCTCCCCTTCGCTGGACGCGGATCTGTCCCCACCGTCCGATGCTCTTGGTGACATGGCGGCGGACGCCCCAATCGGTCCCATGACCGTACCGCCCGAATACCCCACGACCTGCCCCGGAGGCGTGGTCCGCTTCTGGGAGTTTCCCGAAGAGCCGCGTGCTTTCGATTTTTCGCCCGACGGGACCCGCCTGGCGATCGGCGGTCACAAGGGCCTCGTCGTCGTCGCGCGCGTGGCCGACGGACTCGAGGTCAGTCGCAGCACGAAGCATACGCAGCGAATCCAGTCGGTCAGGTTCGCCAACAATGGGCTTTCGCTCGCGGCCGGTTCAGAGGACGGCTCGCTGTCGCACTGGAACATCACCGCCGAGCCTCCGCGGGTCTGGGTCCATGGCGGCATCGTGCACGCGGTCGCCTTCTCGCCCGACGACATGCGCCTCCTGGTCGGCGGCTCGGGCGGCGTCTACCTGCTGAAGGTACCCGGCCTCACCGGCTCGGCCGCCTTCGAGGATCCGCGCGGCGCCAACCGCGCCGTCGCCTATCTGCCCGGCGGGCTCGAGGTGGTGGTGGCTCAAGGCGAGAGGGTCGGGCGCATCGTCGCCCTGCGCGCCCTCGACCTCGGCTTTCTCCGCGTGATCGCGGACCATCCCGAGGGGCCCATCCTGCGCATGGCGGTCTCGCCGAAAAACCCCAACAGCTTCCTCTATACCGTCGGCGCGCGGATTCGCGTGGCAGGCATCGTCACCCCCACCGCGACGGCATTCGAACGCCACGGGTCCGCGGTGGAAGACCTGCGTTTCTCCGCCGATGGACAGCGCTTCGCGTCCGCCGGTGCCGATCGCGCCCTGGTCTGGAACGGCTCCACCTACGAAGTCGAACGGACGTTCCTCGGCCCCAACGACACCGTCGCGTTCTCTCCCGACGGCAAGTACCTCGTTCGGCGCGACGGCCGACGGGTCCTGATTCACTGTCTCTAGCGCCTCGAGTCGCCCCTTCGCGCTGTGCGTCTAAGCGTGAGGTAGCGAAGCCTCGGAATCTTCCGTTGCGTGCTAGTGAACAGCTTCCGACTGGTGTATGTCCGAGGTTCTCGACCGTTTTTTGGCCCTGGAATTTTTTTGGGGGAGGCCCGGCGCGTGAAACCGACCGATGTCCGCGATCCGAATTACTTCCACAAGGTTGTGGATTGCCAGTGGGCGTGCCCCGCGCACACCAATGTCCCCGAGTACATCCGCCTCATCGCTCAGGGCGAGTACACCGAGGCGTACCTGCTCAACCGGCAGTCCAACGTCTTTCCGGGCATCCTCGGTCGAACCTGTGATCGTCCCTGTGAACCCGCCTGTCGGCGGACGCGCATCGATGGACAGGCCGTCGCCATCTGCCGCTTGAAGCGTGTTGCCGCCGATCTGCGCGACGACGATCTCTCGGAACGACTCCCGAAAGCCCCCGCCAACAAGAATGGCAAACGCATCGCCCTCATCGGGGCGGGCCCCGCCTCGTTGACGGTCGCCAACGATCTCGCTCCCCTCGGTTACGAGCTGACCATCTTCGAGAAGCTCGGCAAGCCGGGCGGTCTCATGCGGTCGAACATCCCATCCTTCCGGCTGCCGGCCGAAGTCCTCGACGACGAGATCGGGATGATCACCGGGATGGGCGTCGAGATCCGCTACAACAGCCCCGTCAACAGCTTGAAGTCGCTGCTGGCCGAGGGCTACGACGCCGTCTTCGTCGGCTCGGGCGCGCCCAAGGGCAAGGAGCTCGATCTGCCGGGTCGGCAAGAGGGCGCGGCCAACATCCACATCGGCATCCAGTGGCTGGAGTCGGTTGCTTTCAAGCACATCGAAAAGATTGGCGAGAAGGTCGTCATCATCGGCGTCGGCAACACGGCGATGGACTGCTGCCGGACCGCGCGCCGCCTGGGCGGCAGCGACATCAAGGTCATGGCTCGCCGCCCCCGACAGTTCTTCAAGGCATCCCCCTGGGAGCTCGAGGACGCCGAAGAGGAGCAGGTCCAGATCCTGATCAACCACGCGCCCAAGTCCTTCGTGGTCGAGAATGGCAAGTTGAAGGGCATGATGTTCGACCAGCTCGAGTGGTCGACCGACGAAAAGGGGCAGGCCAAGTCCCGCTCCGCTGGCGAGGTGTTCCTTCCTGCCGACGACGTCATCCTGGCCATCGGGCAAGAGGGCGCGTTCCCCTACATCGAACGGGACATAGGCATCGAGTTCGACAAGTGGGGCATGCCGGTCGTCGACAAGGTGACCCACCAGAGCACCGTGCCGGGCGTCTTCTTCGGCGGCGACGCGGCCTGGGGACCCGAGAACATCATCTGGGCGGTGGCCCACGGTCACGCGGCCGCGATCTCGATCGACAATCACTGCCGTGGCATCGCGGTCACCGATCGCCCGCCCCCCGGGATGAACCTCATCACGCAAAAGATGGGCATCCACGAGTGGAGCTACAGCAACGATTACAACCCGAGCAAACGCCAGAAGATGAAGCACGTCGATCTGGCGGAGCGCTTCAAGCAGATGAATATCGAGGTCGAGCTCGGCTTTTCCGCCGAGCAGACCGCGCGCGAGGTCGAGCGGTGTCTCAACTGTGACATCCAGACGGTCTTCACCGCGCAAAAGTGCATCGAGTGCGATGCCTGCATCGACATCTGCCCAGTTCACTGTTTGACCATCACGCCGGACGCCGACGAGAGCGATCTGCGCAAGCGGCTGACCGTGCCCGCCCTCAACGGCAAGCAGGAGCTGTACGCGTCGCCGGGCCTGCCGCAGACCAAACGTCTGATGGTGAAGGACGAGGACGTCTGCGTGCACTGTGGGTTGTGCGCGGAACGTTGCCCCACGGCAGCGTGGGACATGCAGAAGTTCGAGTTGATCGCGCCGGGGGCAGGACGAACGGGTGGGGGTAGGGTCGAGCCAGAGACAACGAAGAAGGTCGCCTCGTCGGTCTAGTGTGAAGTGGCGGCCGAGCGGCCGCGTGGCAGTGGTTCACCCCTCGCTTGTTCGTCGGAACATCCCATGCACCAGGAACAGCATCTGCGTATCAACGACTTTGCCCTGAAGTTGGCCAACGTGAACGGGACCGGGTCGGCGAGCGCCAACTCGTTGCTCATGCAAGCGATCTTCCGCATGGGCATCCCGGTGTCGGGCAAGAACCTCTTCCCCTCGAACATCCAGGGGCTGCCGACCTGGTACGAGATCCGGGTCAACAAGGATGGCCACACCGCGCGCGCCACCGATTACGACGTCATGGTCGCGATGAACATCGAGACCTACGCGCGCGACGTCGCCGAGGTGAAGGCGGGCGGCTACCTGCTCTACGATTCCAGCTGGCCATTGCCCAAGAACCTGGTGCGGCCGGACGTGACCCTGCTGGGCGTGCCGCTGGCGCACCTGTGCAACCAGGCGTTCAATGAATCGCGCGAACGCATCTTGATGAAGAACGTCGCCTACGCAGGTGTTCTCGTGGCGTTGCTCGACATCGACATGGCGATCATCGATGAGCTGCTGGTCGAGCAGTACGGCGCCAAGAAGAAGGCGCTCATCGAATCGAACCGCAAGGCGATCCGCCTCGGCTACGACTTCGCCATCGACAACTTCTCGTGCCCGCTGCCACTGCGGCTGGCCAAGATGGACGAGACCAAAAACAGCGTCCTCATCGACGGCAACACCGCGACCGCGCTCGGCTGCGTCTATGCCGGCGCCACCGTGGCGGCCTGGTACCCGATCACCCCGGCGACGTCGGTGATGGATGCCTTCAAGGGCTTTTGCGAGAAGTACCGCAAGGATCCCGAGACCGGCAAACGGAACTTCTGCATCGTGCAGGCCGAGGACGAGCTGGCCGCGATGGGCATGGTGATTGGCGCCTCGTGGATGGGGGCGCGGTCTTTCACCTCGACCTCGGGTCCGGGCATCTCGCTCATGAGCGAACTGCTCGGTCTGGCCTACTACGCCGAGATCCCTGTCGTGCTGGTCGACGTACAGCGCACGGGCCCCTCGACCGGTATGCCGACGCGCACGCAGCAGTCGGACATCATCGCGTGCGCCTACGCTTCGCACGGCGACACCAAACACATCCTGCTCTTCCCCTCGAACCCGAACGAGTGCTTCCAGTTCGCGGCCAAGTCCTTCGACCTGGCGGAACGTTTCCAGACGCCGGTCATCATGCTGTCGGACCTCGACATCGGCATGAACGACTGGGTGGTGCCGCGTTTCCAGTGGGACGACAGCTACCGGCCCGACCGCGGCCGCGTGGTCACTGCGGAAGAGCTCACCGCGATGGAGAAGTACTATCGCTACTCGCCCGCCGACGAGAACTACGTCGCCGCGCGCTCGCTGCCCGGTGTGCACAGCAAGGGCGCCTTCTTCACGCGCGGCTCGGGCCACAACAAGCTCGGCGGCTACACCGAGATCCCCGACGAGTACCAGGACGTCGTTGACCGCTTGGCCAAGAAGCACAAGGCCGCGGCCAAGTTCGTCCCGGCGCCGATCATCGACAAGAAGGAGGGCGCTGCCGCCTTCAGTATCGTGTCGCTCGGCGGCTGCGATCCGGCGGTGCGCGAAGCCGTGACGCTCTTCGAGAAGAAGGGCTTCAAGGTCGACTTCATGCGCATCCGCGGGTTCCCCTTCAGCCAGGAGGTCGAGGACTTCCTGATGGCGCACCCGATGAACTACATCGTCGAGCAGAATCGCGACGGGCAGCTGCGCACGCTGCTGGTCAACGAGACCGCGGTGCCCAAGGAGAAGCTGCAGTCGGTGCTGGTCTACGGTGGCTTCCCGCTGTCGGCCAAGCACGTCATCGATGGCATCACCGGCGGGATGCCCGCCGCTGCGGGCGCCGGCATCGATGGTTCGGGCTCCGCGGTCGCGCCGACGCCCGGCCCGACGCCTCCCGGCGCCGTCCCCGGTACCACGAAGGAGCTCGCGTCGTGACCAAGAAACCGACCATCGCCCATCCCAGCCTCAAGCCGAACGCGATCGGCCTCACCCTGCGCGACTACGAGGGGGCCATGTCCACCCTCTGCGCGGGCTGTGGGCACGATTCGGTCACCGCGGCCATCGTCCGCTCGTTCTACGAGCTCGAGCTGCCGCCGCACATGATCGCGAAGCTGTCTGGCATCGGCTGCTCGTCGAAGACGCCCACGTATTTCGTCGCGGGCGCGCACGGTTTCAACTCGGCGCACGGGCGCATGCCGGCGATCGCGACCGGCGCCGCGGCGGCGAACCGGCAGATCAACTACATCGGGATCTCGGGTGACGGCGATTCGCTGTCGATCGGGTTGGGGCAGCTGAGCCACGCCATCCGGCGGAATCTCAACATGCTCTACATCATCGAGAACAACGGGGTTTACGGCCTGACCAAGGGCCAGTTCTCGGCGTCGGCTGACATCGGATCCAAGAGCAAACGCGGCGAGGCGAACCAGCTGGCGCCGATCGATCCGGTGAATCTCGCGCTGTCACTGGGCGCGACCTTCGTGGCGCGGAGCTTTTCCGGCGACAAGCAGCAGCTGGTGCCGCTCATCAAAGCCGGGCTCACCCATCGCGGTTTTGCCCTCATCGACGTCATCTCGCCCTGCGTGACCTTCAACGATCACGAGGGATCGACCAAGGCGTACCGGTTCACGCGCGAACGCAACGTCGAGGTGACTCGCACCGACTTCGTCCCGTTGCGAACCGAGATCCGCACGGAGTACGCGCCCGGATCGACCCAGTCCGTGACCATGCACGACGGATCGGTCGTGCACTTCACCAAGGTCGCGCCCGACTACAACCCGCGGGACCGCCAGGCGGTTCACAACTACCTGCAGGGTCGACAGAAGCTTGGCGAAGTGCCCACGGGTCTGCTCTTCATCGACGATCAGACGTCGGAGATGCACGCACTCAACAACACGACCGACGAGCCGCTCACGCGGGTGCCGTTCGAAAAGCTCTGCCCAGGCAGCGCTGCGCTCGACGCGTTGATGGAAGAGTTCCGCTAGTCGGCGGCGGGCGGCGGTCGGGTTCGCTGTTCGTCGGTCACCCGGTGTAGGCGCTGGCGTCGCCACGCCCCGATGTTGGCTCTCTCTGGGCTGTGCGGTCGCGCACTTTTCCGGGGTTGTCTCCCCGTGCGCTATTCACGCCCGGCCAATCCTGATCTATCGTGCGGGGCGGCTTTTCTCTGCGCCACTGGCTTGCGAACCCGACAAGGAGAGACTTCATGACGGACTCACGGTTTCGGCGCCGATGGTTTTCCGGCGCTGCGGCCCCCCTCGGCGGTCGCCTCTCGATCGGGCTTTTCGCGATCGCCTGTGTCGCCAGTGGCGTGTTCGCGCCGGCAACCGCGTCTGCGGATGACAACTTGCGCACCGACGTCGGCCTGCGCGAGTTCCGCTTCGAGCTTGGCCTGGTGGGTGGCTTTCATTACTTCGACAAGGAGCATGGGCTCGGCCGCGCGGACATCTCGCCGACAGAGCTTTCGCCCAAGCACGCGCCCCTTGGCGGTCTGCAGTTCACCTTCAACCTCAACCGCTACATCGCGTTCGAGGCCGAGGGTCTGGGCTCTTTCACCAAGACCCGGAGCAGCGACGACGCGCTCAAGACCGACATGTGGATCTACCAGGTCGGCGGTCAGATGCTCTTGCACCCGGCGACCGGCGTGGTGCGTCCCTACCTGTTGCTCGGTTATGGCGCCATCGCTTCCATCGTCACCGACAACGCCATCCTGATCGACGACCAGGACGGGGTGGGGCGCGCAGCGCTCGGGCTCAAGATCGGCCTTGGCAGCCGCGTGAACCTGCGGCTCGAAGGCCGCGTGCAGAGCTCGATGGCGTTCGCCGCCAAGTGGATCTCCTGGGGTGACGAGACCAGTTACGGCGGCCCCGACTACCTCGGCTTTTTGGGACTTTCGGTCAACCTTGGCGAGCAACGGGCCAAGGTCTGGGTCGATCAGAAGGTCGTCTACTCGGCGCCGCCCACCGAAGATCCCGACAAGGACGGCATCTCGACCCGCGGCGATCGCTGCCCCGATGTCGCCGAGGATCCCGATGGCTTTCAGGACGACGATGGTTGCCCCGAGGTCGACAACGACGGCGACGGCATCGGCGACGTCGATGATCACTGCCCGCTGCGTCCCGAAGACAAGAACGGGATCGACGACAACGACGGCTGCCCGGACAAGGACGACGACAAGGACGGCATCCTCGGCTCGAAGGACGCCTGCCCGGATCAGCCCGAGACGAAGAACGGCTACAAGGACGTCGACGGCTGCCCCGACGAGGTCCCGCAAGAGGTCAAACGCTTCACCGGCGTCATCCAGGGCATCAACTTCAAGCTCCGCTCGGCCAATCTGCTGAAGAACTCGCTGCCGATCCTGGATCGCGCGGTCGAGGTGCTCAAGAGCTACCCGGAGATCAAGCTCGAGATCTCGGGCCACACCGACAATCGCGGCAAAGCCGACTTCAACCGGGATCTGTCGCAAAAACGCGCCGAGGCCGTGCGCGACTACTTCGTGCTCAAGGGCATCTCGCCCGAACGGATCGTCGCCATCGGTTACGGTATGGACCGTCCCCTGTCCGACAACCGCACCGAATCCGGCCGCTCCAAGAACCGCCGCACCGAATTCCGCGTGATCACGGAAGACTGAGCCGCACCGCCGCCCCCTCGCTCACGAAGTGGCGAGGGGCGGGGCATCGGCGTGCGAAGTCGCGCGGCGAGGTGGGTGGTGGTGCGGGCACCCTCACCCGCCCGGCTGCGCCGGTCGGCCTCTCCCCGAGGGAGAGGCACAGACGAAAAGCGGGCGTTGCCGGCGGGAGGCGCGGATTGCCGGTTGCCGGCGAGAGGCGCTTGAATGTGCGCGGTGACTAGATGATCGGGCTGCCTCGCCCACGGAGTGGGAGAGGGGTGGGGTGAGGGTCCGGGCGCGCGCCGGGTGGCCGGGCGAGCCCGCGCCTCACGGGGTGTGAGTCGCCAAAACCCGTGAGTCGGCGTAGGTCAGGGCGAAGCCGGTCTCGCCCTTGGTCTCGCCAAACTCGAGCCGCATGCGCTTGCGCGGCGGGTGAGCGCCGGCGCCGAACATTTTGGGGACCGTCCAGAACGACGGGCGGCGACGAAGGGCGCGGCCCATGGTGCTCTTGCGATAGACGGCGAGGACCAGGATCGAACGGGAGATGACTTTCTCGGCGGTGCGTTTTTTCATCTTGGCTCCGGCACCAGGCGCGGCCACGCCCCGGCGGGCGTTTCGGGCCCCCTTTTATCACTATGGATAGGCTGCGGATCGCGGCAACCCTAGTTTTCTTGTGACCGCTTTCGTGCCGATGGCCACAGGAGCGATGTGTCTCGAGGTCGCCATGACCGTCGTTCCCGCCGGTTTCCTTCTTGCCGGGCCGCCGCTTTCGGGTGAAAAGGCGGAACCCGATGAGCGAAAACATCACTCCGATGGGGCGTTACCGCTGGCTGGTCTGTGCGTTGCTGTTCACGGCGACCACGATCAATTACATCGACCGTCAGATCCTGGCTCTCCTCAAGCCGATCCTCGACGACGAGCTCAAATGGACTAACGAGCAATATGGGCTCGTCAACTCGGCGTTCCAGGGCGCCTACGCGGTCAGCCTGCTTTTCTTCGGCTGGTACGTCGATCGCAAGGGCGCCAAGACTGGGTACACCGTGTCGATCATCGCTTGGAGCGCCGCGGCCATCGGGCACGCCTTCGTGGCGACGGTCTCGGGCTTCCAACTCGCTCGCATGGCGCTCGGCCTCGGTGAAGGGGGTAACTTCCCCGCCGCGGTCAAGGCTGTCTCGCTCTGGTTCCCCAAACGCGAACGCGCCTTTGCCACCAGCATCTTTAATGCCGGCACCAACGTCGGGGCCATCGTCGCGCCGGCACTGGTTCCCTGGATCGCGTTCAACTGGGGCTGGCGATCGGCTTTCGTGCTCGCCGGCATCGCGGGCTTTCTCTGGATCCTCGCGTGGATTCCTCTCTACGACAACCCCGAGAAGGTCGAGCGGGTCACCCCACAAGAGCTCGCTTACATTCACAGCGATCTCGACGAGGCGAGCAACGACGCCAAGAAGGTCGGTTGGGGCGAGCTGCTCGGGTACCGGCAGACCTATTCCTTCATGATCGCGAAGCTCCTGACCGATCCGGTCTGGTGGTTCTTCCTCACCTGGCTGCCCGACTTCTTCAAGGCGACCCGCGGCCTCGACATCAAGAAGAGCTGGGTTCACCTCGTCACCATCTACGTCATCGTCACGGTGCTGAGCATCGCCGGTGGCTGGGTCACGGGGTACTTCAACCGCAAGGGCTATTCGGTCACCCGGGCGCGCAAGACCGGCATGTTCATCTTCGCCCTTGCCGTCCTTCCGATCATGTTTGCGACTCGCCTCGGCGACTGGCAGGCCGTGCTCATCATCGGCCTGGCCGGCGCCGCCCACCAGGCCTGGTCGGCCAACCTCTACACCACCGTCTCGGACATGTTCCCCAAGCGCGCGGTGGCTTCCATCATCGGCATGGGCGGCATGGCCGGATCGCTCGGCGGCATGGCCTTTCCGTTCTTCGCCGGCTGGCTGCTCGATTCGTTCAAGGCGACCGGCGACGTGACCGGAGGCTACACCATCCTGTTTGGCATCTGCGGGTGTGCCTACTTGCTGGCCTTCGTTCTCAACCACTTGCTGGCGCCCCGCTTCGAACCCGTGAAGCTCAAGGGCTGATGCCGCCGGGCTTCGCCCGGACAAACCGTGCCAGAGGAGGGACGCATGCCGCGCGGATCTGAGTCTCGGGCCGAACGCAGCGAAGGCGCAGGCAATCGGCCCGCGCCTTCGCGCCTGCGCCCCTCTTTCTGGCTGGCTGCAGCGGCTTGCGCCATGGCACTCGCGTGCGAAGGGGCCAACGTCGACCGCCCCAACGTGGGCTCTGGACGCGAGCCGGAAGCGGGCATCTCTCCTCCCCTACGCCCGGGCGACGGGGGCATCGATGTGCCGATCAGTCGGGGGGAGGTCGGAAGCGTCTCGCCCGACGCCGCCTGTGTGTCCCAGAGCATAAAGGCCGAACGACTGCCGCTCGACCTTTACGTCATGCTCGATGCCTCCTACTCGATGCTCACCGACACCGCGATGGGCATGTCGAAGTGGGATGCCATCAAGGCCGCGATCAACGGCTTCGCCTCCGATCCGGCGTCCGCCGGCATCAGCATGGGGCTGCAGGTCTTCCCCATCGTCCGCCAGCAGATCCCCGAGGACTGCTTCATGGACTCCACCTGCGCCGCCTTTGGCCCCTGCTTGATGGCGCGTGCTTGCTCACCCGCGACGACGGTCAGAGACTGTCAGACCGATGCCGAGTGCGGCTCGGGCACGTGCGTTCCGCTCTCGGCCTGCACGCTGTCGGACAAATACTGCCTACAGTCGGGGACCTACTGCGGCGGAGAGGGAGGCGTGCCCGCCGGCAATCGCTGCGAGCAGATCCCCGGCTACTGCATCGGTCGTGACGTCTGCGAAGTCCCGCCCTATGCGACGCCGACGGTTCCCGTGACCCCGCTGCCGATGGTCGCGCCGTCAATCCGAGCTTCGTTGGACGCGCGGAAACCCGAAGGGCTCACCCCGGTTGGGCCGGCGCTCGCGGGTGCGATCGAGCACGCCCGCGCCCGCGCCGTCGCCAACCCAGGTGCCAAGATGGCGGTGGTTCTTGCCTCCGACGGCCTGCCCTCGGCGTGCACGCCCAACCGGGTCACCGGCATCGTGCAGATCGCGCGGGAGGGCGCCGAGGGCTCACCGTCCATTCCGACCTTCGCGGTCGGGGTGGTGGGCCAAGAAGAGATGGCCGCCTCGCGCAGCAACCTGTCGGCCATTGCCACGGCGGGCAGCACCGTGCGCCCTTTCATCATCAACACCGCCGCCAACGTCACCAAGGAATTCCAGGCTGCGCTCGAAGCGATCCGGGCCAACACCATCGCGTGTGAGTTCAAGCTGCCGAAGCCCGCCGCTGGTGCGCTCGACTACACGCGGGTCAACGTCGTCTTGACTGCCGGCGACGGCAGCGTCGTCACCCTCGGGAACGTCAAGAATCGGGCGGCCTGCGACGGTGGTCGCGGCGGTTGGTACTACGACGTCGATCTCGACTCGGGCGCCAACCCGAGCGCGATCATCGCCTGCCCCAGCACCTGTGACCGCCTGCGCGCCGAGACCAGCGGACGCCTCGACGTCCTGCTCGGTTGCCAGACGGTCGTCGACTAGCGGGCTCTCCAGCGAGGCGCGGGCCGTGGGTTCTCTCGCGGCTTTCTCGCGGCGGGTCCCTCCCTCGCGCACGGGGCGGCAATCGTGTTACGATCGCGCTGGGGGTTTCACGTGGTTGGTGCTTCTCGCGTCCTCTTGATCGGGATCTTGGTCTCGGCGGTCTCGTTGGGGCGGCTGGCTGGCGCGCCGATCGCCAGGGCCGCACCCAACCCAGCTCCACGCCCGCAGGCGGTCCCCGCGGCGGCGGCACCGCTTGCGCCCACGCCATCGGCCGGCGAGAGCGCTCAGGCGCGCGAGCATTTCTCTCGCGGACAGGTCCACTACGATCTGAAGGAGTACGGCCTCGCCCTCGAGCAGTTCAAGAGCTCCTATCGGTACGTCCAGGACCCGGTGATGCTCTACAACATCGCCCAGTGCCACTACTTCCTTGGTCAGGGCAACGAAGCTCTCGGCTTCTATCGCAACTACCTTCGACGCTCGCCCGATGCCAAGAACAAGGCCGCCGTCGAACGGAAGATCGCCGAGCTCGAGCGCCAGCAAGCAAGCGCGAAACCCGGCACCGGCGCGGTACCGCCAGCACCGTTGATCGGAGCGGGGACGCCGGCGAAACCGTCCTCGCCCGCAACGTTGAGTCCCCCGCCCGCCACGGCTTCCTCGCCTTCCGTTGTCTCGCGACCGGGCGCGGTCGCCGCCTCGCCGGTGCGCCCCGTGGCGACGCCCTCGGCTTCGACAGCCA
>JANNNO010000145.1:0-19090 GCA_031398585.1 Myxococcales bacterium | reverse complement strand
ACCTCTACACCTACGCTGAGCCTGCATTCATGTGGACGGTAAGAAGTCTCCTCGGCGCGGAGGAGCGAGAGAGGTTCCACGTTTTCGATGTCGTGGTCGACCCGGCTGAGGTTGTCACGGAGGTTTCCCAGTACGACGCCGGCTGGGTGGTTCACAATACGCATGTCCTAACGTCGGCCATCGCTGCGGGCACCAGCGCTGAGTATCGAGAACTTCTGAATACGCTCCTCGTGACGACTGTTCCCGCGAATGTCCTGCTTTTGGGTAGCGCGGGGCTGCCGATGTTCATCAATCGGAGCCAAACTGGTGTCGTCCGCGAATTCGGCCCCGAGGGCTTCATCCCGATCGAACTGTCAGAGGTTGCGGGTGTCAGCGAGCTCATCCGTCAACTTGACTGGAAGTCGTTGCGACGAGCGAGCGAGGCGAAGCGACACCTGTTCGGGATCGACGGCGTGAAGGTGGCTAGGTTCGAGCGCTTTCTGGCGGAGGCGAGCGGTCAATCTGCGATGGCGCGGAGGCAAGATGCGGCCCGCACACCCTTGACGTCGAGTTGGCAGCACGCAAGGCAGCCTGCCACGCCGACGCGGCAAGAGACCCACAGCGAATGGCTTCCAAGTCTCGTGCCGGTCGAGATGCGAGGCGATCTGCCGTCTGAACCGGCTGACAGCTTGTCGGAAACGAGTTTGCCGAGAGGCAGCGCGATCGATCTGCTCGAGCGCGCCCGAGGTCGAACGTCCGTGGCGGACGAGGCCGCTTCTTTGCTGGCGCAGCTGCGGAATGCAAGGAAGCCACTGCTGCTCCTCGCGAAGGATGTCTCAAGTGGACTGCTGGCGCTGTCTGGGCGCTTCACTGCCGCGGGATTCGATGTGCGATCTGCAGTGAATCGTCCAGGGCCCGCCGCAATTGCGGGTGAACGATCCGTCGTTCTAGACGCGAAGGCGATGGCCGAGCTCTGCTCACGCGCGCCCGGCGTCGTCGCCATCGAAGACGACGCTGGCCTTCCAGGAGTGAGGCGCGACGAGGTCGTCCGCGCCGCTTGGGAAGGGCTCCTCGGCGCGGCTCTGAGCCGCGCTGTGGGAGCCACGTTTCTCATCGTCAGCAATCCGATACCGGATGCGTCCATGCTGGCAAGCGGGCGTGACTTCGAAGACGTCCACCGACGACTGTTACAATCGGCCTCAAGAGTCGTGTTGGGCGCCCACACGTCGGGGGCCGTCCCGCTGGTGGAGGCTAGCTATGGACTTTCGGGACGGGTGATCTCATTCCCCTTGGCAGGCGAGAGCGCGGCTGACTTTGTGGCTCCCGGAGAAGGAGGGCTCCACCTTGCGGCTTTCGCAGACGAGGGGCTTACCTTCGTCCCCCTGTGCGAAGCCGGAACAACCATTCATCTGTATCTCTCCGGTGCGGAAAGGACCCTCGACCGCTTGCCACTCTCACAAGCGCAACGTCAGCACATTGTTGCCCATGAGCGCGAGCGGCCGTGGTCGACCCTTGTAGAGGAGTTGCGTGGATTCGGGGGCGGCTGGTGTGTGCCACCGATTCAGAGTTCCTACGAAGCCGTACTTGGAGCTGGCTCGCAGACTGCGAAGGACTGCATGCTCACGTCATACCTGAACGCGGCTCCCGCTGGGCTCATGGCGATGGCGTGCGCCGGCCTTCCGGTCATGGTGGGGCGATCGTTGCGTGGAGTGCTCGAGGACTTTCCCGGGGATAGCCTGATCAAAGTGGAGGCCGGGGAGACGCGGTCCTTTGCTCACTGGTCGGGACACCTTGACTGGGCAGCATTGCGAGAACGTGCCCAGCGGAATGCAGTGCGGTTCGCTGCCGGGGATCGCTCACAGGCACTCGTCGCGGCTCTTTTGGAGGCGCGCCGGGAGCACGTTGGGATCGAGGAGGCTGGTGCTGGCCATCGCTCGGTCGGGGATGAGATGGCGAGCCGGCCATGAGTTCAACACTGTTCGGCGCAGGGGGTTCAAGGCGCACATGTAGTTGGTGTGCCTTGACCGTGACCACCTGAGGCGCCTTTCCGAGAAGTCTCCATTGGGTTACGATTACGCGCGGCTTACGTGAGACGGGTCCAGAACCGACGCGGTTCCGGGGCGCATTCGAGGAACGAAGCGGGGGAGACATGCAAGGAGCAGCGAAGCGGGTGCAGGCCGGGTCGAAGCGCGATCTTCCGGAGGCAAAGTTCGATCTGGTCGAATTCGAACGGAACGGATTTTCCGTCGTAAAGAACGCCGTCGATACCGGGATCATCGCGCGCATTCGTGAGGAATGGGATGCCTTCTCCGAGACTACGCGCGACCAACGGCCCGATGTCGTGCCGAAGGATGCGCCGGTCGCGGTGTTCTGGCGGCACGTCCCGGGCGAGAAGAAGCGCATCCGGCCGCTCGCCGAGTTTCCGACGCTGAACAAGCTGGCGCTTGATGGCGAGATGGCCGAGATCGTTCGGCAGATCTTCAATCATCGTGGCTTCGCCGAGATCGAGTTGCGCCTCCTGGAGGTCATCACCTTCAACAAGCCGCCGCAGTTCGGGACCAAACTCGAGTGGCACCAGGACAACGCCTACTTTCCTTTCGAGCCGAACAACCAGTGCGCGCTCTGGATCCCGCTCGACCCGGTCGACGCAGCCAATGGTTCGCTGAGCTACGCCTGCGGGACCCACAAGAAAGGGCGCGTCGCCTCGCGTAACCTGCACACGGGCGAGGGGTTTCAAGGCGACGCTCGGCCGCAGATCCCGGCCGACCCCGCAGCCGCGGGCTACGATGTCGTCACTGTCGAGTTGCAGCCGGGCGATTGCACCGTCCATGACGGTGGCTGCTGGCACTGTTCGATGCCGAACGGGACCAACCGCCCGCGGCGCTCGCTTTCGCTGCGCTACCTGGTCGGGGACACGGTCTATGCGCCGACTCCGGGCAGCGCCGCCACCTTTCTCGAGCAGGTCGACGTGATGCCGGGCGACCTGGTTCGCGGACCGGCGTTCCCGCTGGTCGAACGTCCCGAGTGACGGATTCAAACCGCGGCAGCGGGATGGCGGTGGCCGATCGGCCGAGGCTTCTCATTCTGGGGGCCGGAGGCAAACTCGGCACCGCCCTCGCGCCCGCGCTGGCAGGAGAGGGCGACATCGAGACCGCCACTTCACGCGATCTCGATGCCCTCGACCTCGAGGCCGTCGCCGCGTTCGTCAGAGCGCGGCGGCCGTCTGTCGTCGTCAACTGCATCGCCAAGATGGGCATTCCCGCTTGCGAGCAGGATCCCGTCACCGCCTTCCGCCTGAACACGCTCCTGCCCGGCACTCTCGCGGACCTCTCCCGTGAGCTCGGCTTTCGGCTTTGCCTCTTCAGCACCGACAGCGTCTTTCCCGACCACCCCGACGCGGAAGCCGGCGCCTACCGCGAAAGCGACGCGGCCCGTCCACTCAACACCTACGGGATCACGAAGTTTGGCGGCGACTGCATGGTGCTTGCCCGCGCGCCTTCCGCCTTGGTGGTCCGTGTGAGCATCCTTTTCGGCCCTAGCCCCAAGGGCAACCAGTTCCTCGAACGCATGCTCGAACGAGCCGCTCGTGGCGAAACCCTCAGCGCCGCCCACGACGTGATCGCCTCGCCGACCTATTCAGTCGACGTCGCCACCCGCGTCCGCGACCTCCTCCGCGACACCACCTCCGCCGGCCTCTACCACGTCGCCAACGCCGGCCGCGCCTCCCTCCACGAACTGGTCAGTGCGGCCGTTGCGGCGAGCGGCTACAAAGCCGAAGTCCGCGCCGCCTCCCACACCAGCTTCCCCACGATCGGCGTGAAGAACCAGCGCACGCCGCTCGTGTCGACCCGCCTACCGGCGCTTCGACCGTGGTCCGAGGCACTGGGGGCGTACTGTCGGCAGATTGCCCCTTGAGCGCTGGCCCGGGTGAGGCGGCCGAGATCGCGTCCGGCCGAGCCCCTCGCGAGCGCTCCTCGGCTATCCCGTGAGCTTGCCGTAACGAGAGCGTGCGCAGATTGCCGGCCGGGTTGAATGGGATTGTCTGCTCGGCAGGCCTGAATCTGCGATGTCTACGAAGTTGTCGTTGTGCCTCTCTACTCGCCGTTTATAGAGTCAACGCATGGCCGACATCGGATGCAGACTCTTCCACTCGGCAGCACAGACCATAGCCACGGGGAGCTGGACGTCCCTCGCGTTCGATACAGAGCGATACGATACGGACGGCATGCATGACACCGCGGCCAACAACACGCGGATCACAATCCAAACAGCGGGAAAGTACGTCGTGGGCGGAAACGTTCGATTCTCCACTTCGTCTGATACGACGATTCGGGGGCTCCGTGTCTATCTCAACGGCGCAACGATCATCGGTCGGTATACCAAGGATGCCAGCACAAATGGTGGAGCGGGCACGGAGACCGACCTAGTTGTCAGCACCATTCGTGACTTCACGCAGGGCGACTACGTCGAGCTGCAGGCCTTTCAGCTTTCAGGATCGAACAAGTCGGTGAATACCGAGACCGAGGCGACACCGATCTTCTACGCACAGAGATTCGTGCGACTGATTTGAACAGCCCTGGGAGAAGGAGTCAGCATGCCCTTTCAGCGAGAGAACCTTCTAGGCAATCGCGTCTACTACGTGCGCTCCGACGGCAGCGACGTCAATGACGGTCTTGGCAACAGCTCAACGGGAGCGTTCCTGACCATCCAGCGCGCTGTCGACGTGGTCGCTACACAGATCGATCCGGGACCGTACGCGGTCACGATCCAGATCGCCGATGGCACCTACGCGCCGGTCGAACTGAGGGCGAATCTCAGCGCCCCGTCGTTCTTACAGGGGACGGGTCAGTTCAGCTTGAAGGGCAACGCTGCGACGCCGGCGAATGTCGTGGTCAGTGGCACCAGTGCGAATCCCATCCTGGCCGTAAATGCCGGAGTTTGGACGGTGCAGGACATGGCCCTTCAGACGACTACCGCGGGCACTTGCCTGAACGTTCAGGGCATGAGCTTCGTAAGATTCCAGAATCTTCGCTTTGGCGCTACGGCCAACGCGCACATCTCTACTCGAAATGGGGGAGTCGTTCAGGCAGGAGGCAACTACGCCATCGTGGGCGGGGCAGCTCATCACCTCTTGGCACTGAACAACTCCACCATCCTCATCGATGCGGTCACCGTCACCTTGACCGGCACTCCGGCCTTTAGCAGCGAGTTCGCGCAGGTTTACTCGGGGGGGCTCGCGTCTGTCTCAAGTGTGACCTTCTCGGGGGCTGCAACGGGGAATCGATACCTCGCCACTGGCAACGGCGTGATCTACACCAACAGTGCTGGTGCGACGTACCTACCGGGAAACGCTGCGGGCTCCACAGCCTCGGGCGGGCAATACGTCTGAGTACCCGCCCGGGGCTGCTGCAGTCTCTGCTAAAGGTATTGCCCGCCGGTCGCCGTGCTGCCGGCACTATTGCCGGGGAAGAAGTTCGCGCCCCCGCTGTTCGTCCAGATGACACTATTGGAGTGGACCTGATAGCGGCCGCCGGTGGCTGACCCGGAGAAGGTCGTTCCGGCGTACGATAAGAACGATACGAATTCGGCGATGGCGAATGGCGCAGTGAAGTTGGGCGTTCCAGTCAAGGTCACAGTTACCCCCTCCACCAACATGGACGCCGTTCGCCGAACGACGACATGGCGGCTCCCTCCGCCCACGATGGAGTAGTTGCCGGTCGCGTTGAGAAAGCCACCCTCGCCGACGGCGATGTGATGGCTGCCAGCGGCACCGAACCGAATGTTCGAGAAGGACATGATGGCGCCGGAGGTTGGAGCCAGGCAGTCACCAGACGTCGTGGTCTGTAATGTGAGATCCTGAATGTGCCAGAGCCCACGTCCTGCGATGGCATGCGAGCTGGTCGTGCTGATGATCGTGTTGGACGGAGACGAGGTGTTCCCCTTCAGTGTGACGGCGAGGACGCCAATGTGCTCGCTGAGGTTAACTGTGCTCGTATAAGTCCCATCGCCGACCTGTATGGTCACAGAGAAGGGGCCTTGGTCGATGTTGGCTGTCACCACATTGACCGCGTGTTGAATTGTTAGAAACGCCCGATTCGAGGCGTCTGCCAGCCCATCGTTGTTGTCGTTGCCATCAGTCCGGACGTAGTAGGTCCGATTGGCCAAGAGACGCTCTCGAGGTGTGCAAGACATGCGGCCCCTCCCTGCGTTGAAGTTCCCATTCGACGGTGCGGTTCGCGCATGAGTCTGTACGGCCGTCGTGAGACCGAATCAAGGCGAAGAGCTTGGAAAAGTATCTTCAACGACAAAAGGCAATGACAGCTAACAAAGGCCGGAGGCGTCTGTCCGGAATCATTGGTGGTGTTGCGCAGATCGGGCGGCATCACGAGACGCGAAGTGCGCACTCTCGCCACTGCGGCAGCGCAAGGACGCTCGACGGTCCGCTACCCACCCACGCTCACATGCGGAAACCGCACAGTGAACTCCGTCCCCTCACCCAGCGTGCTCTCGATCTCGATATGCCCGCGGTGGTCTTCCACGATCCGCGCGACCGTCGCCAGCCCCAACCCGGTCCCCCCGCGCTTCGTCGAATAGAACGGCTCGAAGATATGCGCGAGATCTTCGCGTTTGATGCCGACGCCGGAGTCTTCGACCTTCAGCACCGTGGCTTCGCCCGCCGCCGCTGATTCGTGCGCGACGCGGACCTTGATCGTTCCGCCTTTCGGCATGGCTTCGGCGGCGTTGCGTAGCAAGTTCCAGAGCACCTGGCGGATCTGGCCGGCGGCCGCCTCCACGCCTGCGTCGGCGTCGGCCTTCACTTCCAGATGGACGGCGGCTTCTCGCTTTTCCATCTCGAAGACTTTTCCGATCTCCGCCACCAGTTCGCCGAGATCGATCGCGCGGCGTTCTTCGGCGTGGGGGCGGGCGTAGTCGAGGAGCTCGGTGATCAGGTTGTTGAGGCGGTCGACCTCCCGCACGGCGATGTCGACCAGCTGCCGACTCTCGTCGTCGGCTTCCGGGGCTCGGCGCAACATCTCGACCGATCCCGAGATGCTCGCCAGAGGATTTCGAATCTCGTGCGCGATGCCCGCGGCCAGTCGCCCGATCGACGCCAGCCGTTCCGACCGCTCCACCTGCTGCTGCATACGGCGCAGCTCGGTCAGATCTTGAAAGTGAATCACGCGGCCGATGATCTCGCCGGTGTGGTCCGAAAGCGGCGTTGCCGATATCCCCAGATTTCGGACCGTGCCGTCGGGACGCAGGCCATCGGTCTCGTGCCGTCGGACCGTTCCGACCCTGACCACCTCGGCGAAGATGTGACCCAGCCCTGGGATGCGCTCCTTGAGCGGCGAGCCGAGAGCCTTGCGCTGCTGAATGCCCAGGATCTCGCACGCGGCTTCGTTGATTGACGTGATCGCGCCGTCCATCGTGACCGTCACCAGTCCCGACGACAGACACCGGATCGTATTGTGGTGCAGCGACGCGAGATCCCCCGCGTACTGTTGGTGCCGCGCTAGCCGTTCACCCGCCCGCTGGGTCTGCCCCGACAGATTCAACCCGAGCGCGCCCATGGTGGCGATCGCCGCCACGTTGAGGACCAGGCGAAAGAACAGATCGAGCGGCGCCAGCTCCCACGGCACCACGCTCTGGCCGGGGATCACCGGCAGAAACCCAAAGTAGCCCGCCAACGACACGATCAACACCAACCCCACGCTGGCCGCCGCGACGTAGGCCGCGCCGTAACGCTCGGGCAGCAGCGCCACCGCGATGACCTGGATCATGAAGAGGATCGTAAAGGCGCTCTGCGCTCCGCCGGTTGCGTGCACCAGCGCGGCGATGATCAACAGATCGACGCCGATCTGGATGTACGCGAAGCGGACCAGGTTTTTCACCCGGCGCATCAGCAACGCGTAGACCATCGTGACGACGTAGGCGAAGCCGAGAAGGCCGAAGAGGAACAGCGCGAAGTCGGGCGCCATGCGCACTTCGTCGTTGCGGGTCGACCACGACAGGCTTACCAGGCAGAGCAGCAGGACCGACGCGAGCACGATCCGGAACATCATCAGCCCGCGCAGCGTGCGGCGGTCCTCGACCGCAACCTGGTCCTTGTCGCGTCCAGCCCGTCCCGGCGCCCAATCCTGGGCACTGTCGGTGAACAACGGGGGCTGCGGCGTCGGCTTGCGGTCGTTGATCGCCATCACCGCTTCCCTCCCGTCCGTCCCCGTTCGATGCGAATCACCGGCCGCCAGGAGCGTGCCGAAGACCCTCCGATCACTTCGCCTTGATGTTGCCGGCCATCTCGAAGATCGGCATGTACATCGCGACCACGAGGCCACCGATCACGGTGCCGAGGAAGACCATCATCATCGGCTCGATGAGGCTGGTCATCGACGCGACGGCCACGTCGACCTCTTCCTCGTAGAAGTCGGCGATTTTGGTCAACATCGCGTCGAGCGCGCCGGTCTGCTCGCCGACCGCGATCATCTGCACGACCATGGGCGGCATCAGGCCGGTCTCCATCAGCGGCGTGGCGAGATCCTTACCTTCGGAGATCCGCGCGCGCGTGTAGAAGATGGCTTGCTCGACCACCTTGTTCCCGGCGGTGCGGGCGACGATGTCCATCGCGTCGAGGATCGGCACACCCGACGACAACAGAGTGCCCATGGTGCGGGTGAAGCGCGCGACGACGACCTTGCGGAGCACGGGGCCGAGGACGGGGAGCTTGAGCAGCATGCCGTCGAAGGCGAGCCGGCCCTTTTCGGTGCGCAGGATCATCTTCAGCGCGAACCCGATGCCGGTCATGATCGCGATGATGTACGGCAGCGACGTCGACAGCAGGTGTGAGGCGTCGATGACGAACTGGGTGGGGGCCGGCAGCTTGCCGCCGCCGAACTCCTTGAACATCTTCTCGAAGACCGGGACGACCTTGGTCAGAAGGACCGTCACGACGATCGCCGCGATGCCGAGCACCGAGATCGGGTAGACCATCGCGCCCTTGACCCGGCGCTTGAGCTTCATTGCCTTCTCCATGTAGACGGAGAGGCGCTGCAGAATCGTGTCGAGGATACCGCCCGCTTCACCGGCGGCGACCAGGTTGACGAACAGGTTGTCGAAGACCTTGGGGTGCTTGCGGAGCGAGTCAGACAGGGTCAAGCCGCCTTCCACGCTGGCTTTGACCTGCCCCAGGATCTTTCCGAAGTGTTTGTTCTTGGCCTGTGAGCTGAGGATGTCGAGGCACTGAACGATGGGCAGGCCAGCGTCGATCATCGTCGCGAAGAGCCGCGTGAAGATGACCATATCCTCGGTGTTGACGCCCGAGCCGATGCGCAGGTGCAGCTGCTTGGGCTGCTTCTTCACCTCGACCGGCTGGAGCATCATCAGCTTGAGGCGGTTGTGCACCGCCTCTTCGCTGTCGGCCTCCATGACACCCTTCTTGGTGTCGCCGTTCTTGGCGCGCGCCTCCCAGATGTACGGGGTCAACGCCATCCGCTATTCCCGTCCTTGGGGGCCGCGGGTCATGGGTCGACCACCAAGCGAGACGCCGCCAGTGGCGATGATCTGTTGCAGCTCCTCAGGCTCCGAGCTGTGGTTCAGCGCCTCTTCCAGCGAGATGAGCCGCTTGAGGTAGAGCGACGCCAGGCTCTGGTTGAGCGTCTGCATGCCGCTTTTGCCCTGACCGACCTGCATCGAGGAATAGATCTGGTGGATCTTGTCCTCGCGGATGAGGTTCCGGATGGCCGCGTTCGGCACCATGATCTCCATCGCCGGCACGCGCCCGTGTCCGTCGGCCTTTGGCACCAGCGTCTGCGCGATGACGCCTTCGAGCACGAACGACAGCTGCGCGCGGATCTGCGACTGCTGGTTGGGCGGGAAGACGTCGATGATGCGGTTGATGGTCTGAGCGGCTGAGTTCGTGTGCAGGGTCGCGAAGACCAAGTGGCCGGTCTCGGCAGTCACCAGGGCCGCCTCGATGGTCTCGAGGTCGCGCATTTCACCGATCAGCACGACGTCCGGGTCCTGCCGCAGGATGTGTTTGAGCGCCTTCTTGAACGAGTTGGTGTCGCTGCCGACCTCGCGCTGGTTGACGAGGCAGTTCTTGTGCGCGTGCAGGTACTCGATCGGGTCTTCGATGGTCACGATGTGCTCGTGCCGTTCGGTGTTGATCTTATCGACCATCGCCGCGAGCGTCGTCGACTTGCCCGAGCCGGTCGGGCCGGTCACCAGGACCAGGCCGCGCGGCTTGTTGCACATCTCTTCCAGCACGGGCGGAAGGCCTAGATCGCTGAAGCTGCGGATGTTGAACGGGATGGTTCGGAAGGCCCCGCCGACCGCGCCCCGCTGCAGGAACAAGTTGCCGCGGAAGCGCGATAGCCCGCGTACGCCGAAAGAAAAGTCGAGCTCCTGATCCTCTTCGAAGCGCAGCTTCTGGCTGTCGGTCAGCACCGAGTAGCAGAGCTGCTTGGCGTCCACCGGTGACAGCGGGTTGGTCCGCAGCGGCACCAGATCGCCGTCGATACGCAGCTGCGGCGGCGATCCCGTCGTCAGGTGCAAGTCGGACGCGCCTTTCTCTACCATCGCCTTCAGCAGCTGCTGAAGGTTGAGTCCACTCGGTGCGCCTGCGACTGCCATCTGTTGCCTTCCCTAGTCGGCCGCCGTGATGCGACCGACCTCGTCCACCGTGCACATGCCGCTGCAGATCTTCGAAATGCCGCTCATGCGCAGGGTGCGCATGCCGTTGCGAATGGCTTCTGCCTTGATCTCGACCGACGACGCCCCCTGCAGCACCAGCTCGCGCAGCGGCTCGATGAAGCGCATGACCTCGTAGACCGCGATGCGGCCCTTGTAGCCGCTGCCGCTGCAGCGTTCGCAGCCGGCGCCTTTGAAGCAGGTGGCAGTGTCGATCTCCTCGTCCTTGGCGCCGAGCAGCTTCAGCTCGTCCTTGGGCGTGGGGGTCGGTTGCTTGCAGTTCGCACAGATCTTCCGCACCAGACGTTGCGCCTCGACCAGCTGCACGGCCGCGGTCACCAAGAAGGGCTCGACGCCCATGTTGAGCAGCCGTGTGATGGTCGACGGGGCGTCGTTGGTGTGCAGGGTCGAGAGCACCATGTGACCGGTGAGCGCGGCTTTGACCGCGATCTCCGCGGTCTCGAAGTCGCGGATTTCACCAATCATGATGGTGTCGGGGTCTTGCCGCAGGAAGGACCGCAGCGCCGCCGCGAAGGTGAGGCCGATGGCGTCGGAGACCTGAACCTGGTTGATGCCGGGAAGGTTGAACTCGACGGGATCTTCCGCGGTGCTGATGTTGTCGCTGATGGTGTTCAGCTCTTGCAGGCCTGAATAGAGCGTCGTCGTTTTGCCCGAACCCGTGGGGCCGGTAACCAGCACCATGCCGTAGGGCATCTCGAGGGCTTTCTTGAACTCCTCGAGCTGCGCGACCTCGAAGCCGAGCTTCGTCATGTCGAGCTGCAGGTTTCCCTTGTCGAGAAGACGCATGACGATCTTCTCGCCGAAGAGGGTCGGCAGGACCGAGACGCGGAAGTCCATGTCTTTGCCGCCGCCGATCTTCAGCTTGATACGACCGTCTTGCGGCAGGCGCCGCTCGGCGATGTCGAGCCGGGCCATGATCTTGAGCCGGCTCGAAAGCGCGTTCTTCAGCTTGAGCGGCGGCTGCATCAGCTCGCGCAGAACGCCGTCGACGCGCACCCGCACGCGGTAGCTCTTCTCGTAGGGCTCGATGTGAATATCAGAGGCGCCCAGGTTGATCGCCGACAACAGGATGTGGTTACAGAGCTTGACGACCGGCGCGTCCTCGGAGGCACGCTCGAGATCGTTCGCGTTCGCTTCCGGCTCCTCGCCGGCCTCGTACGCGACGTCCTCTTGCAGCTCGTTCATCACCTGCTCGAGCTGAGCCTCGGACGACTTCTCGTAGTACTTGGTCAGCGCCTGCGTGACGCCGACCTCGGCCGCGACGACGACCTCGATGTTGTAGCCGGTGACGAACTTCAGATCGTCGATGGCGAGGATGTTGGAAGGATCCGCCATCGCGACGATGAGCGAATTGCCCGCGCGGTTGACCGGCACGACCTTGTGGCGGAACGCGACGTCCTTGGTGATGAGCGAGATCACCTCGGGCTCGATGTCGAACTCGGCCAGGTTGATCGCCGGCACGCCGTACTGGCGCGACAGGAACTGGGTCAGATCCTCTTCCTGAATCGCCCCGGTCTTGACGAGGCTGTTGCCGAGGCGCTCGCCCGAGCGGCGGCTCTCTTCCTGTGCGCGCTGCAACTGCTCGGCCGAGATCATCTGATCGCGGAGCAGCAACTCACCCAAACGGCTCATAGGTTCCCCCCTTGCCGTCGACGGACGCGACCTCCGCCTTTAGCCAAGGGTCCCAAGCATTTGCGTGGAGGCGGCCGTCAGGCGCCGGGCCCGGGAGAGCGGAACTGGTCGCGAGGTGGGCGTACGCTTACCGCCGGGCTCCTGTCGCCCGCAGGTGGTCAGCGGTCGATCGGCGCGGGATCACGCGCCAATCATCGCTGCCGATCACTCGAAAGGATCGACGAACGGCTTCTTGGCCGGCGGGCGTTTGGCACGACGAGCGGTGCGTTTGACCGCCTTGCCAGCCCGGGCGGGACGCGCCGGCTCGGCTTCGGGTGGGCGACCCGCGGGAGCCGCGACGCCCTTGGATTCAGCATTTGTCCTCGCGACCGCGGGTGCTGCCGGGGCGGGGGCAGGGGCAGCAGGGGGAGCGGTGCGCGCTGCAGGTCTTGCGGCCACCGGCGGCGTGGCCACGACCGCCTTGGCCGCCACGGGCGGAACCGCGGGTGGGGGCAGAGTCTTGGGGGCTGGCGCCTCGCTGGGTGCCGCCGGCTCCGAAGCCACGGTGGGCGCGGGCGGCACTTGCGCCGCCGCGGGCGGGGTGGCAGGTGCGCGTTCGGGAGCGATCGCAGGTGCGGGCGTCACGAATCCCGCCGACAGCGGCGCGGGGCTCTCGGGTCGCAGGTACCCAGTGCCGACGCTGCCGGCTCCGGCGGCGACGCCGAGCAAGAGGAGAAGCTGGCCCCAGCCGAGGTGTACGCCGCCTCGTCGCGGAGGCGGACCCGCATGCGGGCTTGGCAGCGGCGCCGCATGGGGCGCGCGCGGGGGCGTCATGCTGGCCAGCAGCTCGGCCGAAGGCGGCGACGAGATCACCGTGTGATCGTCGGTCTCTTCTCCGAAAGGACGCCCAATGACCGGCATGCCGGCGAGGGTGGTGCGCGCGTGCGCGGGGATCGGCGGCAAGACCACGCGACGGAGGAACTCCTCGTCGGCGCTGCCCAGAGGCGGGCCGCTGTTGGACTCGAGGAAAGGCGGCGGCGACAGGAGATCTCTGTCGCGACGGCGAACCTTGGTGTCCGCCTCGTCGAGATCGCCTTCGATCACCAGGTCCGATGCATCGAGCGAGGAGGACTCTTCCGGGTCGAGCTCGTCGCGCGGTTGCGCGCTGGCGCCCTCGGCGTCATTTCGCGCTGCCGGCAGCGGAAGCACCGCGCTGGTCAGCACATTGGGCGAAAGCAGCGGGCCCGGAGTCATCGAGCCGTCCTGCTGGGCGGCCGCGACTTCGTCCGCGCTCGAGGTCGCTTCGTGCAAAGCCTGCTGCAGGGATTCGCTGGAGGCCTGCCGCGAGTCGTCCGACGAGTCGTCGAGCAGATCCTCGGTCCGGTCTTCGAGACTCGCGTCGCTAGGACTGGCGTCGAGACCCGCGTCCGCCAGGGCGCGTTCGGCATCGGGTTCGCCGCGTTCGGCACCACCGGCGGCGAGCGCAATCGGCTCGGTGCCCGGCCCCGGCGTGTCGACCACGCGCAGCTCGGCGGCATCGTCGGCCGCGTCAACGGGCAGCTCGGCGGTCACGGCCACGATGGGCACGCCCGCGGAATCTTCTCCAGGGAAGGACTTCTCTTCAGCCTGGGAGCTCGGATTGGACGACATCGAACCTCCTTCTGGGGCCCGGTTCCGCCGCAGGGAGTTCCCTCTCCTACTTCTCGGCACGACAGCGCACACAACTTTTCAGGAATGGGGGGTCGAAGTCAATCCTCGCCGGGCCGTTTTCCCTGACCCTTCGCGGCGGTGGCTGTTCCGAAAGTCACGCCAGCACCCTGGGCATTGGGGGTGTTCGGCGCCAGAAGGACGCGGCCTTTGACACGCCCGCCGTTGGCCCCTATGAATGGCGGCCTTCCAGCCTCATGACCACTTCGCCCGCCCCTGCAGTCCGCGCCCCCTTCGAGGTCCCATGTCGACGGTGAGGCGGCGGGGTCCCGCACCCCGCACCCGCGGCGAGCCATTCGGACGCCCCGGTCAATACCGTCTGCTCGACGACGTCGCACGCCGGGTCTGGGCCGGGCACCCGCACGTCTATCGTGACGCCTTCGGTGGCCGCGCGGTCAGCGAAGGGACCGGAGCCCTGGTCGATCTTCTCGGCGGCAACCGCGTCTTCGTTGGTCGCGGCTTCGTCGATCAAGAGCATCCCATCGCGGTTCGCGTGCTCTCGCGCGACCCCGACGAGAAGATTCACCCCGGCGCGGGCGCCATCGCCGCGCGCTTCGGCAGGGCGGTTCAGCTGCGCTGGCTGGTCTTCGGAGCCAATCGTCCCACCGGCCATCGTCTCTTTTCCGGTGACAGCGAAGGGCTGCCCGGCTGCAACGTCGATCGTTATGGCGACTTCGTCGTCGTGCAATGGCTCTCGGCCGGTGCCTTGCCCTGGCGCGAAGAGCTCTTCGACGCGATCGAATCGACCGTGCGCCCCGCCGGCATCTACGAACAGCGGCGTCTGCGACCCATCGGCGGTCAAGCGCCGCCCGAGCCGGGCGTGCGTGCGCGCGGCGAAGAGGCGCCGCTCGAGGTGGTGGTCGAGGAGGAGGGCTGTCGCTTCGGCGTCGACGTGACGGCGCCTCTCGGCGTTGGCTTTTATCCCGATCTTCGCCGCGGTCGTGACGTCGTCGCCGCCCGCGCCGCCGATCGCCGCGTGCTCAATCTTTTTTCGTACACCGGCGCCTTTTCGATTCGCGCGGTCAAGGCGGGCGCCAAAGAGGTCGTCTCGGTCGACAGCGTCGCCAAGGTTCACGCACGCGGCCGCCGCAATTGCGAGCTGTCGGGCATCGACCCGTCTCGCATCGAAGACATCACCGCCGACGTCGGTCGCACGCTCGACAAGTTCGCGTCGCAGGGGCGCCGCTTCGACATCGTCGTCTGCGATCCGCCGACCTTCTCGCACGCACAGGGAGCCGGCGCGCCATTCTCCGTCACGAAGGACCTCGCCACGCTGGCGGGCGCCTGTCTCTCGGTGCTCGAGCCCGGTGGGCTGCTCGCCTTTTCCACCAACTCGACCAAGCTCACCCCGGCCGACGTGGAACGCGCGCTGGCCGAGGGCGGCGCCGATGTGAAGGTGCCGCTGCTGGTGCTCGAACGACATGGTCTGCCGCCCGACTATCCCGTGCACCCGGGTTTTCCCGAGGGCAACTACCTCAAGTTCCTGCTCGCGATGCGCGGCCTTTAGGATCGATAGGCAGCGCGGGGCCCCTGTGGACCCGCGCGCTTCTTTCGGTCGTTAGCGAAGGGCCGCTTGGCGGCTGCTTACTTGCGTACGCGCGCCTGGGCGTCGCCGCGGAGGCGCATCTCGGCCAGGTACTGGCGGATGGTGGCTTCGATGTTCTCGTTGAAGCGCACCTTGCCCGCAGCGATCTCGCGGAGGGCGGCGACCGGAGGCTTGTTGTCGCAGCGAACGAGCGTGCGGCCCGTGGTGGCGATCTGGCGCGCGCGCTCGGCGCCCAAAACCACGAGGGCGAAGCGATTGTTGACCTTCTCGAGACAGTCTTCGACGGTGACGCGTGCCACAGGAACCTCCAACAGAGGGACAGGAAAACGAGCGCCACAGAGTAGCGGAGTCGCGGCCATCAATCAACAGCGACACGCGGGAAGCTTGGAGAGAGAGGCGGCCTCCAAAAACAGAGGGCGTCGGTCCCCAAGGGTAGGAAACTTTTCGTCGCGCCGATCACGATTTTGCGCCTCTTTTTCGCCCGTTTCCGCCACAGAAGCTCGAGTGTACCGGGCGGCCGGTGAGCCGCTCCGGTCGTAGGTTCTCGCTCGATTTGCCGAGATGTCGTCGCCATCGGCTCCGCGATGGTGGGGCAAGAAGTGGAGCAAGAAGTGGAGATCGACCCCAGCAATACCCGTTTGTCACCATACAATCACGAGAGCGCAGGGCTGTTTTGGCCCATTGCATTCCCGTGACCCCGCCAGTAGGCTATGCAACGCTAACGACTTCCAGCGCTTTCCCAGGCGGGACGGCCGGAAGGAGCTCACGAATGCCGCCCATCACCATCAATTGGAGTGATCTGGAAATCGCTTTCGAGCGCAACTCTCCCGACCAGGAGAGTTTCCTCGACCTCGAGAACGGCGACCTTTTGGCCATCATCGAGGGCGAGCCGGATGCGGCCGCCCGCCGGGCCAAGGTCGCAAACAACCCCAACCGCTACTTGCGCGTCGATCCCGCCTCCTCGCGCGAGCAATACCGCTGGATGGAGCGCTTCGTCGCGTCCGTTTCCGATCAGGTGCTGCGCGAACGGCTGCTCGTCGCGATCGACGGCAAGGGCGCCTTCCGGCGCTTCAAGGACGTCCTGCTCGCGTTCCCGGCCGAACGTGAACGATGGTTCACCTACCGCAGCGATCTGCTGCACTTTCATATTCAGACCTGGATCGAGCACATGCAGATCGACGTCGGCAGCCCGCCCCCCTGGGGTCGGGTCCAGCCGCCCGAGGAGCCGCCGGAGCTGCCCCGCTCGAGCCCTTCAGGCGAGGCACCGGGCGAGATCCTTCGGCGCCAGGCGCGCGACCTGCTGGACGAGATCCCAGCGGCCGAGCTTCCCTCGGCGCTGGTCTTCCTCGAGTTTCTCAGGGATCGCGGCAGCAGCCCCCTGCTGGCGGGGCCGAGCAAGCGCCACGAAGTGAAGCTTGAAGACCGGCTCGAAGACCGGCTTGACGACAGCAAGCTGGCCGACAGCAAGCTCGATGACCGCAAGAGCGAGGAGAGCCAGACCGATGCGCTCCTCGACGCCGAGGCCGACGCTGAATCGTCAGCGCGAGAGATCAACGATGTCACGCAGGCGAGTGCGTCCTCGCCGGCGACCGAAAAGGCCTCCGCCAAGGAGACGCGGCCCAAGGAGACGACGCCGAAAGTCGAGCGATTGGCCGCCGAGCGCAAGCCCGCCACCGCGCGCGACGCCTCCAAAGTCGACAATCCGAGCAAAGAGACAGCCGCGGAAGCGCGCGCTCGTGAAGCTGCCGCGGAAGCGGCTGCTCTCGCGGGCCGCTAAGACGGGCCGGCGGCTAGCTCAGGCCGGCCACCAAGCTCACACGCTCAGGCCGGCTCGATCTCGCCGTCCTGCGCGGCCGTGGCCGTACCGGTTTCGGCCGCGGGTTCGGGCGGCACCCAGATCCAGCCGTCGACGCCTTTGCGAATCTCCGCATCCGGCGGATGGGTCCATCCTTCGCGCGCGTAGAGATAGCCGGTGAAGGCACAGAGGATGGCGTCGAAGGCGTGATCGCTCTGCACGCACTCCTCGCGCCAGACGCCGGGCCCGAAGGTCAACCCCGGCAGGCACTCGAGCAGACGAAGCCGGGCATCGGGCCGCTTCTTGTAGGGTGCACCGAGCGCAAGTAGCTGCAGCGTCGCTTTGGGGTAGACCTCGATCAGGTTGTCGTCGAGTACGAAGATGTCAGCGAGGGCTCGTCGCAGGTGGGTGGCGCGCGCGGTGAGCGGGCCCATGCCCTGGCCGAGGGTCTCACGCGCCACGACGCCGCGGCGCCGCTGCAGATAGATCTCCGTCGCCCTCTGCGTGTACGGCGTGATGGGCGGCTTGCCGCGGCGATGATCGCGTGACGACTCGAGCGCGGAGCCTTGCCGGCGCATCTGCACCACCGCAGGATCGATGCAGGCTTCCTGGCCAGGGCAGGGCGTGACCTGGCAGCGAAGGCACGGCGGCAGCGTCAGCGGGGCATCGACACAAAGGAGCGCCTTGCTGCTGCGGCTGCGGATCTCGTCGATCAAACGATCGTCGTAAAGAGGCAGCTCGCCGTTACGGGGGAGGATGGCGGTGACCGCGACTCCTTCGGGCCGGCGCTCCAGCACGGACAGCGCAGTCTTCTTGCCCTTACCTCCCCCGAGGTCGACACCTACGAATCGTTCGAAATCGCCTCGCCGCACGGGAGATCTTGGTCCTGCTGCTGTTCTCTCTGACCTTGCGGCATCGCTGCGCGGTGGTCAAAGAAAGAAATCGCCGCGCCGGGGCACAGACGCCGCGTACGTGTCTTCGTTCCCGGCGTCCGCGCCGGTGGCGTCCGGAATGTCATTGACTCGAATCACCTTTGCGCCACGATGAAAACCGCAATGCCCCTGCAAGAATTCCTCACCGTGCGAGCGCGAAACTCATGACGCTCGATCCGGCCGCGCAGAACCGAATCACGAAGCTGCGGGCGTTCGCGGAGTCGCGACCGCAGGACCCGTTTCCGCTCTACGCGCTCGCGCTCGAGCATCGCAACGCGGGTGCACACGCCGAGGCGCTGGTCGTGTTCGGCCAGCTGATGGACAAGCATCCCGACTACGTACCGACGTACCTGCACGCTGGGCAGGCGCATGTGGCGCTGGGTGATCATTCGGAGGCAAAGGTGGTCTGGCGCCGTGGGCTCGAAGCGGCACGGGCCAAGGGCGATCACCACGCCGCCGGTGAGCTCGAGTCAGCCCTCGGCGGCGAGTGAAGCGTCCCGGCGCGAAACGCCGGTGAACTCGGCGGGAGCCGTCGAATTTTTTTCGACCGAGCGCTCCGGCTCAAGTGCGTTCGCACATCTTCCGCTTACACTTGAGATCAGTGTCGTGTCGTCGGGGCCCCTCGGCGCACGGCTCGCGGGCGCTCGGAACACCGGACGCCCCCCGCCGGGAGGTGGACCTTGGAGCGTCCTATCGCTACTGCTGTTTTGGTCGCCGTTTTCGATCGAGGGGAACTGAAAAGTTGCCAGGCGCTGTCCCGGCATCGTGAACGTTGGGCCGCCACGGTCGCGGGCGTCGCGGGCGCAGCGCTGG